>NZ_LR134263.1:1243627-1554533 GCF_900636325.1 Staphylococcus delphini
TTAATATGCAAATCATGTTTTTATCAATGATAGGTTTACTCGTCATCGCTATGGTATTCCTTTCGATTTATGATAGAAAAGTGGATCCGAAAACGTTATATCGTTAATCACAGTAAATGACACTTGCATCTTTGTACTAAATTGCATAATATAGTAGTTGATTACGAATTAAGCATGTGGTCGTGCTGTACTGGAGTAGTAACTTAAAAGGGTTTCCACAGAGAGTTAGTGGTGGTGCGAACTAACGAAAAACTTTAAGTGAACTTGCCGATAAATAATGAAAAATAAATGACATCTCTTACTATTTGAAATGAAGTGCACTTCTAGGAGTGAATGAGGGTGGTACCGCGGCAAAAGTCGTCCCTTAGCATATATGAATAGTTTGAGGTGTCTTTTTATGAATGAGGAGGATTTAATTGTGAGTTACAATCATCAAGAAGTCGAAAAAAAGTGGCAAACGTATTGGTTAGAAAACAAGACGTTTAAAACAGAAGATAATATCGGGCAGAAGAAATTTTATGCGTTAGATATGTTCCCTTATCCATCAGGTGCAGGGTTACATGTGGGGCATCCAGAAGGTTATACAGCAACAGACATTTTGTCACGTTATAAGCGTATGCAAGGTTACAATGTGTTACATCCAATGGGTTGGGATGCGTTTGGCTTACCTGCTGAACAGTATGCCCTTGATACTGGAAATGACCCGGCGGAATTTACAAAACGTAACATTCAAACATTTAAACGTCAAATTCAAGAGCTCGGTTTTAGTTATGACTGGGATCGTGAAGTGAGTACGACAGACCCTGAATATTATAAATGGACACAATGGATTTTTATTCAACTTTATAAAAAAGGGTTAGCTTATATTGATGAAATTCCAGTGAACTGGTGTGAAGCGTTAGGTACTGTCCTATCTAATGAAGAAGTGGTCGATGGTGTATCAGAACGTGGGGGCTACCCAGTGGTTCGACGCCCGATGAAACAATGGGTATTGAAAATTACAGAATATGCAGATCGTTTACTTGAAGACTTAGATACACTTGATTGGCCCGAATCGATTAAAGACATGCAACGTAACTGGATTGGTCGTTCTGAAGGGGCGAAAGTGAACTTTAAAGTCGAAAATATCGATACACCGATTGAAGTATTTACCACACGTCCAGATACGATTTACGGCGCAACATTTTTAGTGTTAAGTCCTGAACATGCTTTAGTGAACCGAATTACGACATCGCAACAATATGAAAAAGTGAAACATTATCAAGACGAAGCAGCGAAAAAATCTGACTTAGAACGAACAGATCTGGCAAAAGAAAAAACAGGTGTCTTCACCGGGGCTTATGCGATTCATCCATTTACAGGTGAGCAAGTACCTATTTGGATTGCTGATTATGTGTTAGCCTCATATGGGACAGGGGCTGTGATGGCCGTTCCAGCACATGATGAAAGAGACTATGAATTTGCGACAACATTTGATTTACCAATTGTGACAGTCATTGAAAACGATGCAGACACACCTTATTACATAGGTGACGGTGCACATGTTCAGTCTGGTGAATTAGACGGTCTAAACAATGAAGCGGCGATTGCAAAAGCGATTGAACTACTAGAAGCAAAAGGTCTTGGAGAAAAGAAAGTGAATTATAAACTCCGTGACTGGTTATTTAGTCGTCAACGTTACTGGGGTGAACCGATTCCGATTATTCATTGGGAAGATGGCTCAATGACAACGGTACCGGAAAACGAATTACCATTATTACTGCCTAAAACAGATGAAATCAAGCCTTCAGGTACAGGTGAATCACCACTTGCGAATATTGATGATTTTGTGAATGTTGTTGATCCTGAAACAGGTATGAAAGGTCGCCGTGAAACGAATACAATGCCACAATGGGCGGGTAGCTGTTGGTATTACTTGCGTTATATCGATCCTAAAAATGATCAAATGTTAGCTGACCCCGAAAAGCTTAAACATTGGTTGCCAGTCGACCTTTATATCGGCGGTGTTGAACATGCTGTATTGCACTTATTATATGCACGTTTCTGGCATAAAGTGCTTTATGATTTAGGTGTTGTGCCTACATCTGAGCCTTTCCAAAAATTATTCAACCAAGGTATGATTTTAGGTGAAGGTAACGAAAAAATGAGTAAATCAAAAGGTAATGTGGTGAATCCAGACGATATCGTTCGTTCACACGGTGCAGACACTTTACGTTTATATGAAATGTTTATGGGACCATTAGAAGCTTCAATTGCATGGAGTGAAAATGGTTTAGATGGTTCACGTCGCTTCTTAGATCGTGTATGGCGTTTGTTTGTCACTGAAGACGGTCAACTTACGGATAAAGTGGTTGAAGGTGACACAGCAGCATTGCAAACGGTTTACCATCAAACAGTTAAAAAGGTCACTGAAGACTTCGAATCATTAAGCTTCAATACGGCGATTAGTCAATTGATGGTCTTTATTAATGAATGTTATAAAGCTGACACCATTTCTAAAGCCTATGCAGAAGGATTTGTGAAAATGTTAGCACCTATCGCCCCACATATCGGCGAGGAATTATGGTCTATTTTAGGACATGATACAACGATTACTTATCAACCATGGCCAAGTTTCGATCCATCGTTATTAGAAGAAGATGTGGTTGAAATCGTCGTTCAAGTGAATGGTAAAGTCCGTGCTAAAATCGAAATTCCAAAAGATATGAGTAAAGCGGATATGGAAGCGACAGCGTTAGCCAATGACAACATTAAAGCTGCCATTGAGGGTAAAGATGTTAAGAAAGTCATTGCAGTTCCACAAAAATTGGTGAATATTGTCGCGAAATAAAGATGAATAAGGGAGCGTAGAGGATAATGAAAGAGATTAGTACAAATGAATTAAAAGAGATTATTTTAAGTTCAGAACCAGTCCATATTGTCGATGTACGCGAAGATGAAGAAGTAGCAATGGGGATGATTCCTGACGCAGAACATATTCCGATGAATGAGATTCCGGATCATGTGGATGATTTCAAAAAGGACACGACGTACTACATTGTGTGTGCTGGCGGTGTGAGAAGTGCGAAAGTGGTTGCGTTTTTGAATGATCATGGGATTGATGCGGTGAATGTTGAAGGTGGTATGCGTGCTTGGGGCGATGAAGGGTTAGAGTTTAAGCGTATTTAAGATTTGATGATGCACTGTTATTGTTGTGTGGGAGACCATACGATGATAACAGTGTTTTTTGTTTTGTTGTTTGGTGAACATTTCGGTTACATTTGGGTGTGTTTGTAGGTTGTTGAACATTTCGGTTACATTTGAGTGTGTTTGTAGGTTGTTGAACATTTCGGTTACATTTGAGTGTATTTGTAGGTTGTTGAACATTTTAGTTGCATTTGGTGTGTTTTGTAGGTTGCTGACCTGTGCTGCGCTTTCCTAGGGGCTGACCCTTCAACTAAATTCGGCTGGATTAAAGCATACACTTGATGGAGGCCGAATTGGATTTTCCGGGCCAGCTGATCCCTCAGGAGTCTTGCACGGTCTTGCAATCTTTGTAGTTTTTAAAGCAAAATGTAACAGAATAAAAAGTGTTTTTATCCCAATTTCCAACACGCTCACCACATCATATCTTTTTTTGAGGGAGGAGAAGGGAGAGAGTGGAGCTAAATTGATGAGTTTATAGCTGTTTAAGATTGCTGACCTGTGCTGCGCTGTCCTAGGGCTGACCCTTCAACTAAATTCGGCTGGATTAAAGCATACACTTGATGGAGGCCGAATTGGATTTTGGGAGCAGTACAGAAATCTCATGTGCAACAAAGATTTCGTTGTACTGCCCCCGCAAGGCTGACTAGACTTCTCAACAGCAAAAGCATTGAGAAGTCAGACAGCTACTGCGTTAAACAGTAGCCACTCTCATAATTCAATGATTTGATTTTGCTTTTAACTTTCCCCTCGGGAGTCTTGCACGGTCTTGCAATCTGTGGGGTGTGGGGGAACAAGCACCAACACAAACTATCAAAAACACATGTAACTTCACACGCTCACCGCATTATATCTTTTTTGAGGGAGGAGAAGGGAGAGAGTGGAGCTAAATTGATGTGCACATGGTAGGGAGAAGGTGAACTGTCTACATCTTGCGCGGTCTTGCAATCTGTGGGGTGTGGGAAAAACAATTACCAATACAAACTATCATAAGCCACTTATCTTAATATAGCTCTTTGTGCGCGTTGAGACGGCCAAATGCGGAGGTTAATGATGTTAACATTTGAATGGATACATCAATCAAAACCCCCAGCTCGTTATCAATTTGAGGTGGGGGAATGTTGTGTGATAGGGTTAATTTTTATTCTGCAAAGCCGGCGAAGTAACCTGCGACGTACCCTGTAACAAGGGCGCTTGTAATGTTATAACCGCCTGTATATCCATGAATATCCAATACTTCACCACATAAATATAGGCCAGGTGTGATTTTGGATTCCATAGTCGTGGGTACGATTTCTTTGATTGAAACGCCGCCACCGGTTACGAAAGCTTTTTCTAACGGTAATGTGCCATAGACTTCAAAAGTAAATGCTTTGAATTGATGTGCGAGTGTAGTCAGTTGTTGTGCGCTGATATGATGATACGTCGTTTCAAACGGAATATCGGCGCTTTCAATCATCAGTGTTAAGTAGCGTTCTTCAATCAACCCTTTGAGTGCATTTTTAATATACTTATCGGGTTGTGATTTGAGCTGTTGCGTGATTTTTTGTTTGAGTGCTTCTTCATTGATTTCAGGAAAGGCATCAATTTGCATTTGAATGTTTTGTTGCTTCTGACTTTTTTGCTCTTGATAAATAAACTGACTACATCTCAGTGCGGCAGGGCCACTAATACCGAAATGCGTAAACAGCATGTCCATTTGATGGGTAATACGTTTTTTGCCATTTTTCTTTAAAACGGACAAGCCGACATTTTTTAAACTCAACCCTTTAAGTGACTGATTTTTAATAAAGGGTGCGTTTGATTTAATCGGCACTTCTGTAGGGAACAGTTCTGTAATGTGGTGACCTAATGATTGTGCAAAGCGATAGCCATCACCCGTTGATCCAGTATGGGGGACACTTGTGCCACCTGTCGCAATGATGACTGTTTTTGCTTCATACGTATCACCATTTTGGAGTTGGACTTGGAAATGGTCTGCCTCCACTTTTTTCACACCCACGACAGTTTGTTCTTCCTTGACTATAACTTTATTTTGTTTCAATTCACGAATCAATGCATCAAGTACATCTTGTGACTGATTTGATACAGGGAACATACGACCATGATCTTCCTCTTTTAATGCAACACCCCGCGATTCAAAAAAATCGATAATGGATTGGTTATCGAAAATTGAAAAAGGACTGTATAAGAACTTTCCATTTCCAGGGATGTGTTGAATAATTTCAGCATAGGGCAAGTTGTTGGTCACATTACAACGTCCCCCGCCGGATATTTTTAATTTACGTCCTAAACCTTTCTTTTTTTCTAACAGGAGTACGGATTGTCCGTTTTGACTTGATGAAATGGCAGCCATTAATCCACTCGGCCCGCCACCGATCACAATTGTTTGATACATTTTATAAAAACCCCTTAAAATTGATATTTTGATTTTAACATATTCTCAATCAGTGTATAATATCCATATTGTGTTATAATTAAATCTTGAAAAAATGTAGAGTAGGTTGGTTATCTATGAGTGAAAACAAGGAATTAGTAAGGGGAACCTTTTTACTAACTTTAAGTATTTTAATTACAAAAGTTTTAGGTATTATTTACATTATCCCGTTTTACCAAATCATAGGCGGCGCAGATAATCTTGCACCGTTTAACTATGCTTATGGACCTTACAATGTAGCGATAGCTGTTGCCACTGCCGGTGTACCTCTTGCGGCGTCGAAATACGTTGCGAAATACAATACATTAGGTGCATATCGTGTCAGTCAAAAACTGTACAAGTCCAGTTTTATCGTGATGAGTATTACAGGGATATTAGGCTTTATCATTTTATATCTCTTGTCTCCAATGATTGCCTCAGTCACGATTGCGCATAATATGGATAAAAATGCGGGTTGGACAGTCGATCAAATTACTGCCATTATTCGTACGATTAGCTTTGTCGTGATTTTTATTCCAGTGTTAGCTACTTGGCGTGGGGTGTTCCAAGGTTACAAATCGATGGGACCGACAGCATTATCCGAAGTGACAGAACAAATTGCGCGTATCATTTTCATTTTAGTCGGCAGCTATCTCGTATTAAATGTCTTTGATGGCTCTGTATTATTAGCAAATGGTATCGCGACGTTCGGTGCTGCGATTGGTGCGATTGCTGGTATTTTAACGCTTTGGTGGTATTGGATTAAACGTCGTCGTGGCATACAGGAAATGGTGGCTTCGGATATGACAGGAATTGATGTGCCATATTCAAAAATGTACAAAGAAATTCTCTCTTACAGTATTCCGTTCGTCATTGTAAGTCTTAACTTCCCACTGTTTATGATTGTGGATCAATTGACGCACAATAATGCATTGTCCATTGCAGGTGTGGAAACAAGTTTACAAGGTACTTTTTTTACGATGCTCAATATGACAACGAACAAAATCGTTATGATTCCAACGTCTTTAGCGGCTGGATTTGCGATTAGTTTAATTCCATTTATTACTAAAACATACGAAAAAGGCGATTATGTTGAAATGCATCGTCAAATTCGTACGGCATTAGGTGTCTTGATGTACATTACAGTGCCAGCAAGTTTAGGGATTATGGCATTAGCTGTGCCACTTTATACGGTGTTTTATGAATACAGTATGGATGGCAGTCGTTTATTGTTCTACTATGCACCTGTCGCGATTTTGATTTCGTTATTGAGTGTGACGGCATCGATGTTACAAGGGATTGATAAACAAAAATTAACGGTGTTCGTCATTGTCGGTTCAGTCGTGTTGAAATTAATTTTAAACATGCCTTTAATTATTATGTTTGAAACAGCTGGTGCGATTTTAAGTACAGCGATTGCATTAACATTTGCGATTGTATGTAACTTTTTCATTCTTAAAAAATACGCACGTTTCAAATTTAACGAAACCATTATCGATGTATGTAAAATTTTATTATATAGCTTCATTATGATGATTATTGTTGAAATCATTTATTTTGGTTTGGAATTCGTGATTTCACCAGCAAGTCATGTCGGCGCATTTATCATTACAGTTATTTGTGCTATCGTTGGCGTTATAATTTATGCAGTATTAACTATGAAGACACGCTTGGCAGATAAGTTTTTAGGTGAGATTCCAAACAAAATTAGACGCAAAGTGAGCTTTTTATAATGCGTATTGATAAATTTTTAGCGCAAATGGGTGTCGGGACACGTACAGAAGTTAAAGCGCTGTTGAAAAAAGGGCGTGTATTGCATAATGGCGTGAAAATCAAGTCCGCTAAAACACAAATTGATCCAGAGCATGATGTGGTCGAAGTGGAAGGGCGTGTGATTGCTTACGAACCGTTTGTATATTTGATGATGAATAAACCGCAAAACGTCATTTCTGCAACTGTGGATGAGCAACATCAAACAGTGATTGACTTAATTGAAGACTACCAACACCTAGACTTATTTCCAGTGGGTCGGCTTGATAAAGATACTGAAGGGCTTTTGTTAATTACGAATGATGGTCAATTTAACCATGAGCTGATGAGTCCGAATAAGCATGTGTCGAAAACGTATTGGGTTAAAGCGAAGTATGCATTGAAAGCAAGTGATCCAAAACGTTTTGAAGAAGGTATCACCTTAAAAGAGGGTCAGCTACAACCTGCACATCTTGAAATTTTGGATGAGCCAACGACGGCATATGTTACGATTCAAGAAGGAAAGTATCATCAAGTGAAGCGGATGTTTCATGCGATTGATAATGAAGTGATTGAATTGAAAAGGGTGTCCATTGGTGACCTCACGTTAGATTCATCACTGTCACCAGGTGCTTATCGACCTTTAACAGAGGACGAGTTGAAATTGCTGAATTATCGTTAATCATTGAAATATTTAAATGAAAAAGGTTTAACTTGCGCATCTGTCGGGTAACCTTACATTAAAAGTATTTGAGGTGATTAAGATGGCAAAATCAGGAAAACTGTTTAAAGCGATTCTTGGTATTGGAGGTGCAGTGGCAGCAGTTGTACTTTCAAATAAACAAAACCGCGAAAACTTGAAGCAAGAATATCAAAAATATAAAGAAAATCCGGAAGACTACAAAAAACGTGCACAAGAAAAAGCAGCACAAGTGAGTGAAGCTGCAACGCAAGAATTTAATAAAGTGAAAGAGGATCCCAAAGCTTATATTAACGAAGCGAAACAAGATCCGAAATCATTTATTAATGAGAAAAAAGAGCAGTTGTTGAACGGTGAACAACGTGATAACTTAGATGACAGAGAAGCGTTGTTTGATGATGAAGGTGGCGGAGATCCTTCACACAATTTACATGTTGTGCGTGACAACGAACCGAATAAGTAACCATTTTAAAACCAGGCGTTAAGGTGTCATGTTGATGACCTTAGCATCTGGTTTTTAATTTTACTGTCACATCTTTGAGAACATTTTTAGCAATGATATATATTGACGTTTATCTCAACGTGACTCTGATGACTTGATTCATATGTGAGATGTTTTTTTATGATAATAATTTCAGAATTTCCCCGAGTTCATCGCCATTTTAAAATGAAGGACAACTGTTTGTCAGAAAAATAAAAAAAGTGTGCAGAAATATTACTGTCGTTTAATGGATAATTCATGTAAAATAAGAAATACAATCATGAAAAAAAGGAAGTTGATCAGCATGTGGAGAGAAAAAGTACAAGAATATGAAACGCAAATGATCGAAGACTTAAAAGGACTTTTAGCTATCAAATCAGTCCGAAATGATGCAGAAGCTACGGAAGACGCGCCAGTGGGTCCAGGTCCTAGGGCGGCACTTGAATATATGTATCAGTTAGCTGAGCGTGATGGATTTAATACTTTTGATACTGATCATTTAGCCGGCCGTATCGAAATCGGAAAAGGTGAAGAACTTTTTGGTATTTTAGGTCATGTTGATGTTGTGCCAGCGGGTGACGGTTGGGATTCAGATCCATTTGACCCTGTTGAAACGGACGACCGTATTATTGCGCGTGGAACACTAGATGACAAAGGTCCTACTATCGCGGCTTATTATGCAGTAAAAATTCTTAATGATATGAATGTAGATTGGAAAAAGAGAATACATATTATTATCGGAACAGATGAAGAGTCTGAATGGAAATGTACAGAACGTTATTTCAAAACTGAAGAAATGCCGACGATTGGTATTGCACCTGATGCAGAATTCCCACTTATTCACGGTGAAAAAGGGATTACGACATTTACGATTAAACAACGAACTTTAACGTTAGATGACGATGAACCTGAAATCGAATTGAAGCAGTTCGTTTCAGGTGAACGTTTCAACATGGTGCCAGACGTTGCCAACGCGGATATTTTAGTAAAAGAAAATATGACGGATACGATTCAGCGTTTTGAAGCGTTTTTATCAGAACACCAATTAGAAGGCCAACACGAAATTGATAGCGGCATTTTGAAACTAACTGTTTTTGGTAAAGCTGTACACGGCATGGATCCTTCTATTGGTGTGAATGCGGGTTTATATTTAATTCATTTCTTAAACACGTTAAATTTAAATCAATCTGCGCAATCCTGGACAGCTTTTGGCGAAAAATACTTATTTGATTCTCACTTTGGTGAAAAAATGGGTATGAAGTTCCATTCTGATTTGATGGGCGATTTAACGACAAATATCGGTGTGATTCGCTATGATTTAGATGAAGGTGGTTCATTCGGTATTAATTTACGTTATCCAGAAGGTTTTGATTTTGACCTTGCCATCAATGACTTTACTGCCGAAATTCAAGCATTAGGTTTTGATATTGAAGGTCTTAAAGTACAAACACCTCATTTTGTGAACCCTGAAGATCCGTTTGTGCAAAAATTACTCACAGCTTATCGCAACCAAACAGGAGACATGCGCCCATCATTTACGATTGGCGGAGGGACTTATGCCCGTAATTTAGATAAAGGTGTCGCGTTCGGTGCGATGTTTGAGGACTCAGAAGATTTAATGCATCAAAAAAATGAATACATCACGAAAAAACAACTATTTAACGCAACGAGCATTTATTTAGAAGCGATTTATGCGGTTTGTGTGGAGGGATAATCTATGACAAAAGTACTGATTAATGAAAGTTTTGTAGAAGAAAGCGAGGCAAAAGTCGCTTTTAATGACCGTGGATACAATTTTGGAGACGGTATTTATGAATATGTACGTATTTACGACAACAAATTATTTACAGCTAAAGAACATTTCGAACGCTTATTACGTAGTGCGAGTGAAATCGGTTTAGAATTGAATTACACAGTGGAATCATTGACTGAACTGGTTCGTGAACTCGCACAAGTGAATGATGTGACAAATGGTGGGGTTTATATGCAAGTGACACGTGGTGCTGCACCGCGTGACCATGCTTTTCCAACGCCATCAGTAGAGCCTGTATTAACAGCTTTCGTAAAATCATACGATCGTCCATTTAAAGCGCTTGAAGAAGGTGTGTCGGTCGTTACTACGGATGATATTCGTTGGTTGCGTTGCGACATTAAAAGTTTAAACTTATTAGGTAACGTATTAGCGAAAGAATATGCGACAAAATACAATGCGACTGAGGCGGTTCAACATCGTGATGGTACGGTGACAGAAGGTGCTTCAAGTAATGTTTATGCGATTAAAGATGGCGTTGTATACACTCATCCAGCGAACAATTTAATTTTAAACGGGATTACACGTCAGGTGATTAAATGGATTTGTGATGATGAGCAAATTACGTTTAAAGACGAAGCATTCTCGTTGGCATTTTTGAAAGAAGCTGATGAAGTGATCATTTCAAGTACATCTGCCGAAGTAATGCCTGTCGTTAAAATCGATGGTGAAGTTGTTAATGACGGTAAAGTCGGTCCGATTACAAGACGCTTACAAGAAGGTTTTGAAAGATATATTCATTCACATTCACACTAAATAGGCTGATTTGACAGTATTATGAAGAGTTTGTGAAACTTTCAAAACGGATAAAGGTAAAAAGTCACATTTTGTGTTTCATTTTTGGTTGAAAAAAAGGCTCAATAATTATAAAATCTTAAATGAGTGTTAAACATGAACGTGAATTTAAAATCATTGTAAAAATGGTTTAAATATGGCTCTTGAAAAAATTTCATGAGCCTTTTCTATTTGAAAGTGAGGTGAACGAGTTGTGGAGCAGTTTTATCAGTTAGGATGGACGCTTGACTCGGCTGGTGGTGCATCTGGTGAAGCTTATATGGCTGAGCAAGATGGTCAAAAGTTGTTTTTGAAACGTAATTCCAATCCATTTATCGCGGCATTATCAGCAGAAGGCATCGTGCCTAAGCTGGTTTGGACGAAACGTATCGAAACCGGTGAAGTGGTGACAGCCCAACATTGGAAAAATGGGCGTGAACTCGAATCGCAAGAAATGGCCCAAGATCGCGTGGCACACTTGTTGAAAAAAATTCATCAGTCGAAACCATTATTAACGATGTTGAAGCGTATGGAGATGGCGCCTATCACACCTGAAATTATGTTGCATAAAATTAACGCCTCATTGTCTCGTGATGTGTTAACGCACCATATCGTGAGAAAGGCTTTAACGTATTTAGAAGACCATATGCCGGAATTTGATCCACGTTTTTATACGGTAGTTCACGGTGATGTCAACCATAATAACTGGCTTTTATCAGATAAAGATGAACTCTTTCTCGTCGATTGGGAAGGTGCGATGATTGCTGACCCTGCCATTGACATCGGTATGCTGCTCTACAACTACGTGCCTGAAGTGCAATGGTCGAGTTGGCTTGACACGTATGAAGTGAAAGAAACGATGAATTTAAAAAAACGTATGAAATGGTATACGGTGATTCAGTCTATTGGTATGATTCAGTGGAACGAAGAACATAAACGTTATAAAGATATGAATACTTGGCTCAAATTCTTAAATGAAGTCATGAAGAGTAATGTATTTATTTAAGGAGTATGAATAATCATGAGAATGCGAAATAAACCGTGGGCTGAGTCTTACTTAACTGAGCATAACGATATTGTGGATTTAGAAGGCATACATGCCCATCAAGTGAGTGAGTGGTTCGAACAACAACAGCCAATTCACATAGAAGTGGGCTCTGGTATGGGCAAGTTTATTACGACATTAGCGCAGCAAAATCCACATATTAACTATGTTGCCATTGAAAGAGATAAAAATGTGATGATTCGTGTGTTGGATAAAGTACGCGAACTTAACTTAACAAATATTAAATTATTATGTAACGATGCGGTCATTTTAACAGACTATTTTCGTCAAGGCGAAGTGGACCGAATTTATTTAAACTTTTCTGATCCATGGCCGAAAAAACGACACGCCAAACGTCGATTAACTTACCGTAGCTTTTTAGCCCTCTATCAACAAATCCTTCGTGAAGATGGCGAGCTTCATTTTAAAACAGATAATCGCGGGTTATTTGCGTACAGCCTCGAGAGTATGTCTCAATTTGGTATGTATTTTACAAAAATTAACTTGAACCTCCATCAAGAAGATGACGGGGATAATATTCCGACTGAGTATGAACATAAATTTGCTGAAAAAGGGTCACGTATTTATCGAATGGAAGCAAAATTTCATGCTAAACAGACAACCGAATAATTTATAAAAGCAATGTGAGTGACTTAAAAGCGCACGCATTGCTTTTTTGATGTGGGTGGGACACAAAGATTTTTGATGCTATTGATGCAGAATTCTTGTTTAACTTGCCCTCAATGATTTTTGGTTTTGATTGCCTTCATGGCTTCGCGTTCCGAGGGGCTGAGGGGAGGTTGTGACAAAAGCGCTTAGGATTTGAGCAGAACCGAGCGATGAGCAAAATTGATTTCCAAATTTTGCCGAAATCGCGGGAGTTCTGTCGAAAATCCTGCTTTTGGAACACCGTTTATTGATTCCCAGCGCATCCATTCATTGTGGATTTTGGGAGCAGTACAGAAATCTTATGTTCAACAAAGATTTCGTCGTACTGCCCCCGCAAGGCTGACTAGACTTCTCAAAAGTGTATACGTTGAGAAGTCAGACAGCTACTGCGATAAACAGGAACCACTATTAAAGAGTAGAAATCATATTTAGATATTTATTTTATCCCTCAGGAGTCTCAGCCTTCTGGGCAATCTTACATCAAATACAGGGTAATGAGGGCAAGTTTTTAAACCAAGAAAACAATAGCATCATTTTTTGTATCCGATTCACCTTCTTTTTCCGACAGTTTTAAAATCATTAATGAATTATAAATCTATGAATGAATCGAAACTTAAACTTTTCCATGTCCCAATCTTATGAGTGCTGAGAGTTGAAACTGGGCTAAGCTTTCGTTGATAATGGAAATGCGTAAAATGAAATTGAGGTGTTCACTATGCAATTAGGCAAGTTTCAAATTGATCCATTAAACGGAGGATTCACTCAGATGGACGGTGGGGCGATTTTTGGGGTTGTCCCTAAACCGTTATGGGAACGTCAATATCCAGTGAATGATAAGAACCAAGTCCCGTTGACGACTTCCCCAATTCTGATTCGAACTGAAGATAAAAATATTTTAATCGATGCTGGGATTGGTAATGGAAAATTAACCGAGAAGCAATTGCGAAATTATGGGGTACGCTATGAATCGGACATTGATGCTTCACTCGCACAATTCTCTCTAACACGTGACGATATCGATATCGTATTGATGACGCATATGCATTTTGATCATGCGACAGGGTTAACAGATGCAAATGGTCAAGCGCAATTTCCGAATGCGTGGCACTATGTTCAACAAGATGAATGGCATGAATTTATCGCACCTAATATTCGAAGTCAAGCGACGTATTGGCCAATCAACAGAGGATCATATGAAGCGAAATTGATTCTATTTGAAGATGCCATTGAGCCTTATCCAGGAATTAAAATGAAGCATACAGGTGGCCATAGTTTCGGTCATGCTGTCATTGAGATTGAAAGTGAAGGTAAAAAAGCTGTGCATATGGCGGATATTTTAAGTACGACTGCACATCGCAATCCATTATGGGTCTCTGCTTATGATGATTATCCGATGCAATCTATTCGTGAAAAAGAGCGACTCACACGTTATTATGTCGCACATCAATATTGGTTTTTGTTTTATCACGATGTCCAACATTTTGCGGCGAAATTGAGCCAAGACTTAAAAAGTGTCGAAGCGTCAATTTTACGTGAGCATGTTGAATAAAAAGAAAGTGAACCCACATATCACTGTGCATGTGATTATGCGGGTTCACCTTTGAGATGAGCAACGTTAGATTTCTATAATATCAATGATTTGGCCATTATATGCATCTGCAATAAATTCATAGTTAAATGTTTTTCCGTGTCGCTCAGCAGTGATGCCGCCTTTATAAACCTCATATTCAATACCGAATTTACGATATGTCGTTGGTTCATACAAAATATAAGAACCTGTGACATGTCTGAAATAGCCCTTCACAGATTGGATAACTTTATCTGCTGATATGTATTTTTGTTTGTTCATATTCAGCACGTAAAAATAACTTCCGGTTAAAAGGCTAAGGATTAAAATGGGAATCAATAAAGGCCAGTTTTTTTTCGATATCATTTTCCACATCTCCTTGTTGAAGACTTAATTATAGTTTACCACAACAAAGATGATATACTAAGTAAAGAGAATAAAAATTCAGAGGAGTGTGTGTCATGTCGAATAATACAATAGATAAAATCAAAACATTAACGGAAATGCATGGTGCTCCTAACTTTGAACAGCATGTCCGTGAATATATGAAAAAAATGATGGCACCATACGTAGATACGTTTGTAGATGATCGTATGGGTGGTTTTTATGGCGTAAAAAAAAGTGGTAAGCCGAATGCAAAACGTGTCATGGTGGCGGCACATATGGACGAAATCGGCTTTATGATTACTGAGGTGACATCACAAGGCTTTATCAAGTTTACGGCACTTGGGGGTGTTGCAAACGATATTTGGCAAGGTCAACGTTTAAAAATTATGACGCAACAAGGTGAAGAAATCGTTGGTGTTGTTGCGAATATCCCAAAACATTTTAGAAGTGGTCAGGAACAAGCGCCACGCATTGAAGACTTGCTCCTCGATATCGGAGAAAGTGATGCTGACGCTGTATATAACAGAGGTATTCAAATTGGAGATGCGATCGTACCTCATACAGAACTGTTGCAATTGTCGGAGTATCGCTATGCTGCGAAGGCTTGGGATAATCGTTATGGTTGTGTGATTGCATTAGAGTTGTTAGAACAGTTAAAAGATGTGACATTAGACTTTGATTTATACGTCGGTGCGAATGTTCAGGAAGAAGTCGGTCTCCGTGGGGCAGAAGCGGCAGCGCGTCTAGTGGATCCGGATGTAGCATTCGTTGTGGACTGTTCCCCCGCTAATGACATGAAAGGTCGCCAAGGTTTATCAGGTGTGCTCGGAGAAGGGGCATTATTGCGTATTAAAGATGGGACGATGTTGTTAAAACCGGCATTTAAATCATTTTTACAAAATGTTGCGTTACGGCATGGTGTTGCGTATCAACATTACATTTCACCAGGCGGTACTGATGGTGGTGCCATTCATAAAGCGAATATCGGTGTTCCTACAGCTGTCATCGGTGTATGTGCACGCTATATTCATAGTACGGATGCTGTGTTTGATATTCGAGATTATCAAGCAGCAAAAACATGGTTAACGGCATCCATTCAAACATTAAATCTTGAAACGATAGAACAATTACAATATCAATAGGAGTGACGAAGATGATTCAATTAGAAAGCGAACAACAATTTAAAGACTTTGCCAATGAGAATACAGTATTTTTATTTAGCGCAAATTGGTGTGGTGACTGTCGTGTCATTGAACCAGGATTGCCTGAGTTAGAGGAGAAATATGCACAGTTTAAATTCGTGAAAGTCGACCGTGATGAATTTATCGATTTAGCGATTGAACACGATATTATGGGCATTCCAAGCTTCCTCGTATATCAAAATGGACAACAAGTCGGTTCATACATTGGTAAAGAAAGAAAAACAATTGAACAGATTGACACATTTCTCAGTCAATTTTAATGAGATTTTAACCCTTAGGACATGGTTTTTTTCTAGTCCTAAGGGTATATTTATTGTAAACTAATATAAGGCGTGCAATTAGGAGTGAAAACATGAATGTCTTTAAAATGAGAGACTTAATCAAATCGCGATTAACACATTTAGACGTCGATTATCAATTTAATCGCGACGAAGAATCATTAAGAATTTATCGACAAGATAATCATAAAGGGATCACTGTTAAACTTTCGCCAGTTGTTGCCAAATACAATAAAGGGCAAGAAAATATTGTTGATGAGATTATTTATTATGTAGAAGAAACGATTCAACAAATGAAAGATGAAGCACATAAGACATTAGATGAAATTCGTGTCATGCCTGTGATTCGTGCGACAAGTTTTGATCAACAGACGAAAGAGGGGAAGGCGTTTATTACTGAACCTCATACTGCTGAAACACGCGTGTATTATGCACTCGATCTTGGCAAGTCATATCGCTTGATTGATGAAGATTTAATGCAGTCTTTAAATTTGTCCCAGCAACAACTGAAAGAAATGGCGATGTTTAATGTTAGAAAATTAGATAATTCATTTACGACGGATGAAGTCAAAGGGAACATTTTTTATTTCATTAATAAAAACGATGGCTATGATGCAAGTCGTATCATGAATGCGAAATTGTTGGCTGAATTTGAAGAACGGTGTGAAGGAGAGATGCTTGTTGCGGTCCCTCATCAAGATGTATTGCTAATTGCAGATATTCGTAATAAAACAGGTTACGATATTATGGCACATATGACGATGGAGTTTTTCGCACAAGGGCTTGTTCCGATTACTTCACTCTCTTTTGCCTATGAGAACGGTCATTTCGAACCGATATTCATTTTAGGTAAAAACAACAAACAAAAACCGAATGAAAATCCGAACGTTGTCCATCATTTGCGAGCAACGAAAGATATTAACAATAACAATGAGGAGTAATGAAGATGAATTTGTTTTTTAATCCAACTGGTGTAGGAAATGTGGCATTTTTACAATTTGAACAAGGTGAAGGACCGTTTGAATATGAACGTCATGGTGATGTCGTCGCTATTAAAGAGAATCAAAAAATTGTAGGTTTTAATTTATTTGAAGCGACAAATCATTTAAATATTGATGGTGTTGGGCATATTAAATTGACGGAGACGTTGCTTGCAGAAATTCAAAAAATGATTGATAGCACTGACCTTGATTATCAAATTGAGGCAGACTTGTCACCAAAATTTGTCATAGGTTATGTTCAATCGAAAGAAAAACATCCGAATGCGGACAAATTAAGTATTGTTCAAGTGGATGTCGGTACTGAAACATTACAAATTGTTTGTGGTGCACCTAATATTGATCAAGGTCAAAAGGTCGTTGTCGCAAAAGTAGGTGCGGTGATGCCAAGTGGAATGATTATTAAAGATGCTGAATTAAGAGGTGTGCCTTCAAGTGGGATGGTATGTTCAATGAAAGAGTTGAATTTACCGAATGCGCCACAAGAGAAAGGCATTATGGTATTAGACGATCATTATCAAGTAGGTCAACCATTTTTTGACGAATAGAGGAAGGTTGTGAAATTAAATGAGCTGGTTTGATCAATTATTTGGTGAGGATGATAAAGACCAATCGTCACAACGTTCAACACGAAGAAGAAAAAGTGAAGCAACACGCGAAGAGAAACATGCGTCTTTCGTTCAACAAAGTCAAGATGTTTATCAACGCCCGCGTGGGAAGTTTCGTTTTCCGATTGAGATGCATGACGAAACGGTGGAACGTCAGCAGCAACAAACAGACGCGACACAAGCACATGATGTGACTATGCATACAAAACCACATGAGCGACGTCCTTCCTTTACGGTTGATCGTCAACATCGTCGACATCGTGGTGTACAACAAGCGCATTATTATGAAAAACAACAGACACGTGGTTCTAATTCAACGTACAGTCATTCTCATCAGAACGACTATACTTTCGCTGCGCAATCTACACAACGTTCAAAAAAAGCAAAACGTCATATTGATAATGATGTTGTTAAACCGAATTATCATCAAAAACCATTTCAAGCGAGTGAAGTACCGTCTGCTATTTTTGGTACGAAACAACCGAAAAAAATTAAAAACAGTGGATTGAATCAACCACCTGGAGCACGTAAAGCCATGCCTCAGTCGCAAAAGAATGAACGTGCAGCCCAAAAATCAACACCACAAGTACAGTCAACAACGACACAAAACCAAACATCACAACGGGCAGGAACATCAAAATCACCGGCACGCCGTCAAAACACCATTCATATCGACAATATTTATGCTTCTCAAATTGTAGAAGAGATACGTCGAGAACGTGAAAAGAAAATGTTGCAGAAGAAAAACTTCAAAGAGGCGCTTAAAAAGAAACGAGAATCTTATGAACAACATGCGAATCCTAATATTCAAAAAGCGATTGATGAAATGTATTCTGCGCAAGCACGTCAATTGTTAGGTGATCAATATGCTGAGTCGGTTGATGAACCCATTTCTGAGGAAGGATACAATGAAGAGACAGTAGATGTAACAACTGAACAAAATGATGATGCGTCTACATTGACGTCTGACTTCGAATATGAAGAGGTCGATTTATCGGACGTTGAGGCTGAAAATGGTGATGATAATGATACGTTCACAAATGAAGAGGCTACTAAAAATAACTTTGATATTGAAGAAGTGCCACTTGACAATGTGTCGCAATCTTCTCAAGTGGATGATGTACAACAATATCGAGATACTCATGCGTATACAACAACGTCAGATGAAATCACAGCGGACAA
Organism: Staphylococcus delphini; assembly: GCF_900636325.1. Lineage (NCBI taxonomy): Bacteria > Bacillati > Bacillota > Bacilli > Caryophanales > Staphylococcaceae > Staphylococcus > Staphylococcus delphini. The sequence goes on from NZ_LR134263.1 coordinate 1,262,677, forward strand.
AGCTGAAACTGACGTATCGGATATTGAGTTTGAAGTCGTTGAAGTTGAAGATGATGCATCACATGATGAATTGGACAGCGATGAGACAGATAATGATGAAACAGATAATGATGAAACAGATAATGAACAGGTCGATAATGCGGATGACGGTGATGCAGTAGATACACCTGTACACGATAATGATATAAACGAACAACCAGGACAACAGGCTGACGGGATGCCGAAACTTGAACCTGAGTTGAAACCAGAACTTGTACAATCTAAACAAACTTATGAAAAAACAGCTGAAGAGGTCGAACCATCACAGGACGATAGGGTAACAGTGGAACAACCGTCTGAAGCGCCTAAAGCCTCCCAACAAACTGAACAACCGAAACCGTATAAAGTACCGATTCGAAAAGGAAGCAAACCGTTTAACGTCGTCATGACACCTTCAGATAAAAAGAGACTGATGTCGCGTCAACAACAGGCGAAAAAAGAGGGTGTAAAAGTGCAACCTACACCAACAGCACCTGAGCAACCGGTGCGTCCTGTACAACCTGTTGAACAACAGTCATCATCTCAAATGGCAGCGGAACATGTACATAACGAAACACAAACAGAAGGCAGTCAGCAGCCACAGTCACAGCAAGAAGTGAAGACGATTCGTCGTGGTCCAAACTTGAAGTTACCGAGTCTTGATTTGCTCGAAGCACCTGAAGAACATGAACAAGATGAAAATTGGATTGCTGAGAAAAAAGAAGAGTTGAACAACGCATTCTACTACTTTAATGTACCTGCAGAAGTCGTGAATGTTGTCGAAGGACCAAGTGTGACGCGTTTTGAATTGTCGGTAGAACGTGGCGTCAAAGTTTCACGTATTACTGCATTGCAAGACGATATTAAGATGGCACTAGCAGCAAAAGATATTCGTATCGAAGCACCGATTCCAGGTACAAGTTTAGTCGGTATTGAAGTGCCAAACCCACATACGACAAAAGTGAATATTAGTTCCATTTTAAGTCACTCAGCGTTCAAAAATGCGGAATCTAAACTGACAGTGGCGATGGGGAATCGTATTAATAATGAACCATTGTTGATGGATATTGCGAAAACACCACACGCTTTAATTGCAGGTGCGACAGGTTCAGGAAAATCTGTATCGATCAATAGTATTTTAATTTCATTATTGTATCGCAATCATCCAGAAGAGCTGAGACTGTTACTTATTGACCCTAAAATGGTAGAACTTGCACCGTATAATGGTTTGCCACATTTAGTTGCGCCTGTCATTACTGATGTGAAAGCTGCTACACAAAGTTTGAAATGGGCTGTTGATGAAATGGAGCGCCGTTTTAAATTGTTTGCACATCACCACGTTCGTAACATTTCTGCATTTAATAACAAAGTCAGTTACGATCAACGGATTCCAAAAATTGTCATCGTGATTGATGAATTGGCTGACCTGATGATGATGGCACCACAAGATGTTGAACAATCCATCGCGCGCTTAGCTCAAAAGGCACGTGCTTGTGGTATTCATATGCTCGTTGCGACACAACGTCCATCAGTGAACGTCATCACAGGATTAATTAAAGCAAATATTCCAACTCGTATTGCATTTATGGTATCATCTAGTGTGGACTCTAGAACAATACTGGATAGTGGCGGTGCTGAACGTTTACTTGGTTATGGTGACATGCTGTATTTAGGAAGTGGTATGAACAAACCGATTAGGGTACAAGGCACATTTGTATCAGATGAAGAAATTGATCAAGTTGTAGAATTCATACGTGCGCAACGTGAGCCAGAATACTTATTCCAAGAAAAAGAGTTGCTAGAAAAAAATGATGCACCGAGCAGAGATGAACTCTTTGATGAAGTGTGCCAGTTTATGGTGAGAGAACAGCACATTTCAACGTCATTAATTCAACGCCATTTCCAAATTGGCTATAACCGTGCAGCGCGCATTATTGATCAACTCGAACAATTAGGTTATATCTCAGGGGCAAATGGTTCTAAACCACGTGATGTTTATTTGACAGAGTCGGAATTAAGTGAGCTTTAATGGAAATAGAGAAAGGAGCGATGACACAATGACACGATACCATTTTGTTGGTATTAAAGGTGCTGGTATGAGCTCATTAGCACAGATTATTTATGATCTTGGTTATGAAGTTCAAGGTTCAGACATCGACCAGTACGTTTTTACTGAAATTGCATTAAAAAATAAAGGGATTCAAATTTTACCTTTTGATGCGGACAATATTAAAGAAGGGCTAACGATCATTCAAGGTAATGCCTTCAAAGATACACATGAAGAAATCGCTCGCGCACATGAACTCGGATTAAAAGTGATTCGCTATCATGATTTTTTAAGTGAAGTGATTAATGAATATGTTTCTGTGGCAGTGACAGGCGCCCACGGTAAAACCTCGACAACAGGGCTACTTTCTCATGTCATGAATGGAGATAAAAAGACATCCTTCTTAATTGGTGATGGAACGGGCATGGGCTTGCCGCAAAGTGAATATTTTGCATTTGAAGCGTGTGAATATCGACGTCACTTTTTAAGCTATTCACCGGATTATGCCATTATTACGAACATTGATTTCGACCATCCAGACTACTTTAAAGATGTAGATGATGTCATCAATGCATTCCAAGGGATGGCGAAAAATGTCAAAAAAGCGATTATTGCATGGGGCGATGATCCATACGTTAAAAATATCGATGTAGATATTCCGGTGTATTACTATGGTTTCGATACGTCGATGGATGTTTATGCGCAAAATATTGAAGTGACAGGTCGCGGTACAGAATTTGATGTCTATGTTAAAGGCGAATTCTATGGCCATTTTGTTTCACCACAATATGGGGATCATAATATTTTGAATGCATTAGCCGTATTAACGATTAGTTATCTTGAAAACTTAAATATTGATAACATTAAAGAAGCATTAATCACTTTTGGTGGTGTGAAACGTCGCTTTAATGAAACATTTGCTCAAAATCAAGTATTGGTTGATGATTATGCACACCATCCGAGGGAAATTAGTGCTACAATTGAGACAGCTAGAAAAAAATATCCAAATAAAGAAGTAGTGGCCATTTTTCAACCACATACTTTCTCAAGAACGAAAGCATTTTTACAAGAGTTTGCAGATGTATTAAACCTTGCTGATCAAACGTATCTCTGTGATATTTTTGGTTCAATTCGTGAAAATCAAGGCGAGTTGTCTATTAATGATTTATTAAAATTAGTCGATGGTGCGCATTTGATTGATGAAGACAGCGTGGAACAACTGCAAAAACATGACAACGCTGTACTTTTATTCATGGGTGCGGGAGATATTCAAAAAATTCTTAAAGCATACATGGAAAAAATTGGTGTTGAACAGCAGTTTTAATGTTTGAGTTCACATAGCTTGGGTATTTAATTAAAATAAATAGCATATTATTTTAAGTCAATTAGGAGGCGTTTAGGAATGGAATGGATTTTACCTATCGCGGGAATCATCGCAGCAATTGCTTTTCTTATTTTAGCAATTGGCATCGTTGCTGTATTGGTTTCTGTTAAAAAGAACTTGGATCATGTGGCTAAAACACTTGATGGTGTGGAAGGTCAGATTCAAGGGATTACACGTGAGTCAACAGACTTGCTACACAAAGCGAATCGTTTAACTGAAGACGTTCAAGACAAAGCCAATCGCTTAAACTCTGTTGTAGATGCGGTTAAAGGTATTGGTGATTCAGTACAAACATTAAATGGTTCTGTTGATCGAGTAACACACTCAATCACACATAACATTTCTCAAAATGAAGATAAAATTTCTCAAGTTGTTCAATGGTCTAACGTTGCAATGGAAATCGCTGACAAATGGCAAAATAGAAAAAGCCGTCGCGGTAGTGCAGCATATAAAACGAACAACGTAGCAGCTGATGCAAATCGTAATGCAAGCCATAATGGTCAACCTTTATCTAATGAAGAATTAGTCAACAACCAATATGAAAACAAAAACATTAACGATTTCGCAACAAATCCGAGTGATGTCAACACAAAATACACAACATTGAATGACACAGATTCAAAATAAGTGTTGTCATGTTAAATAAGCTTTAAACAGAATGCACTTAAATGAGTTTTCATACTTGATTTAAGTGCATTTATTATAGGAGGCGCAAATAAAAGATGGAAAAATATAACCGCGATTTATATACGAAAGGTTTAGAAAGTTATGAAGTTCCCCAGTACGAGCCAGGATATAAGCCTTTAGACTTTGTATTTGGCTTTGTTGCTGGCGCCGTTTTAGGGAGTGCATTAGGATTAATTTTAAAACCAGGTTCTGCACAACAACGTCGTAAAAGTTCACAACAAACAGTAAATGCTGAGTCATCTTCTGCACTTAAGGAAGAAGCAATCCGTAAAGCAGAAGCATTAAAAGCGCAAGCGCGCCGTGTTAGAGAAGAATCAAAAACATCAACGGACGAACCGACAGCTGATGAATTGTCAGCACAACAACGCGCCATTCGTAATGAAGTGGACTCAGATCGATTAGAAGGTCAAACACCACGTGAATCATCGACATCAGAAACAACCGTTGCAACATCAACGACTTCAGCTGTAACGGCAACAGGTTTGGCTCAAGCTGCAAAACAAAGACAATCTCAAAAACAACAAGAGACTGAAGCATCAACACCATCAACAGAGCACAGTACAGTCGCTGCACAACAACGCGCGATTCAAAATGAAGTTGATTCAGACCGTTTGCAAGATACGTCTGCGCGTGGTAAAGTGGCCAACGTAACAGTGAATGATAAAGGTGAATCTGAAGCGCAGTCAACTCAAGACAGCACAGTCCAAGCACAACAGCGCGCCATTCGCAGTGAAGTCGATTCGGACCGCTTACAAGACAAAGGACAAAGTACGAATGCACAAGTGGACGACCAAGGAAAAACAGTCGGCGCTGTAAAAGCAGAATCAAGTGCAACAGTACCAAAAAATTCCCACAGTGAAGCGATATTTGAAAACGGTGTGATTACGCACGATCGTCAAGGTGCGACAACAGCAACAACATCAACGTCACAACAGGGTGCTTCAAAAGCTACAAACAATCAACCAACAGCTAACAAAACTGAAACATCAGCTTCAACGTCAAAATTAAACAGCACTTCAACTGCCAAAAAAGCAACGTCATCTAAGAAAACAACTAGCAGTAAAAAAGTAACGGAAAAAGCGAAAAAAACAAATCAAAAAGTAGAAAAGCATACATTTAACGATTAATCGTGAAGTGAATGATAAAATGATGACTTAATATCTCATTGGGCTTGTGAGCGATAAATGATCTCACAAGCTCAATTTTTTACAACTTCAAGTTATCGCAATTTTCAAAATGTATACTGTGAGAATTAAACAACAAAGTTTCTGTTCATTGACATATGACAATGGATACTTTACATTTTATAGCATACTAGAAAAATAATTTAACCAAAATAAGCGCAAAAGGTTGAAATTGCTACATATTATTGTTAGTATACTCAATATCTACTTTTAAATTTTACTGCTTTAAAGCAAGTTAGAAAAATGGTTGGGGTGAAAAATGATGACAAGTAAATTAGAAACGTACAGAAAACAGATTGAAGACATTAATGATCAAATTTTGGACTTATTATCAAAACGAGGTGAGTTAGCGCAAAAAATCGGTGAGGAAAAACGCAAACAAAGCACTGTAATTTATGATCCTCAACGAGAAAAAGAAATGCTCAACACGCTGATTGATAAAAACCAAGGCCCATTTAATGATAATGTGATTAAACAACTGTTTAAAGAAATTTTTAAAGCCTCAACAGATTTACAAAAATCAGATAATGAAAAACATTTGTATGTCTCACGTAAGTTAAAACCTGAGGATACAATTGTACACTTTGAAAACGGCGGCATTATTGGTGAAGGCCAAAAATCGTTCGTCTTCGGTCCATGTTCGGTTGAATCTTATGACCAAATCGATGCAGTGGCTAAAGACTTGAAAGCGAAAGGCGAAAAATTTATCCGTGGCGGCGCATTCAAACCACGTACATCACCATATGATTTCCAAGGTTTAGGTGAAGAAGGATTAAAAATACTTAAACAAATGAAAGATAAATATGACCTCAATGTTGTGAGTGAGATTGTTCATCCAAACGACTTTGAACTTGCTGATCAATACTTGGATGTTTTCCAAATTGGTGCGCGTAACATGCAAAACTTCGAATTATTAAAAGAAGCAGGTCGTACACGTAAACCGATTTTATTAAAACGTGGTTTATCTGCAACGATTGAAGAGTTTGTATACGCTGCAGAATACATTGCATCAGAAGGTAACCAAAATATTATTTTATGTGAACGTGGCATTCGAACTTACGAAAAAGCGACGCGTAACACATTAGATATTTCAGCAGTACCAATTTTAAAACAAGGGACGCATTTACCAGTGATGGTAGATGTAACACACAGTACAGGTCGCAAAGACATTATGTTACCAGCAGCGAAAGCAGCACTTGCAGTAGGGGCGGACGGCGTCATGGCAGAAGTACATCCAGAACCTGCAGTCGCTTTAAGTGATAGTGGTCAACAAATGGACTTAAACGAGTTCAATGACTTCTACAATGTGATTAAACCTTTAGCTGATATGTACAATGAGAAAAAATTGAAATAATAAGTTGATTGTAAAAAGGGCAAAATCCTACAATGTGTGTAGGGGCTTGTCCTTTTTATTTGTCTATTGCTATGTAGAAAAATAAGCGTGACATTTGATTGGCTGATTAAAATTGAGGCTGTTTTATGTGTAAAATTGCAGTGATATGATTTTCAATCGTACGACATTCCGTTTACAGACTTTAATTGCACCAACTTTGAAAGTCATCAAGTAGTTATTTCTTCATATGCACTGAACTCATCATTTGTATCTCTTATAATTATTTAAAATGAACTTGCTAATAATCATGTTTGATATAAATTTGACAAATCAATGACAAGAAAGCGTTTTAGATGTTTTGGTCGCTAAAATTATGATACACTTTGAAAATGATATGAAAACTTATTATAATACTAAATAAAGCGTTTTCTAGGAGGAACGATTATGACTGTAACCATTTATGATGTGGCGAGAGAAGCAAGAGTGTCGATGGCGACGGTATCACGTGTAGTGAATGGTAATCAAAACGTGAAACCCGAAACAAGAGATAAAGTAAATGAAGTAATCAAACGTTTAAACTATCGTCCAAATGCTGTAGCAAGAGGGTTAGCAAGTAAAAAAACAACGACTGTAGGTGTAATTATTCCGGATATTTCTAACATCTACTACTCACAATTGGCACGAGGATTAGAAGATATTGCGACGATGTATAAATATCATACAATTATTTCTAATTCGGATGATGATCCTGAGAAAGAAAAAGAAATCTTTAACAATTTATTAAGTAAACAAGTTGATGGTATCATTTTCCTTGGTGGCACACTGACGGATGAGATCAAAGAACAAATTAGCCGTGCGTCCATTCCTGTTGTCGTATCAGGAACAAATGGTAAGGACGACGGTATTGCATCTGTTAACATTGATTTCGTGCAAGCAAGTAAAGAAGTAACAGCGCAATTAGTTAAAACAGGTTCTAAAAAGTTTGCTTTCGTTGGTGGTGGCTATTCTAAAAAGGCTCAAGAAGATGTTTATGAGGGCCTTAAAGAAGTGTTAGAACAACATCAGCTCGCGGTCGATGAACATTTACTATATGTCGGTAATGAAACGTATAAAGATGGTTTACGCGCATATGAAAAGTTAAGTCACTATCAACCAGATGCAGTCTTATCTATAAGTGACGAACAAGCCATTGGTATTGTTCACGGTGCGTTAGATCATGGTTTGGAAGTACCGAAAGACATTCAAGTGGTGAGCTTCAACAACACACGTTTAGTTGAAATGGTGAGACCACAATTATCAAGTGTCATTCAACCTTTATATGATATCGGTGCGGTAGGGATGCGTCTGTTAACGAAATATATGAATAACGAAGATATTGAGAATCCAAATGTGATTTTGCCACATAAAATTCAATACCGTGGCACAACACGTTAATCATGAATTAAACGACAAATATGAAGAAAGGCTAAGATAACATTAATGTCTTAGCCTTTCTTACATAGTGACCCCCATGTCGGTGATGTTGATTCAATGACCCATGCCCTTAAAACCAACTTAATATATTTTCAGCAACTTGGTTATTTTTTTTTGCAATTTCTGAACGTCGCGGTATTTCTTGATAATCATCATACTGTTCTTCCCAATATTCAGGGATGGGTACAGGACTATAATGACGCCATTTGTTCAACCAGTCTTCAGGTAAGCGTCCATGTAGTCGAGGCTGCTGAATTAAGCTGAGGTAAATATGGCTCCACGCTCTTGGGACAACCCGCCAAATGTTGTAACCTCCGCCACCTAACATGATTTGCTTGCCACCACAATATTTTTCAGCGACATCGGTAATGATATAAGGAATTTCATACAGTGTGTTTAAATCACAACTCATATGGGTTAATGGGTCTAAATAATGAATATCTGAACCATTCACACTGACAATAAAATCAGGTTGAAATGATTCAGCAACTTGATTCAAGGTCTTTTTAAAAACTTCTAAAAATGAGTCATGTTCTGTATAAGGTTCGAGTGGGATATTGATTGAATAACCAAAACCCTGATCTGTGCCTCGCTCAGTGTAATGACCAGAACCTGGAAATAAAAATTTGCCCGTTTCATGAATGGAGTAGTTCATGACTTGATCGGATGCATAGAACGTCCATTGCACGCCGTCACCGTGATGCGCATCTGTATCGACATAGAGTACGCGCTGTTGATATTTTTCATTCAAATATTTAATATAAATCGCTGCATCATTGTACACACAAAAGCCACTCGCGCGTCCTTCATGTGCATGGTGTAAACCGCCACCTAAATGACAGCCGTTACGAAACTTGCCTTCCATAATGGCATCCACTAAATTTAAGCCGCCACCGATAATGGTCGCCGTACTCCGATGAATGCGAGAAAAGACATGTGTATCTTCATCATCTAAGCCGTATTTTTGTTGTTCATCAGGAGCGAGTAGATTTTTTTCACCACGCATCACTGCTTGAATGTAATCATATTTATGAACCATCGCAATTTCATCAATGGTCGCTTGTCTTGGTTTAATAATTTGTGATTCAGATAAATAACCTGTCGAAAGTAAAAGTTCAGTCGTCAGTTTAACCCGCATTTGATTAAATGGGTGTTTATTATGGAAGCGATAGCGCAGTAAGGCATCAGAATAAACATATCCCGTTTCTTGTTGTGAATGATTTGTCATATCCCATCCCCCCTTAGAAAAAGAAACGATTCATAAACCTAATATCATCAAAAGCTTCCATTTGGTCGACTGTGATGTTCTTGCCAATACGTGCCATTAAACAGTTGGCAGGATGACTTGTAATTTCCGGGTCGTCAGTCGCAAATACTTCTAATCCCCCATTCGACATCATCCGCTGCATTAATTTCTTGTATTCAAAAACGTCTAATTTTGAGTTTTTCAAATCCCAATGCCAATAGTATTCTGTCGTAATGATAATATAATCTTCTAATTCTGGACTCCGTGTGCTTACTTTCAACAACATGCGTCCCAAACCGAATCCACGATACGCTAAACTGATTTCAATCGCACCGAGTTCCAACAAATAGGGCAGTTGACCTTCAGACCATCTTTCCATCGGGTCCGGATATAAATACGTCACGTAACCGATGATGTGATTCTCTTTTCGAATGATATAAATGCGCCCCTCATCTAACGTACTAATATCCTGTATCGCCTCAAATTGCTCAATAGGAATTCGAAATGCGTCAAGGCCCTCGTCAAAAGTATAAGTTTGTAATTGTGTTTTAGAAACAGGGCCTTCAATGATAAAAGTTTGTCCGTCAACAGTATAGCTTTCATGTTCATAGGTTTTAATATGTTTCATGGGCACATCTCCTTTCTTACATATTGCACTATTGTTATTATATGACAACGCTTACTTAATTTCATCTTAAATTCTGAATAAGTACAATTTTTTGAAAACAATACGCGCATAGGGTATAATGATATTAGTTTTGAAAGCGATTACACAATACAAGGGGGTACTTGTGATGAAAGTCGAAGTTTACAAAGGGGATCAAGGCAACTTCAATTTAACTGATTATCAAACAACATATGACCAGTTTGATTGGAAAGAGGTAGAGAAAGTATTTTCTTGGTACGAAACTGGAAAAATCAACATGGCATACGAATGTATCGATCGTCATGTCAATGAAGGTAAAGCAGATAAAATTGCTTTAAATTATAAAGATAATCGACGAAAAGAAAGTTATACGTTTAAAGATTTACAAGACAAATCAAACCAAGCTGCCAATGTGTTGAAAGAGAAGGCGAATGTACAAAAAGGAGATCGTGTTTTCATTTTCATGCCGCGTACACCAGAACTTTATTTTGCCTTTTTTGGTATTTTAAAATTGGGCGGTATTGTAGGTCCTTTATTTGAAGCATTTATGGAAAAGGCAGTGAAAGACCGTTTAGAAAATAGTGATGCGAAAGTTATTATTACGACGAATAGTTTATTATCGCGTATTCCTCAAGCGCAACTGCCAAATTTAGAAACGATTGTCGTCGTTGATGATGAAGTTGATGCGCAATATGTAGACTTTAATCAAGAGTTGGCAACAGCATCGACATCGTTTGAAATAGAATGGTTAGACCGTGAAGATGGCTTGATTTTACATTATACATCTGGTTCAACAGGTCAGCCAAAAGGTGTGTTACATGTTCAAGAAGCGATGTTATTACACTACATTTCGGGTAAATACGTACTCGATTTTCAAGAAGATGACGTGTATTGGTGTACTGCCGATCCAGGTTGGGTGACAGGTACATCTTATGGAATTTTCTCGCCATGGCTGCACGGTGTAACGAACTGTATTGCTGGAGGTCGTTTTTCACCAGAGAATTGGTACGCAATGATTGAAGACTTTAACGTAACGATTTGGTATACTGCACCGACTGCGTTACGTATGCTGATGAGTGCAGGTGATGACTTAGTCGAAAAGTATGATTTATCGTCTGTACGTAACATTTTATCCGTTGGGGAGCCCCTCAATCCAGAAGTTATCAAATGGGCGAAAAAGGTCTATGGCAAACGTGTACTGGATACGTGGTGGATGACTGAAACAGGGGGGCATATGATCGTGAACTACTTGGCAGAAGATATTAAGCTTGGTTCAATGGGTAAACCACTGCCAGGTATTGAAGCGGCGATTATCGATAATGAAGGTAACGTTTTACCACCGAATCGCATGGGTAACTTAGCGGTTAAAAAAGGTTGGCCTTCTATGATGCGTCAAGTTTGGAAAAATCCTGAAAAGTATCAATCATACTTTATTGGTGATTGGTATGTATCTGGTGACTCTGCTTACCAAGATGAAGATGGTTATTTCTGGTTCCAAGGTCGTGTCGATGATGTGATTATGACTGCCGGTGAACGTGTCGGTCCATTTGAGGTAGAATCTAAATTAGTAGAACATGAAGCAGTAGCAGAAGCGGGTGTCATTGGTAAACCTGATCCAGTGCGTGGTGAAATCATTAAAGCATTCGTCGCATTACGTCAAGGTTATGAGCCTTCTGATGAATTGAAAGAAGACATTCGTAAATTTGTTAAAGAAGGGCTAGCTGCTCATGCTGCACCGAGAGAAATTGAATTTAAAGATAAATTACCGAAAACACGTTCAGGTAAAATTATGCGCCGTGTGTTAAAGGCATGGGAGCTCGATTTACCAACTGGTGATTTAAGTACAATGGAAGATTAAGGTAAAACAACGATGAAAGGGCTTGGACCATTTGATGTCTAGGCCTTTTTAAATTTTCGAAAGAGCAATTATCAATCACGCAAGAAGGTGTCATCGGTATTCAACGTAGCTTGATATGTTACACATGTCGCTATTCAATAAAGACTTAAATCAATCGTTTGAAAGAGACGTTAAACTAAAAAGTAGTCTACTTGTTTTTGTTCGACAATGAGCCCATTGTTCGTTATGATAAATATTGAAACAGTCATTGATATATTTGATTGTATGCGTTTACATAACGTCATCATTTCTCAAATTGATTAAGGGGTTGAATAATGTGAGTCATTTATCAGATTTAGAAATTGCAAATCAATCAACATTAAAACCAATTAAGGAGATTGCTGAAAAAGCAGGCATTTCCGAAGATGCGCTCGAGCAATATGGACACTACAAAGCGAAAATTGATATTTCGAAAATTCAAACGAAAAACGAAAAAGGAAAAGTCGTTCTTGTGACAGCGATGAGCCCGACACCTGCTGGAGAAGGGAAATCAACAGTGACAGTCGGCTTAGCTGATGCATTCCAACACATCAATCAAAATGTAATGGTCGCCTTACGTGAGCCAGCACTCGGGCCGACATTTGGTATTAAAGGTGGGGCAACAGGCGGTGGCTATGCGCAAGTGCTCCCAATGGAAGATATTAACTTGCACTTTAATGGTGATTTCCATGCAATTACAACAGCGAATAATGCACTCTCAGCTTTTATAGATAACCATATTCATCAAGGTAACGAACTTGGTATTGATCAGCGTCGTATTGAGTGGAAGCGTGTGTTAGACATGAACGACCGTGCTTTACGTCAAGTCATCGTTGGTATTGGTGGTCCTACACAAGGGGTGCCACGTGAAGATGGTTTCAATATTACTGTAGCGTCAGAAATTATGGCGATTCTTTGTTTAAGTACAGGTATCAAAGACCTTAAAGAAAGTATTTCGAAAATTACGATAGGTTATACACGTGACCGTCAGCCTGTCACTGTTAAAGATTTAGGTGTAGAAGGCGCATTAGCTATGATTTTAAAAGATGCGATTAAACCGAACCTTGTACAAACAATCGAAGGCACACCTGCATTGATTCACGGTGGACCTTTTGCGAACATTGCACACGGCTGCAACTCGATTATCGCCACAGAAACAGCACGTGATTTGGCAGATATCGTCGTGACAGAGGCAGGTTTTGGTTCTGATTTAGGGGCTGAAAAATTCTTGAATATTAAATCACGTAAAGCCAATTTTGAACCAGATGCAGTCGTGATTGTAGCAACGATCCGTGCGCTTAAAATGCATGGGGGTGTCGCTAAAGATCAGCTCAAAGAAGAAAATGTCGTTGCGCTTAAAGCAGGAATTAAAAACTTAGAACGCCACGTCCAAAATATTCGCAAATTCGGCGTTGAACCTGTTGTTGCACTCAATGCATTTATACATGATACGGATGCTGAATTTGAGTTCGTACAACAATGGGCAAAAGAGAATGGTGTACGTTTATCGTTAACAGAAGTATGGGAAAAAGGTGGTAAAGGCGGTACAGATTTAGCAGAGAAAGTACTCGAAGTCATTCGTGAACCGAAACAATTCAAACGCCTATATGAACTCGAAATGCCACTTGAAGAAAAAATTGAAAAAATCGTTAAAGAAATTTACGGCGGTTCTAAAGTGACATTTACATCAAAAGCACAAAAACAATTGGCGCAGTTTAAAGCGAACGGTTGGGATCACTATCCAGTATGTATGGCAAAAACACAATATTCATTCTCGGATGATCAAACACAACTCGGTGCTCCATCTGATTTTGAAATTACGATTCGTGAACTCGAAGCTAAAACAGGTGCAGGCTTTATCGTCGCGTTAACAGGTGCCATTATGACAATGCCAGGATTACCGAAAAAACCAGCTGCGTTAAAAATGGACGTAACAGAAGACGGCCATGCGATAGGATTATTCTAATTCGAAGCAATGAGCAGTTTTAATAAAAAGAGAGGTCTGGGGCATATCCCGGACCTTTTCTTTAATGGTTATTCATCATACAAATGTGCATAAATATCGTAATGGAGTGCCTGCTCATATACATCTTTAGAAATCATTTGTTCCACTAACATCCGTTTCAACACGTAATGTTGGCGGTGGATTGAAAAAGAGACATCATCTTCATCTTTAAGTGAACCGTCATGATTGAAGGGTGTATAGGCGTATGGACTTTGCAATAATCCGATCAAATAAGCCGATTCAGCTAAGTTCAATGTTTTGGGAGGTTTGCCGAATAAGCCGTATGACGCTGAAGTGATGCCTGTCACATTTTGGCCGTTCGTATCGAGTCCAAAAGGCACAAGATTCAAATACGTATAGATGATTTCGTCTTTCGTTAAAATGTGTTCAATCCTCATCGCATACATAATCTCTTTTGCTTTACGATCATATGTCCGCTCTTTTGTGAGGACTTGATTTTTGATAAGCTGCTGTGTAATCGTACTGCCACCTGTTGGGAATTGGGTATCAAAAATGTCTTGGAACATCGCTCTTAATATCGCTTTAGGTAATACACCGTGATGGATATAAAAATCAGCGTCTTCTGAAGCGACTAATGCTTTTGTCACATAAGGGGAGACTTCTGCTGGTCCTGCGATTAAGCTCGGTTCTTGTTCGTTATACAGTGCAATGTAATCCGTGTTGTCAGGTTGGTCGTTATCCAGTTCTGGGAGGCGTGTCACTTGTTGGACTAAGTCATGATCATTCAGTGATTTTGAATCTGACACAATACTTGCAAAATAGCCTAGTAATAAGCCGCATACAAAAATTAAACCGATGAGCATGAAAAGAACGAACGAGATGATGAATTGTTTTGTTTTTCGCATGTAAAAGTCATAGCGATCGAATGAAGTATGCGTCGTTAATTCAAGTTGTTCTTCCGTCTTCATCAGTCACAAACCTCCTTTTATTTTTATCAACAGTATAGCATATTTAACAAATGTGAGTAGAAATAGATTGTCATTTGATGATTGACTTTAAAATTATAAATCTATATAATGAATAGCAATCACATTAAGCATTGAAATCGAGGACAAGTAATAAATTTGTAGATTTTAAGAGAGTCAGTGGTCGCTGTGAACTGATAATCACATGTTTATGAATACACCTCAGCAACAGATTTCAACGTTTGCAATGAACGTATCATTGTAAGAGTCCCAAGTATGGTGGTACCGTGCAAATTGCGCCCTTACGTCGTTGTAAGTGGTGTTTTTTTATTTTTAAGGAGGTTATTTTATGGCAAATGCATTGTTAGAAGAATTAAGTTGGAGAGGTCTCGTTTATCAACAAACCGATGAAGAGGGCATTGAAGCACTTTTAAATAAAGAAGAAGTGAAGATTTATTGTGGCGCAGATCCAACGGCTGATAGTTTACATATTGGACATTTATTACCTTATTTAACATTGCGTCGTTTTCAAGAAGCAGGTCACCGTCCGATTGTGTTAGTGGGTGGCGGTACAGGAATGATTGGTGATCCGTCTGGCAAATCTGAAGAACGTGTGCTCCAAACAGAAGCGCAAGTTGACAAAAACGTACGTGGCATTCAAAAGCAAATGGAGCAACTGTTTGATTTCAATGTTGAAAATGGTCCGATTTTAGTGAATAACTATGATTGGTTAAGTCAAATTTCATTAATCGAATTTTTACGTGATTACGGCAAACATGTCGGCGTAAATTACATGCTCGGTAAAGATTCAATTCAATCACGTCTTGAAAATGGTATTTCTTACACTGAATTTACGTATACCATTTTGCAAGCGATCGATTTCGGTCATCTTAATCGCGTACATGACTGTAAACTTCAAATTGGTGGTTCAGATCAATGGGGTAACATTACGAGTGGTATCGAATTAATGCGTCGTATGTACGGCGTGACAGATGCTTACGGTTTTACGATTCCATTAGTGACAAAAGCTGACGGTAAAAAGTTCGGAAAATCTGAATCTGGTGCGATTTGGTTAGATCCTGAAAAAACAAGTCCATACGAATTTTATCAATTTTGGATTAATACAACTGACGATGATGTGATCAAGTTCTTAAAATACTTTACATTTTTATCTAAAGCCGACATTGAAGCATTAGAAAAATCTGTTGCTGAAGAACCGCATTTAAGAAAAGCACAAACGACACTTGCTGAAGAGGTGACACGTTTTATTCATGGTGAAGACGCATTAGCCGAAGCACAACGTATTTCACAAGCATTATTCAAAGGTGACTTGAAATCATTATCAGCTGAAGAGATTAAAGCAGGTTTCAAAGACGTCCCTCAAGTGACATTATCGAATGAGACGACAAATTTAGTGGATGCATTAGTAGAAACAAAAATTTCTTCTTCAAAACGTCAAGCGCGTGAAGATATTACGAACGGTGCGATTTATATTAATGGTGAACGTCAACAAGATTTAGAGTATACGTTATCAAGTGATGACCGCTACGATGATACATTTACGATTATTCGTCGTGGGAAGAAAAAATATTTCATGGTGAATTATCAATAATCGATAAGATAAAGGCTGGGAAGCTTTCATTGCATCCCAGCCTTTATGCCTTTTATGAAGATGTATTTGATTCTGTTAATGTAACGTCAACATCTTTTGTTTTACCATTGCGGTTGACTTTGAGTGTAATATGATCACCAGGTTTTTTATCTTTGTAGAGATACGATCTTAAATCTGTATCATTTTCGACTTTATGGCCGTCAATGGCAACGATGATGTCGCCTTTTTCAATATCAATGCCACGACGTTGTACTTGAGCGACATACACACCAGAATCTACGCCGCTATTTGTTTTATATTGTTCTGGAATATCCGCAACGTTAATCATGCCGATACCGATAGAAGGGCGTTTAACTTCACCGTGTTTCACGAGTTCACCAATGATTAATTTCACTTCATTACTTGGAATCGCAAATCCTATACCTTCAACTTGTGGTGCTGCAATTTTCATTGAGTTAATACCGACAAGGTTACCATCAATATCAACTAATGCACCGCCTGAGTTACCAGGGTTAATCGCTGCATCTGTTTGAAGCACAGTCACTTTGTTTGCACCTGCAGACGTATCCGCTTCAATTGTACGTTCACTTGCAGAAATAATACCTGACGTCACTGTGTTCGCAAATTCGAGTCCAAGTGGGTTACCCATCGCGAAAACCGAATCACCAGTTTTAACTTTTGATGAATCGCCAAACGTGATCGCTTTAATATCATCTCTGTCTTTAATTTTAAGTACTGCAATATCTGTCAATGGGTCTGTACCGACAAGTTTCGCATCGACTTGTTTAGAATTGTGTAAATGAACTTTAATTGAAGAAGCACCTTCAATCACATGGTTGTTCGTGACGATAAAGGCATCTCCATTATTTTTTTCATAAACGACACCCGAACCGATGCCTGTGGGTTCAGCTTTAGCAGATTTACCTTGTAATAAATCACCTAAATTTTGGGCGCGTTGTTCGTTGATGACACCTACAATGGCGGGTGCTTGGTCATTAATCATCTCGTGCACTGATTTGTATTTATGACTTTTGCCATCAAGGGAATTACCACCTTTTTGATCGCTTGCTACTTTGACATCCGAGCCATTTTGGTTGCCCCAAGGAAAGATGTTTGAAAAGCCGCCCGTAGCCCCGACTACAATGAGTGCACCTAAAATACCAGCAAGTAGTGAAACAAGAATCACTTTAAGCCATGGAAAATGAGGTTGCTTTGGAGGGGGTGACGTACGATAAGATGAAGCACGTTGACCATCATCTATCTGTTTGTTTTGATGCATTTCTTGTTGTTCTTTTGGTTGTTGTTCATTATCGTTTTCTCGCATAGAATTCCTCCTTTATTCATATTATGATAAATTTTTCAACGATTTACCAGTAGGATACTATCCAACTTTAGACCGATTTTAGAGAATGCTTGTTGAAAAGGTATGGAGATGATAGAATTTAAAGGATTAATCTAAAGTAAAAGCAGGTGTGAACATGTTATATCATATTATCGGCAAGATCATTGAGCTCATTGTAGTGAAAGTACTGAAAAATTTAGAAGTGATTGGGCGAGGACATCAACCTAAGACGAATCGTTATGTCGTGACGTGTAATCATGAAAGTTATAACGAAATCTTATTGTTAGGTGTTTCATTATTGCCAAATCAAATTCATTACATGGCAAAGCAAGAATTATTTAAAAACAAATATTTTGGCGGATTATTAACACGATTAAATGCCTTTCCAGTGAATCGTGAAAATCCAGGCCCAAGTACTTTGAAAACACCGGTAAAATTATTAAAAGACAATAAAATTGTAGGTATTTTTCCACAAGGGCATCGTACGACAGGAGAAACACCTTTAAAACGTGGTGCTGCGACGATTGCAATCTTAGCGAAACAACCGATTTTACCAGCTGCCTATGTCGGTCCAACAAAATTACTCGGTTTATTTACTGGCAAAGCTTACATTAAGTTTGGTGAACCGATTGATACGACGAATTTGCCGAAAGATTTGAATCGTCAAGAGAAAGTGGATTATGTGACGCAGCAAATTAGTGCGCGTACGAAGCAGTTGCAAGATGAATTAAATGCTTATGTAAGAAACAAATAAGATAACAAAGCGATATGAGTTGTGATGACTTGTATCGCTATTTTTATTTTTGATGTCATATTCAATTGTATGGTGCTCGTGTTTCCCGTGAATGATGGTATCGTAACAAGGTAGAAAGTGCAGATGTGTAAAATCATCTTTAGGCATCTCAAGTCATCCATGTTATAATGTTTTTATCTGAATTTTCTGCAATGGAGGGTCTAAGGATGACGAAAGCGATACTTTTTGACGTAGATGGCGTGTTTTTGGATGAATCACGTTGTTTTGACGTTTCAGCTTTAACAGTGTACGAATTGTTAAATAGTACGGAATATTTGGGGTTAAAGTCACATGTAGATTTGTCACAGTTGACGGATGCGCAAATAACTGATATCCGTGCGACATTATTTAAAAACGATGTGATTTTAAACCGATTAAAATCAATGGGGATTAATTCAAACTGGGATATGTTATTTGTAGTGTTTTCAGTACATTTCATTGAATGTTTAACACAGTTATCGCATGAGGCACGTTTAAATGTTTTGAATCCCGCACAATTTGATGAGACTACTTTGCGGAAAGTCGGTCAACAGCTTTCAAATAGCGATATCAATTTTGAACGACCACTTCAATTTATTGAAAATGCTTCAGAAGGACGTTCACAAATTTATCAATCACTACAAAGTTATGCGATGACAGAACTTAATGTGGAGGAAGCAACACTTTTTGATATAGGTAGTCCATTATGGCAACTATCACAAGAAATTTATCAAGAGTGGTATTTAGGGACAACGCTTTATGAAGAAGTTGAGCAAAAAGTAGCGAAAACCGATTATAAGCGTGGCTACATTTATCATGAAATCGCATTGGCACCGATAGAGGATATCAAACAATTGTTAACAGATTTAAAAGCGGCTGGCTACCAACTGGCTATTGCGACAGGGCGGCCACGAACAGAAACGCTTGTGCCTTTTGAAACATTGGATTTATTGTCCTATTTTGATGATGCATTTATCGTTTCAGCGAGTGAAGTGTTAGAGGTGGAGTCACGATACCCGGAATTAAAACCGCTCGGAAAGCCGAACCCATTTAGTTATATTGCAGCATTCAATGGTAATCAAAAACAAGACTATTACGATTATGCGACAAACCAAACGAATCGAATGGATCGAGAAACAGTCACGATTGTCGGCGATTCACTTGCAGATTTGTTCAGTGCGCAAACAGTTAATGCACAATTTATCGGGACATTGACGGGCTTGAAAGGGAAGGCCGCTGAAGCAGAATTAAAAGCACATGGCGCAGAAGTCATTGTTGATAACGTATTGGATATTAGAGACATATTATTATAAAAAGTAGGAAGAGGCTGGGGACAACAGATGAGTTTCCCAGCCTCTATGCATGACATTTATGATGCATCTAATGTGACTTGTAAAACGCTTTGGAAGCCGTCGATTTCTAATAATGCTTCACGCACAGTTTGATTAATCGGATGATCGATAGATAAGATCATCATCGCATCGCCACCAATTTGAGAACGACCTAAATGCATAGAAGCAATGTTGACACCATGCTCACCTAAAATTTGTCCTGTTTTACCGACAATGCCAGGGCGGTCAAAATGATGAATGACGAGCTGATAATGTTCCGGTTTGAAGTCAACAGGATAGTCATTAATCCGTACAATGCGAGGACCAAAACCGTTTAATACCGTTGCACCGATCTTCACCACATCTCCTTTATTGATAAGTTCTAGCTCGATATAGTTACTGAATCCTTTTTTCTTTTTCGTTTTTTCAATCGTATACGTCACATTTTGTTCATTTAATAACACGAGCGCATTAATTAAATTCACGTGATCGCCCATATCTTGTTCGAGTACACCTTTAACGAGTGTCCGCGTGATGAGACTCGTATCATCTAACGCAATGTCGCCTGCATATGTAATCTTAAGCATACGAGGGGCTTTTGGAAGGAGTTGAATGCCGACTTTACCTGTCGTTTTAGCCAAATCGACAAACGGTTTAAGTTCTTCATCTTCATTAAATACACCACTTGGCGCATTGACCGCATTAGCAACATTTTCATGTTTAATAATGTCGATAATTTCTTGCGCAACTGACACCGCCACTTTCTCTTGTGCCTCAAGTGTAGACGCACCTAAATGAGGTGTGACAATGATTTTTGGATGTTTCGTTACCGGTGAATTAATTGCAGGTTCACTTTCAAAGACATCCAACGCAGCACCGGCAATTTTATTTTGATCTAACGCTTCAATTAATGCATTTTCATCAATAATGCCACCACGTGCCACGTTAATGATTTGCAAGTTCGGCTTGGCTTGATTGAAAAAGTTGGCGTTTACGATACCCTTTGTCTTTTCTGTAAGCGGTGCATGCACGGTCACAAAGTCTGCTTGTTGCGCAATTTCATCCACTGTCGCTCTCGTAAATTCTAACTCTTTCGCTTTTTCTTCACTTAAATAAGGATCATAGGCTAAAACGCGCATCCCAAAGCTTTGTAAACGTTTCGCCACACCTGTACCGATACGACCGGTACCAATGACACCGAGCGTTTTTTGATACAATTCAGTCCCACGAAATGTTTTACGATCCCATTCGCCGTTACTAAGTGAAGCATGGGCTTGTGGGATATTTCGTGCCATACTTAAAATCATAGCGACAGAATGTTCAGTGGCAGAAATTGTATTCCCATCAGGTGCATTGATGACGATAATGCCTTCTTTAGTTGCTGTTTCAGTATCAATGTTATCGACACCCACACCCGCACGTGCGACAACTTTTAATTTTTGACCTGCTTTCAATATATCGGCAGTCACAGTCGTTTGGCTTCGAACAATTAAAGCATCATAGTCTTGAATAGCATCGATCAACTCTGCTTCAGATAAACCTGTTTGGTGAACGACGTCAAAATCGGCATCGTCATTTAAACTTTTCAATCCTTCTACTGAAATAGGGTCCGCGACTAAAACTTTATAACTCATGATGAATAACCTCCAAAAATGCTTTTGTTGCAGTACCGATATACGAATGTTTGCGATACTGAGTTAAAATAACTTCGAGTGCTGCGACAAACGGTAATAAATCAAAAGGCGAAATAAAGCCCATATGACCAACGCGTAAAATGTGGCCTTTTAATTTACCTTGTCCCCCTGCGATCGTAATATTGAATTGTGACTTTAATTCATTTTTAATCTGTTTTAATTCTGCTTCATCTTTCGGTATAAAGGCTGTGACAGTAGGGGATGCATCATCATCAGCAACGAGTAAATCTAATTCTAATTGTCGTAATGCTGCACGCACAGCATCTCTCATCACATAGTGGCGCTGAATAACGTGTTCAAAGCCTTCTTCTTCAACCATGTGGCCATATTCAACGACGCCTCTAAAAGTCGATACGTTAGGCGTGAATGGTGTCGAATGTGCCTCTAATGAAGCGTGATGTTTTGCTAAGTCTAAATAAAAACGTGGTGTCGTTACGGATTTGAAACGTGTCAATGCACGATCATTATATGCTACGAATGCGACACCGGGAGGCAACATCAACGCTTTTTGACTACCAGCAACGAGTACATCGATTTGATCGCGTTCAAGGTCAACATCAACTGCACCGATACAACTCACACCATCCACGACGAAATAAATATTGTCATCGTGTGCTTTCAACGCATGTCCAAGTTCAGCTACAGGGTGAAGGACAGCAGTCGACGTTTCACAATACTGTGTGAATACTGCAGTAATGGGTACATTAAGATTTTGAATCGTTGTAATCACTTTATTGACATCGAGCGCTTGACCCCATTCAACTTGAAGGACATGAACGTGTTCGTAATACGTTTCTGCAATTTGTTTGAAACGATTTCCGAATGCACCCGACACTATGACGAGAATATGATCATCAGGATTGACGATATTCAACATACTCGCTTCTAATGCACTCGTACCACTCGACGTTAAAATGATGACATCATGTTGACTACCGAAAATAGGTTTTAATGAACGAAATGCAGTTTCAGCAATGTGTTCAAAATCAGGTGAACGATGCCCCACCATGGGTAAATTCATTGCGGCTTGGATACGTTGGGGGATAGGGGTAGGGCCAGGTGTTAAAAGTAATGAATGATGGGTATACATAGAAAACCTCCTCCAGTAATATTTTTACATTTTACCAAATTTTCTGACATATTAATAGATAGAAGATGTGAAAATTCTGTAAATCATTATGGCATTTGAAGGGAATGCTTTTAAAGACACCATACCGAGCATAGGAAAGAGCACTCAGTATGGTTTAACATTAATGTGCAGTGGCTACAATGACAGTAGGGTGCACTTCAATGTCGACGTTACCTCTGATACTATTGGAAATCATACAATTTTTATCCGCAATCGTAAGCAGTTTCGATAAACGCTTTTCTAGTTGTGCTTGTTGTGTATCATCTTGTACATAAATTTTAGGTTCATGCACGATACGGTTCATTTTAAAACGTTGTCCATCAAATTGTGCTTCGCCATAACTATTCATCTCAATTTTAGTAGCGGTGAGATGTGCACGTTCTAACGTAGCGGCTAAAGAAATTGTCATACAACTTGCGGCAGCGCTCACGAGAAGTTCATCAGGATTGGTACCTGTTCCGACGCCTCCGAGTGAAGCGGGAATTGAGACAGGATGTTCTATAACGTCACCTTGCACTTGGCCGACGTCATTGCGCCCCCCTTGCCATGTGACTCGTACTGGAAATTGATGTTCAATCAAAATACTTCACTCCTTCATCATATATGTTAAGTTAAGTGTAGTAGAAAGAAGATAGAATTGAAAGGAAGACTCTTATGACCCAATTGACCAAACCAATGAAAGACTTTCAAATCATCGCGCATCGTGGTCTTTCAAACATATATCCTGAAAATACGCGTTCAGCCTATCAAGCAGCGTTAGGGAAGCATATTGACATGTTAGAAATAGATTTACATATGACCAAAGATCAAGTCCTCGTGGCCATTCATGATGATACCATTGACCGCACTTCTAATCATTCAGGTGCAATTAAAAATTTAACGTTAGATGAATTGCGGACGTTTGATTTTGGAAGTTGGAAAGAAGGCTGTCAACCTGAAGCAATCATGACATTTAATGAGGTGCTGACGTTAGCAAAAAACTATTCTAAAACATTGCTCATCGAAATTAAAAAGCCAAAGCAATATCCAGGTATTGAAGAAGCGATTGTAGCGACAATCAAACAACATCACTTTCCGTTTAATCGGGTTATTTTACAGTCATTTGATCAACAAAGTGTTCAAAAATTACATCAATTGGCCCCGCACATTCGATTAGGTGTGTTACTCAGTTTACGTCAATATCGTTTTAAACAACCGTCATTTGAGGAGATTGCGACATATGCTGATTATGCAAATCCTAACTTCAAATTGATTAATAAAAAATGGATGAAGCGAGCGCATGAGCATGGGTTAAAAGTGATGCCTTACACCGTGAATCGTGTGGAAGATGCGAAACGACTCATTTCATTGGGGATAGACGGACTGATTTCCGATGCCCCACATATATTATTTAAGTTGTAATAGAACAAGGGCGACACATCCAATTAAAAGATGCGTGGCCCTTGAATCATTATTGTTGAATTAAACGTTCATATGCGCCTAAAGCGACAGCAAGATCGAAATGCGCTGCCCCGACACATTTGAACACTGTAATACTCTCGTCATTTGTGCGTTGAAGTGTGCCATTGAGTGACAATGCTTTTAAATCCCCGTCGACATCTTCAAATTTAAAAATACCTTTTTCATTCGCTTCAATGATTTCTCCAGCTTCTTCTTTGACGCCTTCAATATCATCGAAAAAGACTTTATCTGCTTTCGGTAAGATACGATTATCAATTTCTTTCATATCAGGACGATACGAACCGATACCATTAATGTGCGTTCCCGGTTGAATCGTATCCGCATCAAAAACAGGTTCAGCAGATTGTGTTTGACAGTTAATAATGTCAGCTTGTTCGACAAGTTGTTTCACATCATCAACCACTTCAACGGTTAATTTTGGAAATGCCTCTACCACTCGCGATTTAAAATCTTCTGCTTTAGCAATTGTACGGTTATACAGAATAACGCGATCAATGTCTCGAACTTCAATATTCGCAAGTAGTTGCTCGAATGCCATACCCCCTGTACCGATCATACCAAGTGTCGTAGTGTTTTTACGGCTTAAATATTTCGTCGCAATGCCACTGAGCGCGCCTGTACGTAAACGTGTTAAATAACTTCCATCCAAGCTTGCGACATGTTCACCCGTTTCAAGGTCAGTCACAATGATGTTACCTTGTGTCGTTGGTCGACCATGTTGCGGGTTATCAGGTGTAATCGAAGTGATTTTAACAATACCTAGTTGACGCCCGGTATGGACACAAGGCATGTAAAGCATTGATTTTGCGCCATCACCCGTTGGAATTACAATCCTTTGATCAAGACGAATCCCATCCATATCTGTAAATAATTGTTCAATGTCTTGAATCGCATCAGACATATGATACGTATTTTTCACTGTTGCTTCATTAAAAACTTTCATCAGTGCTACACGTCTCCTTTGTTAAGTTTACTATCAGTATAGAGGAAATACGACATGATGTAAAAAGAGCAAGTTTCGTTTGAGGGTGATCATTTGTGAATTGAGGCGTGAGCTATATGTGTTTAAGCCATTTGAGCGTCGAAGAATAAGGTCTCAACTTTACAAAACGCACAAAAACGAACGTCAATGAGACAATCTTTATTACTAAATGTAACATGATATTGTAAATGTATTTATAAAGATATATGATAAAACTATCATTAAGCGTTGGACGAGTGGATATCGCATCGAATTTGTAGACATTTCAGTAAGATGGCTCTATCATGCCGAACAGAAAGGATAATCAGTAATGAAACTATGGTTATACGTGGGAAGATATGTACGGATTGATGTAACTGATGGTGAACAATTCGTGGGGAAAGCTGTTGACTATGAAGATGAAATAGCGAATAACAGTGGAGAAGACTCTATATGTTTGGATATAAGGGGCGATTAGTTGAATTTGATGAAAGCGAAATTAAATCGATAGTTATTTTAGATTAAGTATTTAAGATTATTTCATCACTGACGACAGACGTTATTGGAGAAACATTGGGGTCGTTGATTTTTGGTGAAATGATCATTAAATATCATACAAATGCTCGCTTTATAGAGACGAGATGGGGACGATGCATTATTTATAAACGGAACTGATGTAATTGCCGAATGGAAGAAGGGGAAAATAATGAAATTATGGACTTATGTAGGGGAAAATGTACGAATAGAATTGAAGAATGGACAACAATTCACCGGTAAAGCTGATGATTATGACGATGAAATGGATAATGAAAGCGGAGAAGATTCTATAAATTTATATGATGGTATATGTTTATATGATTTTAATGAAAGCGAAATAAAATCGATTGAAATTTTAGATTAAGCAAGTGGAAGTCACCGTTTTTTGGTGAAGTTATCGGTAGAGCACTTATTGACGGTGAATTTATAGAAACGAAATGGGGGACGGTGCACGACTCAAAAACTGGTACCCATATTGTACCGTATGAAAAGGAGGATAAGTAATGAAACTGTGGACTTATGTAGATAAAAACGTACGTGTAATATTAAAAAATGGTAAGGAATTCAGTGGACGTGTGTCAGGCTATGATGATGAAGTAGCTAATGACAACGGAGAAGACTGCATATATTTAGATGTTGGTATGGAATTATTGTATGAATTTAGAGAAAGCGAAATAAAATCGATTGAAATTATAGATTAAGCAAGTGAAAGTCACCGTTTTTTGGTGAAGTTATCGGTAGAGCACTTATTGACGGTGAATTTATAGAAACGAAATTTGGACGGTACACTCTTCAAAAACTGGAACGCATATTGTACCGTATGAAAAGGAGGATAAGTAATGAAACTATGGACTTATTTAGGGAAAAATGTACGGATAGAATTGGCTACTGGCGAAAAACTCATAGGAAAAGTCGATGACTATGATGATGCAATCGATAGTGATAGAGGAGAAGATTTTATATATTTAGAAGTTGGTATGGAAATATTGTTTGGTTTTTATGAAAGTGAAATAAAATCGATTGAAGTTTTAGATTAAGCACCTGATGAAACAGCAATTCATTCATCTAGGTGCTCTTTTTATACCCATTTTTAAGCGACTGTGCTGCAGTGGCTTTTTTTTATTGCCCAAACCGTGCTTATGGCGTTAAAAGATACAAGTGTAGTCCACACCATGCAATGACATAAAACTTGGAGCGTAGATTTAAATAAGGTACGAAATATGAAAGAACAATGGTTAAAGTTAAGATTACAGTTTTTCAATGATGCGGGTACTGAAGCAAATACGGAAACAGATAATACGGTAGAGCATAACGATACGACTGAGGAAACTAAAGATAGGGCATTTGGACTTAGATGTTGAAGAGGCAAAGAAGATGCGGAAGTCCCGTATTATTTTAGCTAAAACAAAACCTGACGCATCTGGCCGGATTGGGAATGCGAATGTGCATTATATTTATAAGCAGTATGATGTTGCAGGCGTTGAAGCCTATAAGAAACGTATTCAAAAAGATATTCATAAGTTTACGAATACGCCGGATTTGTCGGATGAACATTTCGGAGGTGTGCAGTCTGGGGAAGCAATGAAATATAAGTTGTTCGGACTTGAACAGTTACGTGTGACGATTGAACGGCAGTTGACGAAAGGTTTTAAACGTCGGTTTGCGATTATTCAAAGTGTGCGGAATCACTTGAATGACAATATTGATTTTACGGATATGCGCATTGAGTTTAAGCCTAACATCCCGCAATCGTTAGCAGAATACGCTGACATCTTTATTAAGCTTGGCGGTCGCGTGAGTCAAGAAACGTTATTGTCTTGGCTGCCGAATATTGAAAATCCTAAAGAAGAGCTTGAAAAAGTGAAAGCGGAGGAAAAAGAGGCTTCAGAAAATCAAGACTACCATGATGCGATACCTGTACAACAAGAGAAAGAAGACATGAACGATGTAGAGCTTGAATGATTATTGGTTAGAACGCGCGAAAATGTTCATCCAGTCTGAAACATTAGAAGATGCTGCAAAGGTGGCTGAAATTGAGCGCATTGTGGCGATGATGATTGCGGATATATACAAAAACTTATTAGCGTATTATGGCAAGCTTGCGACAGCTGAAGGGATTGACTGGCGAGAAGCGAAAAAGATTGTCGATGCGTTTGATGTTGAAGTGTTTCAAATGCAAGCGAAAGCGTATGTTGAAAATAAAGATTTTAGCGAAAAAGCGAATGAGGAACTGAAGCGTTATAACACGACGATGTATGTCAATCGTGAGAAGTTGTTAAAGCAAGAACTTGGTTTGATTGTGACGAAAGCTTATGCTGAACAAGAGAAAGTGGTGAATCATCACTTACAAGATAGCGTGACGCGTACACTGAGACATCAAGCGGGGATATTAGGTGCGGATGTGCATGTGAAGCAGTCAGATGTTGAAGCGATTGTGTATTCTAACTTTGGTAAGCTGAATTGGTCTGAGCGACTTTGGAACAATCAAGATGAACTGAGAAAAGATGTTGAGCGGATGGCCAGTCATGTGATGTTACGTGGCCGACATCCGTATGAGTTTGTGCCAGAGATACGTAAGAAACAACAACAGACAGTCGCTAATACGAAACGATTGTTGATTACCGAAGCGGCACGTGTGCAAACGGAAGCGCAGAAAATGCACTATTTAGAGACGATGGGCGACGATGCCGAATATGAGTTCGTGGCGAAACGTGATGAAAAGACATCTAAAATCTGTCGTCACTACGATAAGAAAGTGTTTAAAGTGAAAGACATAATGCCTGGTGTCAATGCTCCGCCGATGCATCCTCATTGTCGAAGCACGACAGTACCTTATGTAGGCAACTGGCGTGATAAGTTTTTCAAAGACAGACAAGGGAAGTACAAAGCCGAATATGAAGATGTTTTACAAAAATTAGCTAAAGAAGACATGACGGAAGCTCTTGAAAATGGTAAAATAAAAAAAGAATTAAACGTAGATAAACAGAACCGCCATCAGTTAGGCCATCCATTGTATGAAGCGTATAAGAAAAAGAATATACAAAAAGGGCTTCAAATACCAAGCGTTACGGTATTAGACAATGAGGAACTCAATTCAATGATACGTCAAAAATCAGGTAAAGGCTACTTGGTAGCTAATAATGCAGGTAAATGGTTAAACAGAGAAATTATAAACTTTGGTAAAATTATTGGTAAAGCATACATTGACGGTGAATTTATAGAAACGAAATGTGGGAAAGTGCACTACTCAAAAACAGGCACTCATGTTGTACCTTATGAAAAGGAGGATAAGTAATGAAACTATGGACTTATGTGAGAAAAAAGGTAATGATAGAAACTATTGATGGACAGCAATTTACTGGTAAAGTTACAAGTTATGATGATGAGATCGATAGTGATAGAGGAGAAGATTTTATATATTTAGATGTCGGTATGACAGTATTGTTTGGTTTTTATGAAAGTGAAATAAAATCGATTGAAGTTTTAGATTAAGCACCGGATGAAACAGTAAATTATTCATCCAGGTGCTCTTTTTATATCCAAATTTAAGCGACTGTGCTGCAGTGGCTTTTTTTATTGCCCAAACCGTGCTTATGGCGTTAAAAGATGCAAGTGTAGTCCACACCATGCAATGACATAAAACTTGCAAGAGTAGATTTAAATAAATTGAGAAATAGGATGAATTAATAAAACACTTTGGAACTGTCAAGATGAACTGAGAAAAGATGTTGAGCAGATGGCAAGTCACGCGATGCTACGTAGGCGCCATCCGTATGAGTTTGTGTCCAAGTTGGATGAAAAGACATCTAAAATCTGTCGTCACTACGATAAGAAAGTGTTTAAAGTGAAAGACATGATGCCTGGTGTCAATGCTCCGCCGATGCATCCTCATTGTCGAAGCACGACAGTACCTTATGTAGGCAACTGGCGTGACAAGTTTTTCAAAGATAGACAAGGGAAATATCGATTGAAAGATGAAGACGCTCCCTCCATTATTAAAGAATCTGGTGCTAAATGGACTGATAAAAATGACCCATACGGTATTCAAAGACAAAGGCATGCTGACGATTATTATGAAGAAATTCGGAATAGAAAAAAGGAAATAGAAATAAGGGAAGTGGCTAGAAACACAGGTTTCAGGGAATCAACAATAAAGCGTGTGTATGAACATATATTTATAAATAAGTATCATCTTAGAGAAGGTTACAAACAATTTGACCCAGATTTTGATATGGCGAATAGTTGGATGCGATTAAGGGATGGTAAACATATCAAAAAGGCAGATTTAATTATGTTACATCATGAAGCACTTGAACATTATTTGATGAATAAGTATAATTATGGCTATAGAGAAGCACATGCAATAACTGAGAAAAAATATAACTACGATAAAGAAATAAAAAAGTTAGAAAAGTAATAGAATAAGGAGGTAGTGAACATTGTTAGATTTGATATTAGTGATTAAGGACGAAAAAAGTGTAACCTATAATTACTACCCTAATGGCAGTGAAAAATCTGGTCGTGTCACAATTGGTATCAACGATTTAGAAATAATAAACCATGAATTATCAGAATACGAAAAATTCTATGAAACTAGAAAGTATCTAGGTCATGCAATTCATAGAATTAAGGAAAATATCAAAATTAATGAGTTCCCTGAAACTGAACTTGTTGCATGGGGCTAAAGCACCTGATGAAACAGTAAATTATTCATCCAGGTGCTCTTTTTATATCCAAATTTAAGCGACTGTGCTGCAGTGGCTTTTTTTATTGCCCAAACCGTGCTTATGGCGTTAAAAGATGCAAGTGTAGTCCACACCATGCAATGACATAAAACTTGCAAGAGTAGATTTATAATGAGGTGCGAAATATGAAAGAACAATGGTTAAAGTTGAAGTTACAGTTTTTTAGTGATGCAGGTACAGATAGTGAAGCAGTAGCAGAACAAGCTGATGTGAGTGACGCTCAAGCTGAAGAGGTCGAAGATACCGAACAACTGACTGAAGCACAATTGAAGTTAGTGAATGATCGTGTGAATGCAGAGATGCAACGCCGTACGAAAGAGATGCGTCAGCAGATTCAAGACGAATTGACTGAGAAGCAAAAAGAAGCGGATAAACTTCGTAAGATGAATGCCGAACAAAAGCATCAGTATGAACTTGAGAAGACAGAAAAAGAGCGTGACGATTATAAGAAGCAACTTGAAACGTATAAGATGCGGCAAGAAGCGACGTCTATGCTCAATGATGCGGGTATGCATGTCCCTGATGCATTACTGGATTTAGTCGTGAAAGAGACGGCTGAAGACACTAAGGCGACGGTCGATAGTTTTGTAGCGTTAGTGAATCAAGAAGTACAGCGTCAACTAGAAAGTAAAGCAACACAAAGCCATGTCGTTGGGAACCATGTGCGTACACCAGAAGTGGAAGAGGCTTGGAAAACATTTTTAAATTAAGAAAGGTTGAATGAAGTATGAAAGAAAAACTGAAATTACGTTTACAATTTTTTGCTGATACGGCAACGGGCGGAACTGCGACACCTGCAGCTGCTAAAACAAAAGTAGCAATGGGCGAAACGAAGTTAAAGGAAAAGCATACCGGTATTGTTAAATCGGTGACTGATGCGAAGTCTTATGCGACACCTGCATTGATTACTGATGATGCGATTTACATGGAGGGGCGTTTGCTTAGACAACTTATGATACATTTTTAACCGCAAAAAAACACCAAGCATACGTATATACTTGGTGTCCGAAAAATGACAGATTAACGTGAGTAGTACTCAACGATTAATTGTTCATTGATTTCAGCTGGTAACTCGCTACGTTCTGGAAGGCGAACGAAAGTACCTGTTAAGTTATCAGCATCGAAGTCTAAGTAATCAGGAACGAAATTGTTGATTTCAACTGATTCTTCGATGATTGCTAATTTACGTGATTTTTCACGAACAGTAACAACTTGACCTGGTTTTAATGTGTATGATGGAATGTCAACACGTTTACCGTCAACTTCTACGTGACCGTGACCAACTAATTGACGTGCTTGACGACGTGTACGCGCTAAACCTAAAGCGTAAACAATTGCGTCTAAACGGCTAGCAAGTAGGATCATGAAGTTTTCACCATGAACACCACCTTGTTTACCAGCAGTTTGGAATGTGTTACGGAATTGACGTTCAGTCATACCATATAAGTAACGTAATTTTTGTTTTTCACGTAATTGTAATCCATACTCAGATAATTTTTTACGTTGAGTTGGACCGTGTTGTCCTGGTGCGTAAGGACGTTTGTCTAATTCTTTACCAGTACCTGATAATGAGATACCTAAACGACGAGATTTTTTCCAGCTTGAACCTCTGAATCGAGCCATAATGTGACTCCTCCTTTTTCTTTTTTGTTGTTATGAAAAAACAAAAAAGAGTGTTGAATGCTCAATAGGATATAATGTTTTATGTGTCCTCACCTCATAGCTCCGGTTACACGACACGTCCGCTTTGGGAACATCATAGCGCCTATCAATATTCAACTGCTATTTTCGTTTATTCACACAAAGGATATTGTATCATTTTATACGTAAAAGTCAAACATATTTTGAATGAATGGCTTAAAGATGAGCTTCTAACACTTTTACAACCGCTTCTAAACCTGCTTCATCTGCTTCAGCAAAACGTGCACGGATAGGGGCATCGATATCTAATACACCAATTACTTCACCGTTTTTATGAATTGGAATAACGATTTCAGATTGGCTGTTCGCATCACATGCAATATGGCCAGGGAAAGCATGTACATCAGCGACACGTTGCGTTTGATTTTTTGCAACAGCTGTGCCACATACGCCTTTGCCAACTTCGATATGAACACAAGCCGGTTTACCTTGGAACGGTCCTAAAATTAATGCGCCATCTTTCATTAAATAAAAACCGACCCAATTAATTTGAGCTAAGTTTTCGTTTAATAACGCAGAAGTATTACTTAAATTTGCGATTAAATCTGTTTCTCCATCTAACATCGCATCAAGTTGACGAGATAAGAGATGATAGTCTGTTGTTTCTGTCATTCAATTCACTCACTTTCTTATCAATTTATCCCATATTATAAGCTATCTCTTGAATACGACGCAATTTTCTGAGATATTTTGATAGAACTGCAAAAAACTGCAATTAATTTTAAGATTTTATTTTAATGCATCCTTAAATTACGTTATAATAGTTTTATGTATTTAGGAGGAGACGAGTGGACATGGCATTATATATTATACTAGCGATTATCATTGTTATTTTGATTGCAATCGGTGTGTTATTTTACATGCGATCAAACAAAAGGTCGATTATTCAATCTGCTGAAGAGAGAAGAGAAAAGTTAAATGCATTGTCGTATGATGAAAGTTTGGAGAAATTGAAAACGTTACACTTATCTGGTGAAACAAAAAATCAATACGATACATTGAACCAATCATGGACGGACACAACAAATAACTATTTGGCACCTGTAGATGAAAAAATCCATGAAGCAGAAATGAATCTAGATAAATTCAAGTTTTCATTAGCTCAAACGGACATTGATGATGCACATGCGTTAATGGACCAGTACGAAGCGAAACACCAAGAGTTGGTTAGTCAAGCGGATGAAGTGTACGACATGCATCAACAAAGCGATGAGATTTATGAAAGAAGTAAAGATGAATACCGTAAATTGAAGCGCGATGTCCTTGCAAACCGTCATCAATATGGTGAAGCAGCAAGTTTATTGGAAAAGGAAATTGAAGGTTTTGAACCAGAATTTGAAGTGTATGAGACGTTAAAAGCTGAAGGTAACTACCAAGAGGCACATACGCACATTCAAGGATTAGATCAAGATATCACTTATTTAAAAGAAGATATGAGTGAAATTCCTGATTTAATGCGTGAAGCACAAAAAGAACTTCCGGGTCAATTCCAAGATATTAAATATGGCGTACGTGATTTGAAAGTAGAAGGTTATGATTTAGATCATGTGAAAGTCGATAGTACATTGCAAGACTTGAAGACGGAACTTAGTTTTGTTGAACCGCTGATCAGTCGCCTTGAATTAGATGAAGCGAATGACAAACTGGTACAAATTAATGACCGCCTTGATGATATGTATGACTTAATCGAACATGAAGTGAAGTCGAAAAATGCCGTCGAAGAATCTAAAGAACGTATTACAAATGATTTGTTCCATGCGAAAGATATGAATTACACGTTACAAACTGAAATTGAATATGTGCGTGAAAATTATTATATCAATGAAAGTGATGTACAAAGCGTGCGTCAATTTGAAAATGAGATTCAAAATTTAATTTCAGTGTATGACGAAATTTTATCTGAAATGGCGAAATCATCCGTACGTTATAGCGAAGTCCAAGATAACTTGAAATATATTGAAGACCATGTTGAAGTCATTAATGCGAAACAAGAAAAGTTACAAAATCATCTCGTGTCACTAAGAGAAGATGAAGCAGAGGCAGAAGAACATATTTTACGTGTCCAAAGTAAAAAAGAAGAGATTTATCGTCGTTTACTTGCTTCAAATTTAACAAGTGTGCCAGAACGTTTCATTATTTTGAAAAATGAAATTGATTATGAAGTGCGTGACGTCAATCAACGTTTTAGTGAGCGACCAATTAATGTGCAACAATTGAAAGATAAAGTGAACAAAGTCGTCCTTCAAATGAATAAATTTGAAGATGAAGCGAACGATGTGCTCATTAATGCGGTGTACGCGGAACGTTTAATTCAGTACGGTAATCGTTATCGTAAAGACAACCATGATTTAGATAAGAGCTTGAACGAGGCAGAACGTTTATTCAAAAACAACCGCTACAAACGTTCAAGTGAGATTTCAGAACAAGCGCTCGAACAACTTGAGCCTGGTATCGCACAACATATTGAACGAGAAGTGTTAGAACAACAATCTTAACAGTTAAATAGAATAATAGGGTGTATCGGAGCTGGGACATGACGTTTCCCTAGCTCCTTTCTTTTATTTGATTTAGCATTTTAGCAATTGAAAACGGTTTCGGCTCATCTAAGTGTTTTTAACCCGCGCATACATAGTTGGAACGAGAGCAGAGTAGCATCATAAACGAAGCAGCATTATTCATCATTCATGTGAAATTGATGACACGTAGCCCTGGTTTTTAACTTTTAGGATAAACTTACAACAGTGCCCCCCAACGACACACCCGTTTATATCAATTGAGTGAAATATTGGTAATCATGAAGAACGAAACCGAAGTTAAACGCCAACTAGATACAAATGCTTAGGAAATATAAGCCTCAAAAGCACCACAACCCCTTAAAGTAAAAGAGTAGTGGACTAAAGTTTTTATGATATATACGATAAAAATAAACAGAAAAACGAAATATAACAAATAAATTGCTGAAACTTTTATATGGGGTGTTTTAATTTTTATGACATGGATTATTAATATTTTTTGGAGAGGCTACTATATTTTAGAGCAATCCCCTATGAAATCTGAGTGGAAAGAGCTGCTGAAACTTTTTTGGCATGGTATGTTAAGGATTTTATGAAATGAGCGAATAAAAGTTCAGTGGAATGGACATTTAAATTTTTTGGAATGTGGGTAGCTAGTACAATGAAGGCGACATGTCCACTAACAAACTGTTGTTGACGAAAGATTGCCGAAAGGGACGAGACTCTTGAGGGATCAGCTGAACCGGAAAATCCACCAACGCTTCAACAAATGTAATTATTCAATCAAAGCGTTGGTTAGTTGAAGGATCAGCCCCTAAGAACGCGAGTCCAAGACGGCAATCGTCAGTCAACACAAATGTAAAAAACGAAAAGTGTCAACGCCTTAGTAAACAGAAATGTAAAAAATCCAAAATGTTCTCAAATAACAGAAATGTTAAAAACCAAAAATGTCCATATCATAAAAATCACAGCCCCTTTGTTGATTAGGAAGAAGAGACGTTCGGGAGTCATTGTTCATTTGACACTGTTTTCATACCATGTACCATAGCCTCGTACCAGACCCAAAAGTTGACCGGAATGATAAAATTTTAGAAAATATCGAATGGATATGACATCAAACCCACGACTTGTAGTACAATGTAAAATGATATTTAAAGAGAGGAAGTCTGCACATGTTATATTTTGATAACGCAGCGACGACGAAACCCGATCCATCCGTGTTATCGAGTTTTATGAAGGTGAACGAAAAGTTTTTCTATAATCCGAATAGTCCACATGAAAAAGGACAGGAAGTTGAACGTTTATTACAAAATGCGAGAGACCAAATTAAATCGACGTTGAAGTTAAATGATGAAACACTCATATTTACAAGTGGGGCAACAGAGTCGAACAATATGGCTTTAAAAGGGGCAGCACATCAGAAAAAGCATTTTGGACGTACCATTATCACGTCGTTACTTGAACATCCGTCTGTATTAGAGGTGATGCGTGAACTTGAGCGAGAAGGTTTTATCTTAAAGTACATCAATGTGACAGCTGAAGGGCGCATTGACATTGACCATTTGAAGTCACTGTTAACCAATGATGTCATTTTAGTGACGTGCATGCAAGTGAATAATATTATGGGACAAATGCAGCCTATTGAAGAGATTGTTGAAAGCTTAAAGCCTTATCCGAAAGTGCATTTTCATGTTGATGCGGTACAAGCACTTGGCAAATGGCCGATTCAAATGACAGGTATTGACAGTTTGTCGTTGAGCGGTCACAAGTTTAATGGTTTGAAGGGTCAAGGTTTACTCATTTTAAAAAACTTACATCAAATTTATCCAATCATTCAAGGTGGCGGTCAAGAGTTTGGTTTGCGTAGTGGAACGGTCAATGTCGCAAGTGATGTGGCGTTAGCGAAAGCCATTCGACTGGCGGAAGATCAACGTGAGGCCTTGATACAAACGTTATCGACATTTACGACTGCATTGCGTGAGATGATTCAAGATTATCCTGGTGTCGTCATTAATTCACCGGTTGATGCATCACCGCACATTTTAAATTTGGCATTTCCAGGTGTACGGGGTGAAGTATTAGTCAATGCCTTTTCGAAACAAGGAATTATGCTTTCGACGACGAGTGCATGTTCATCTAAACATTCGAATGTCAATGAAGTATTAAAAGCGATGAACATTTCAGTATCGCGTATTTTAGGAAGTATCCGTTTGTCATTTGATCGACATACGACCATGCAAGATATTGAGACGTTTAAAGCAGCGTTTCATCAAGTATATAGTGAAGTTGAGGAGTTGTTAGAAAAATGATTTATGACCATATATTAGTCCGTTATGGAGAATTAACATTAAAGGGTGGCAATCGTAAAACATTTGTCAGCCAGTTGCGTTCCAATGTCAAACGCGCACTCATGCCATTAAAAGGGTATGAAGTGAAAGCGAATCGTGATCGTATGTATATTCAATTAGAACCAGAAGCTGACATTGAAGAAATGATGGTACGTATATCGAAAGTGTTCGGTGTCCATTCAATCAGCCCGGTTTTAAAAATAGAAAAATCGATGGATGCGGTGTATGAACACGCACGCTTATTCGCTCAAAATTATGAAGCAGGAGACAGTTTCAAAATTGAAGTGAAACGCTCTGACAAAAATTTTGAATATGAAACATTTGCGATCCAACGTATGGTTGGTGGCGAAGTGCTTAAAAGCAATCCATCACTCCACGTGGATGTTCGCCAACCTGACCATGAAATCAAAGTGGAAGTCCGTCTAGATGCGATATATATGTATGACCGCATTATCCCGGCAATTGGTGGCCTACCAGTCGGAACAGGAGGAAAGACGCTGTTAATGTTATCAGGCGGTATTGATTCACCAGTTGCAGGGATGGAAGTGATGCGCCGTGGCGTGACGATTGAAGCAATTCATTTCCACAGTCCGCCATTTACAAGTGAAAAAGCGAAAGAAAAAGTGATTGAACTCACGCGAATAATGGCGGAAAGAGTCGGTTCGATCCGTTTACACATTGTGCCATTTACAGAAGTGCAAAAACAAATTCATAAAGTCGTGCATGAACGTTATACGATGACGTCAACACGCCGCATGATGTTAAGAATTGCCGATAAAGTTGTGCATCAAATTGGGGCTGACGCGATTGTAAACGGTGAAAACTTAGGACAAGTTGCTAGCCAAACATTGAAAAGTATGTATGCGATTAATGCGGTTACGAACACACCAATTTTACGTCCATTATTGTCATTAGATAAAGAAGAAATCGTGAAAAAGGCAAAAGATATTGGCACATTTGAAACGTCTATTCAACCTTATGAAGATTGTTGTACGATTTTCACACCGAAAAACCCAGTGACAGAACCGCAATTTGAAAAAGTATTGCAATATGAATCTGGTTTTGATTTTGAAGAAATGATTGATAGAGCGGTAGACAATATTGAAACGATTGTGATCGATAAAAACTACCAACGCCATCAAGATGAACAAAACGCATGGGATGATGACTTGTTCTAAAAAGGGGGATAAACAATGATTTTAGAATGGGATGGGACACTGATTTTAATAATCATTAGTTTAGGCTTTTTAGCGGCATTTATCGATGCTGTAGTCGGTGGGGGCGGTTTAATATCAATCCCCGCATTACTTGCCATTGGTATGCCACCCGCTGCTGCATTAGGGACGAATAAATTAGCGAGCGCATTCGGATCTTTGACGAGTGCGATTCGTTTTATTCGTTCAGGTAAAGTGGATCTCGCTATTGTTGGTAAACTGTTCCCTTTATCTTTTATCGCCTCTATTTTAGGTGCAATCGTAGCTGTTTATTTACCTGCTGAACTGTTAAAGCCACTTGTGATTGTCATTTTGTCCATGGTTCTCGTTTATACGTTATTGAAAAAAGATTGGGGCAGTATTCGTACATATACTACGCTACCTTTATACAAAATGATTTTATTTACGTGCCTCATTGTGGTCATCGGCTTCTATGATGGCTTTCTTGGTGGCGGCACAGGGTCATTTTTGCTCTTCGTCTTTTTATTATTAGGTTTTGACTTTTTAAGTGCTGCTGGTAATGCGAAAGTGTTGAATTTTGCCTCAAACCTAGGTGCGTTACTGTTGTTTATTTACTTAGGCCGTGTCGATTACGTATATGGGTTAAGCATGGGGGTCAGTATGATTGTGGGATCTTATGCTGGCGCGATGTTTGCACTTAAAAAAGGCGTCGGTTATGTCAGAATCTTATTCGTTATCGTCACTGTCGTCCTTATTTTAAAAAATGTTTGGAATTACATCTCGACACATTAACAAGGATGGGATTGTGCGTGACTGAGATACACATTTTAGGAAACTTTTGATTTACGTTTAATTTTAAAATTCTAATGATTTCTTACAGTTATTTGACCTAAAGACTATATTTTTTTGTTATGATAAATTTGAAAACTATTCGAAAGGAAGTTGATTATGTCAAAAAGGATCATAGCGATTATATTAGCAAGTGTCATCGTACTAGGTGGTATTTTAATGAGTGCCATGACATCGGTTGTATCCTCTTTTGTGAGTGGAGATTTTAACATTAATGAGGAAGCGACAAGTACCGTTCTTGAGGAAGGTGATAGTCATAAGAAGATTGCAGAAATTGTCGTAGAAGGTGAAATTATCGACACAGGTGCGAGCGGTGGCCTGTTTGGTGGTGGCGCCGGTTATAATCATCAAGCAGCTTTAAAACAGCTTGAAACGATTAAAAATGACGATTCTATCAAAGGTGTGCTACTCAGCGTTAATAGTCCAGGTGGCGGTACATATGAAAGTGATGAATTTTATCAAAAAATAAAAGAAGTGAAAGATTCAGGTAAAAAGATATATGTCCAAATGGAAAATTTAGCGGCATCTGGTGGTTACTACATTTCAGCGCCAGCCGATAAAATTTATGCAGGTCCTCAATCTTTAACAGGTTCAATTGGTGTCATTTCTGAGTCGAAAGATTATTCAGAGCTTTTGGATAACTTAGGCATCAAAACAAACACGATTAAATCAGGTGCACATAAAGATATTTTAAGTAGTTCACGCAAAATGACAGATGAAGAAAGAGAGATTTTACAGTCTATTAATAAAGATAGTTTCGATCAATTTGTGAATGTCGTTAAAGAGGGACGCCATATGTCTGAATCCAAAGTGCGTGAATTGGCAGATGGACGTATTTATAGTGCACAACAAGCGAAAAGTAATGGTTTGATTGATGCTATCGGTTATAAAGATAAAACTTTGAAAGACTTGAAGAAAGCGATTAAAGTCGATAATCCAGAAATTGTTACGTTCGACGCTGAAGAAAGTAATTTAACGAGCTTTTTAGGCATGAAATCATTCTTTAATGGTTTACGTGCAGATTTGAAAGATGTGAAATCTATTATTAATAATGAATCACAAACACGACCAATGTATAAATATGAAGGGTAGGTGATTGAGATGCAACATTCAAATGAATTTAACTATAATCCGTCTCAACCCCGCCCAGAGATCTCACGACCAATGAAAGGTCAACAGGCAGAGGGACGTGCGTCACAAACGATTGAAAAACATCGCTATGAACTGGATGCGTTTTTCTATGCAGGTTTCGGCAGACGGTTTTTAAGTTATATCATTGACCTTGCGATACTATGGGCTGTAACACAAATCATTTTAAACCCCATTTATGCATTAACAGGTATCGACAGTTGGAAATTATGGATTGACAAATTTAGCGTAGGCCATATTCTAGATGTACTTATTTATTTTGTTTACTTTGTATTGATGACGAAATACTTTCAACAAACAGTCGGCAAAATGATTCTCGGCATTAAAGTGTATCATCGAAGTTTAACGCGATTGAACTGGTCAGATGTCTTAATGAGAGAATGGATCGGCCGTATCATTTCAAATGTCTTCTTCGGTTTACCATACTTAGCTGTACTGTTCACGCCAAAACATATTGGTGTGCATGATTATTTTGCGGATACAGTCGTCGTTAAAAATAAATACCTTCATTATATTAAAGAAACTGAAGGTATATGACGTGATAACAACTGATTAACACGATATAATAGTAAAGTAATCTATTTAAGGGAGGCAGTATTGATGGCACAAATTACATTTAAACAAAACCCTGTTGAATTACTAGGTCAAGAAGTTAACGTTGGGGACCAAGCTCCAGATTTCACAGTAGTAGACAATAGTTTACAACCTGTGACACTTGCAACATATGATGGCAAGAAAAAATTAGTCAACGTTGTTCCTTCTCTTGACACAGGTGTATGTGATCAACAGACACGTAAGTTCAATGAAGAAGCAAGTGCTGAAGATGGTTATGTATTAACGATTTCTATGGACTTACCATTTGCGCAACAAAGATGGTGTGCATCAAGTGGATTAGACAACGTCATTACATTAAGTGATTATCAAAGTCGTTCATTTGGTCAAAACTACGGTGTGATTATGGACGGTTTACAATTATTAGCACGTTCAGTATTTGTATTAGACGAAAATAATAAAGTCGTATATAAAGAGATTGTAGCAGAGGGTACGGATTCCCCTAACTTTGAAGCAGCACTTGAAGCTTATCGCAACATTTAATTGAGGATGAATGACCAAGTTGAGGGGAGATTCGGTATGTCAGAATTAACCTACTTTAATCATAGTTTTTCTGGCACACCCTATCTCTGTTAACATGTCGTTCAATCAATGAATGCTGATGAAATGAACAAAGGGAGATTCAGAAGCCACATTTTTTAACGTGTGCTTCTGAAGCGCTCCCTTATTTTTATGAAAGGAT
The DNA here is from genome assembly GCF_900636325.1 of Staphylococcus delphini. Taxonomy (NCBI): domain Bacteria; kingdom Bacillati; phylum Bacillota; class Bacilli; order Caryophanales; family Staphylococcaceae; genus Staphylococcus; species Staphylococcus delphini. Next base: position 1,304,115 of record NZ_LR134263.1, read on the forward strand.
GATGAATGATGACAGAAAGCACCTCTATTATGGAGACATTATTCCATCAACTCGATGAAAGAACACAAAATTTAAATGAAGAAAATGGTCAAAGCTTTATTGAAAACTTAGGCTTAGCAATGGAACAACTTTATACGTCTGAGCGTGATTTATTAGAACAAGCCACACTTCAAGATAGAAGAAAGGCATTTCAATTTGCGTATTTGAACCAACTGCAAAAAGAAGAAGTTCAAGCTAATCATCAAATTACTCCCGATTCTATTGGACTTATTTTAGGATTTTTAGTGTCACAATTTAAAGAAGGCACGAAAGAACTGCATATTGCGGATTTAGGCAGCGGTACAGGCCATTTAAGCGCTACTGTTCATGAAGTGATGACAGATTTCACTATCATGCATCATTTAGTTGAGGTTGACCCAGTCCTTTCTAGAGTGAGTGTACACCTTGCCAACTTTTTAGAAATTCCGTTTGATGTGTATCCTCAAGATGCTATCATGCCGTTACCTTTCGACGGTGCGGATGTTGTCATTGGTGATTTGCCGATTGGATATTATCCAAATGATGCGCGTAGTGAACAGCTACAGTTAGGTTTTGATGAGGGACACAGTTTTGCGCACCACTTATTTATCGAACAAGCAATTGAAACGGTAAAGCCATCAGGGTACGTTTTCCTCGTTGTACCGAGTCAATTATTTGAAGGCGACTATGTAAAACAGTTGGAAAATTTTATTGCTACAGAAACAGAAATGCAAGCTTTTCTAAACTTGCCGAAAACACTATTTAAAAGTGAACGTGCACAAAAATCGATTCTCATTTTGCAACGTAAAGAACAGAATGTGACGAAGCCTGTAGAAGTTTTGCTCGCAAATATTCCAGATTTTAAAAACCCACAAAACTTCCAACAATTTTTATCCGAACTTAAAACTTGGTTGTCACAAAATCAACCTAAAAATTAGGCTGTTACACTCTTGAAATCAAACTGTATTAATGGTTAAATAGATGTGAATAAAATATATATATTGGAGGCCGTTGACATGTCAAAATTAATTTTGGCGATTAACGCTGGTAGTTCATCATTGAAATTTCAATTAATCGAAATGCCAGAAGAAAAATTAATCACTAAAGGTTTAGTTGAACGTATTGGATTAAAGGATTCGATTTTCACAATTGAAGTGAATGGTGAAAAAATCAAAGAAGTACAAGATATTAAAGATCACGAACAAGCGGTAAACATGATGTTAGACAGTTTACAAAAACACGGCGTGATCAATGACATTAACGAAATCGATGGTACAGGTCATCGTGTCGTACATGGTGGCGAGTTATTCCCTGAGTCTGCTTTAGTGACTGATGAAGTGATTAAAGACATTGAAAAACTAACAGACTTAGCACCACTCCACAACCCAGCCAACTTAATGGGAATTCAAGCATTTAGAAAATTGCTTCCTGAAATTCCACATGTGGCTGTATTTGATACATCATTCCACCAAACAATGCCTGAATCAGCATATTTATATAGCCTACCTTATGAGTACTATAAAAAATATGGTATCCGTAAATATGGTTTCCACGGTACAAGTCATAAATATGTATCACAACGTGCAGCTGAAATATTAGGAAAACCAATTGAAGAATTACGTATTATTTCATGTCATATTGGTAACGGTGCTTCAATTGCTGCAATCGACGGTGGTAGATCAATCGACACGTCAATGGGCTTCACACCATTAGCGGGTGTGACAATGGGTACACGTTCAGGTAATATTGACCCTGCATTAATTCCATTCTTGATGGAGAAAACAGGTAAAACGGCTGATGAAGTACTTAATATTTTAAACAAAGAATCAGGTTTATTAGGTATCACTGGAACGTCTTCAGATTTACGTGATATCGAAGATGATGCGAAAAATGGCGAAGAACGTGCAGAGTTAGCGTTAGAAGTATTTGCATCACGTATCCATAAATATATGGGGTCATATGCAACACGTATGCATGGTGTCGATGTGATCATCTTCACTGCTGGTGTAGGTGAAAACTCAGATGCAGTGCGTGCGCGTGTATTAGAAGGTTTAGAATTTATGGGCGTTTATTGGGATCCACGTAAAAATGAAGGATTACGCGGTAAAGAAGCTGAGCTCAACTACCCACATTCACCTGTAAAAGTATTAGTCATCCCTACAAATGAAGAAGTGATGATTGCACGTGACGTGATGACTTTCGGTGAGTTAGAAGGTTAATTTTAAAATAGCGTATGATAATCAACAGTATGAGTTGTGATTTGTTTACGACTTGTACTGTTTTATTTTTGTAGTTGAGGAAGGGAAAAAGCAGTAAAAAAAGAGACGAGGAAAACGAATTTCCAAGCCTCTTTGTGAGTTATGAAGGAAGTTGTTACATGATATGTTCTAGCGTCTATCTCCTTCATGGGTGAATGATTGGTATGAATAGGAGACAAAAATTGATGTCCCATTACCATTCAAATGTTTGATATAGGGTTTCATTAAATGCTGAAATCTTTCAATAGTTCGTCTGTTGCTACTTTTGGCTCGAAGTTTTCTGGAATTTGCTCAGTACGTACAACTAATACATCACATGCTGAATGACGTACAATGGCTTCAGATACCGAACCTACGATAAAGCGTTCTACCGCATTAAGGCCTGAAGTACCACACATCACAAGGTCAACATCTGAATTTTCATCACTTGCTAATTTTGGAAGTACAGATTTAGGTGATCCAAATTCTAAGCGTGTTTCCACATTTTGAATGCCTTCATCTTGTGCCACTTGACGGTAGCCATCCAATAATTTTTCTGCAAATGATTTAGACTTTTCAGTGAAGTGTGAATCGTAAACTTCAAAAGATGTATAAGTTCTTGAATCGATGACATTCACGATAATCAGTTTGGCATTATTACGTTTTGCAACTGCAACTGCTTTGTTAAATGCCCACTCCGCTTCATGAGAACCATCAACAGCAATTAAAATATTTTTGTACATATACATGGCTAAAACCCCTTTCTTATTTCACCTTTATTATAACATATCATCTCCAAATTTAAGTGAAATTTATATGAACTAAAAAATCAAAAATTGTTATGATTGCGCTTACATGTTGTATACGTTATGATTAGTTTTGGAGGTGCAAGGAGTATGAGAATTGGAATTCCGAAAGAGATTAAAAATAATGAAAATCGTGTTGGCTTATCTCCAAGTGGTGTACATGCACTTGTAGAAGCTGGACATGAAGTGTTAGTCGAAACAGCAGCAGGTGAGGGCTCTTATTTCGAAGACACGGATTACGTTCAAGCAGGGGCAAACATCGTCAACAGCCAAGATGACGTTTGGGATGTCGACATGGTGATTAAAGTGAAAGAGCCATTAAAAGAAGAATATGGATACTTTAGAGAGGGACTCATTTTATTCACATATCTTCACTTGGCAAATGAACCTGAATTAACAAAGGCGCTCATCGACAAAAAAGTGGTCGCTATCGCATATGAAACGGTCCAACTCGGTGATCGTTCATTACCTTTACTCACACCAATGAGCGAAGTAGCAGGACGTATGTCTACACAAATTGGGGCACAATTTTTACAACGCTTCAATGGGGGTATGGGTATTTTACTTGGAGGAATTCCAGGTGTACAAAAAGGTAAAGTGACGATTATCGGTGGTGGTCAAGCAGGAACAAATGCGGCGCGTATTGCATTAGGACTTGGCGCAGATGTAACGATTCTTGATGTGAATCCGAAACGTTTACAAGAACTTGAAGACCTTTTTGATGGTCGCGTGCATACGATTATGTCCAATCCTTTAAACATTGAATCACATGTTGTAGAAAGTGACCTTGTCATTGGGGCAGTATTGATTCCGGGGGCAAAAGCACCGAAATTAGTCACTGAAGACATGATTAAGAAAATGAAATCGGGTTCTGTGATTGTTGATATCGCGATTGACCAAGGCGGTATTTTCGAAACGACAGATAAGATTTCAACACATGATGATCCAACTTATATTAAACACGGTGTCGTTCATTATGCGGTTGCAAACATGCCAGGCGCAGTGCCACGTACGTCTACAATTGGCTTAAATAATGCGACATTACCTTATGCATTACAAATTGCAAACAAAGGGTATCAACGTGCACTAACAGAAAACGTCCCACTTTCACACGGACTAAACGTGTTCAATGGTTACGTGACAAATAAAGCGGTTGCTGAAGCGTTTAATTATGATTATACGCCAGTGACACAAGTATTAACTGAAGCATAATTAAATGTTCTAAAATATAAAAAAGACGAGTCAGGGATATGAAACGTTACCTGAAACTCGTCTTTTTTAATGTGTATAAGCAAATTCGGTGTTGAATTTAAGTTTTTACAATATGCGTCCCATGCACTTCTTGAAAAGGAAATAATTCCAATAACGCATCTAAATTCTCATAATTCAAACCGCCACCAGGCATAATTTCAATTTGTCCTTTAGATTGACGCACCCATTTGGCGAGCTGTGGTAAGTTGTCAAATAGGTTCGATTGTGCAGGGCCACCATGCGTCAGTAATCGTGTGACACCTAAATCGATCAATTGTTGTAACGCTTTCGATTGACCGGTAGGGTAGATATGATCAAATGCCATATGACACACGACACGAATTGGAGCTGCAAGTTGAATCAATGTTTGCATTTGAAACTGATGTAACGTGTCCTCAGTCGTCAAACAACCGAACACGAAATAATCGATGGGCAACGTTTTGAGTTGTTGAATATCTGCTTGCATCGATTCGAACTCATACCAATTGTAAACAAAGGAACCACCTCGAGGCCGAATCATCACAGCCAGTTCTGCACCGTACATTTGGCACATATCACTGGCGATTTTAACCATGCCATAACTTGGCGTCGTGCCACTTTCATGCATATTTTCACAAAGTTCAATTCGATTGGCGCCCGCTTTTAGTTTAGTTTCGACTTCTACTAATGAGGATGCAACAGCTTCTTTAATCATTTCGTATAACCTGATAGTGATTCATAGCCATCTTCTGTGACTAAAATATCATCTTCTATACGAACACCGGCAACATTCGGTACATAAATACCAGGTTCAATGGTTAGTACCATACCGACTTCAAGTGGGTTTTGATTCGTACTTGAAATATCTTGGTATTCATGCGCTTCAAGACCTAAGCCATGCCCTAAACGGTGAGGGAAGTATTCGCCGTATCCCGCTTCGGTAATGATGCCTCGTGCAATATCATCCAGTTCACTAATTGTGACGCCAGGTTTAATATGTTGGATCGCAGTTTGTTCTGCTTTTAATACAATGTCGTAAATCTCTTGTGCTTTATCATCAGGTTGTCCAAAAGCGACGGTACGTGTAATATCGCTGCAGTAATGATTGTAAATGACACCTAAGTCAAACAATACATATTCGTTATTTTTAAGTTGGCGGTCTCCAGGTGTACCGTGTGGTGCTGCTGCATGATCGCCAAATAAGACCATTGTGTCAAAACTCATTTCATTGACACCGTATTTTTTAATTTCATTTTCAATATGATTTACAACTTCTCGTTCTGTGACACCTTCTTTTAAAAATGCTACACCGATTTCCATACATTTATCTGCTAATTTTGCAGCCTGTCTTAAAGTATCGATTTCGTCGGCTGTTTTAACGTTGCGTAACGCGCGAATGACAGGATCAGCAGCTTCAAAAGTATGTACAGAAAAAGCCTTTTGTAGTGCATGATAGCGTTGTACCGTTAAATGATTTTCTTCAATCAATAATTTTCCGTACGTTTCTCGGTGTTTATCGAAAGGATTTTCAGTGTCTAAGTAGCCGATGATGTCACCTGTAAATGGAGAGGCTTTCACTTCTTCCACTTCGAGTTGAGGGCAGAATAAAATTTGTTGGCCGTCTGCTCGCACAAGCAAGGCAAATAACCGTTCGTGTGGTTCTGATTTATAGCCCGTAAAATAGAAGATATTGATAGGATTAGATACCCACATCGCATCTGCTTGTTGATCTTTTAAAGTTTGTACGAGTTGTTCTATTTTTGACATAAAAACGCCTCCTTTATTTCTTCATATTTATTTTAAGTCAGTTGATTTGAGAATGCAAAGTGCACACGCTTTGATGTTTAAATCGCATTGGTGAAGTGAATAAAAATAGCAGAAGTTATTTTGTTTTTTGAAATACGTATGAGAAAAAATGCTTTAAACAAGGGGCTTTTGCTAGTCGTAAATTTTAGATTTATGATGAAGACCCTGTTAATATAAAGTTAGGAATCTGCATTACACATGATGAAGGAGGATGCGAACATGAAATTATCCTTTCATGGTCAATCGACTGTATATTTTGAAGCAAACGGTAAGTCAGGTATTATTGATCCTTTTATTACAGGAAATGAACAAACAGATTTAAATATTGAGGATTTAAAAGTAGACTACGTGATTTTAACACACGGTCACGAAGATCATTTTGGAGATACAATTGAAATTGCTAAGCGTAATAACGCAACAGTGATTGGTTCAGCTGAAATGGCGAATTATTTATCTACAAATCAAGGCATCGAAAACGTACACCCTATGAATATCGGCGGAAAATGGACATTTGATTTTGGTGTCGTTAAATTTGTTCAAGCGTTTCATAGTTCAAGCTTAACGGATGACAATGGTATGCCAATGTACTTAGGTATGCCGATGGGTGTCATTTTAGAATTAGAAGGTAAGACAATTTATCATACAGGTGATACAGGCTTATTCAGCGATATGAAATTGATTGCTGATCGTCACCCTGTTGATGTATGTTTTGTGCCAATTGGTGATAATTTTACGATGGGGATTGAAGATGCAAGTTATGCGATTAATGAATTCATTCAGCCTAAATTGACTGTGCCGATTCATTACAATACGTTCCCATTGATTGAACAAGATCCAGAAGCGTTTAAAAAGCTTGTGAATGTCGGGCAAGTTCAAATTGTCAAACCTGGTGAAGCTGTAGAACTTTAGAATTGTTCTTGTACTGTTTTGATATGGCATGTTAATTTGAAAGATAGTGGATTTGCTTCATTTGTTGCTATCTAGGACTCGCGTTCTTAGGGGCTGAGGGGAGTTCTGTCGAAAATCCTGCTTTTGGAACACCGTTTATTGATTCCCAGCGCATCCATTCATTGTGGATTTTGGGAGCAGTACAGAAATCTCATAAAGAATAGCCCTCACAATCTTTTTTTGTGTACTGTTCGTTAACATTCAGTGGTATGAAATCTCAGTTTCAAAAACAACTCAAATGTGCGTGACTTCAACTGGTTTTTATCATGTGAAGGGGTTGTTAATGGATATAGAGGATTGGTTTTAAAACGCATTTGATACATACTAAAAAGGGGGCTGGACGTTGATTTGTCCGAGCCCCTTGATTGTGATAAATGTTATGACGCATAAAAATCTTTCAATTCCTGCCAGCTGTATGGATTGCGTCTGTTCACTGTTTTTAGCTTACTTAACGATTAACACTGGAATTTTTGCGCGTTTTGCAACTTTATGGCTTACGCTACCTAATACGAATTTCTTGGCCGCTTCTGCTTTACGGTTACTGAGAACGACGATATCGTATTGGCCGCTATTCGCATAGTTTACGATTTTTTCTTTTGGATTGCCACGTTCGATAATTTCTTCATATTGCAAACCATTTTGTTCTAATGTGTCACGTGTCGGTTGCATTTGCTCGTGACGCATTTGTTTAAGTTCTTCATAATGTGTCCCCATTTTAACAGAAGCTTGGACGTCTTGTTCTCCGATGATATTGAGCAATGTCACAACGGAGCTGTCGCCTGAAATTTTAACAACTTCTTGGAGCGCTTTCGCATTTTTTAAATCTGTATCCACTGCAAGTAAAATATTTTGATGCATCTCTATCATCCTCCTTAAAACTAGTGTATCAAAAATATCGGTAAAAGTGATTCAATACATATGAAGCAATTTGTTATGACATCAAACATCTTAAACCGTCACTATTTTAACCGGTTTAAATAGGAGTTAAACATTTATTGGTTATCACTTCGCATTACGATTTGAAAAACGTTATAATAAAAGAAATAAAATTGATGGTATGGGGATTTAGAAGTAGCTCACAAATCAATCAAGGGGTATCTACTTGAGAATGAATCACTATCTTTTATTCAGAGGCATCACATATTTCAGTGATATGACATAACAATAGAGGGAGATACATGACAAAGCACGAACAAATTATTAAACATATTGAATCATTATCTGTAGGCCAAAAAATTTCAGTCCGTAAAATAGCGAAAGATTTGGACGTTTCAGAAGGGACGGCATATCGTGCGATTAAGGATGCGGGGCAACGTGGGTTAGTGGCTTCGATTGACCGTGTTGGTACAGTCCGTATTGAAAAGAAAGCGCGTGCCAAAGTCGATCATCTAACATTTGGAGAAATCGCGAAAATTGTCGATGGTCATTTGATTGGTGGTAAAGGCGGTCAGTTCAATTCACTGACTAAATTTGCGATAGGGGCGATGGAAGTAGACAATGTCGTCAACTATGTTTCTAAAAATACGTTGCTGATTGTTGGGAATCGTCTTGATGTCCAAAAAGCTGCGTTAGAACGAGGCAGTGCCGTGTTGATTACAGGTGGTTTTGATACGACGGACGAAATTAAAAAAATGGCAGATGAACAAAATCTACCTATCATTTCTTCCAACTATGATACATTTATGGTTGCAAATATTATTAATAGAGCGATGTACAATCAGATGATTAAAAAAGAGATTTTAGTCGTTGAAGATATCGTCATTCCAATCGAACAGACTTCTTTCTTATACGATGAAATGACGGTTGCTGATGTAGGTAAAAAGTCCCGAGAAACGTCTCATTCTCGTTTTCCAATTGTGGACCGTCAAAACAAATTAGCGGGTTTGATTACAAGTAAAGACATTATCGGCAAAGATTTGGACGAAAAACTTTATCGCGTGATGACGAAACCCGCGATTAGTGTCCAGCTGAATACGACGGTTGCGAGTTGTGCCCATTTGATGATTTGGGAAGGGATAGAATTACTGCCAGTGACAGGCAATCAAAAACAACTTGTCGGCGTTATTTCACGTGAAGATGTACTAAAGGCGATGCAAATTGTCGGACGTCAGCCACAAGTAGGTGAAACGATTAATGATCAAGTGGCGAAACATATTGAGATTCGCAATCAACAAATCATTGTCGAAATTACACCGCAACTGACGAATCAATTCGGCACATTGAGTAAATCTGTATCGGTCGCTATCATTGAAGAAACGATAAAATCTGTGATGCGTAAACATAAAAAGTTAGAAGTGATGATTGAGAGTTTAAATATTTTTTATATTCGAACTGTACAAATCGAAAGCGAAGTAGAAGTAGATTATACCATTTTAGATATGGGGCGTAATTTTGCGAAGTTAGAAGTCACGATGTTCAGTGCGAATCAATCTGTTGCAAAAGCATTAATTATGTGCCAATTATTAGATCATTAAGGAGCGTTGAGTATGAAATTTATTCCAGAAATTCAAGAACAAATTCAACAATATGACACCATTATTATTCACCGTCATGTGCGACCTGACCCGGATGCGTTAGGTTCACAGTTTGGATTGAAAGAATATCTTAAAGCAAAATATCCAACTAAACATGTCTATGCTGTTGGAACGGAAGAACCGACACTTGGATTTATGGGAACGTTTGATACGATTGACGATGCGCAATATGACGATGCACTTGTCATTGTATGCGACACAGCAAACGCCGCACGCATTGACGATGCCCGCTACGATCGCGGCAACGCATTAATTAAAATCGACCATCATCCGCCTGTAGATTCATATGCGGAAATCAATGATGTTGACGTGAGTGCTTCATCTACCAGTGAGATGATTTTCGATTTCATACAAGGTTCGAATGATTTAGCTTTAATGAATGACAAAATTGCGAGTGCGTTATATTTAGGTATTGTCGGCGATACAGGTCGCTTTTTCTTCAACAATACGTCGCCGAAAACGATGACCATCGCTAGTCAGTTGTTACAATATGATATTCAACACAACCGTCTATTGAATCAGTTGGGTGAAAAGGATCCGCGGTTAATGCCGTTTCATGGCTATGTACTGCAAAATTTCCAACTTTTCGATGATGGCTTTTGCCAAGTGAAAATTACGCATGATGTGTTAGAAAAATTTGATATCCAACCGAATGAAGCGTCGTTGTATGTAAATGCGATTGCCGATTTGAAAGGCTTGAAAATTTGGGTGTTTGCGGTAGACGAAGGTGCAGAAATCCGTTGTCGCATCCGTTCAAAAGAAATTACGATTAATGATGTTGCGGCTGACTTTGGTGGAGGTGGACATCCAAATGCTTCAGGTGTGTCTGTAAACACATGGGATGAATTTAAATCACTTACCGAAGCGCTCCGCCAAAAACTATAACAGGTTAAAGAAGGTGACTTAACGATGGTTGCACATTTAAATATTCATACGGCTTATGACCTTTTGAATTCAAGCATTACAATCGAAGGAGCCGTTCAGCGCACAATTGAATTAGGATATTCAGCCATCGCAATTACCGACTTGAATGTCATGTATGGTGTGCCACAGTTTTATGACGCGTGTATTCAGCATGGCATTAAACCATTATTAGGGATGACCGTTTACCTCACTGATCAATTGAATGTGTTAGAAGCGGTAGTCATTGCTAAAAATAATCAAGGGTTGAAAAACTTATTTAAACTGTCATCTGATATTAAAGTGAATCGAATGAAACATGTATCCATTTATGAAAAGAAAGATTTGTTTCATGATACGATCGTTATTTTTAAGCAGATGACAAACCAAGAAAAGCATTGGCACGATGAAATGCCTGACGGGGCAACATGTTATATCGACCATCAATCGGCCGAGGCGTGTGAGTTGCCCAAAGTTTTGATGCAGGCGGCTTATTATGAAAGGGCAGAAGATAAAAATACATTAAAAGTGTTACATGCGATTCGTGATAATACGAAAGTCAATTTGGTGGATTCATACGAAACGCCAACAGAACATATATATGATGTCGATGCATTGTATGAGTCGCAATTTGCGGAAGAATGGCTCGCACGTACTGATGAAATTGCAAATATGTGTGATGCTCAACTCGAATATCATCAAGCCTTGTTACCTGAATTTGTAACGCCAGACGGTAGTTCAGCGAATGCATACTTATGGGCCGAGTTAGAACGTGCACTTACGGATTTTGGACTGACTGAAGCGCGCTATCGTGAACGTTTAAAATATGAATATGACGTCATCACACAGATGGGATACGCGGATTACTTTTTAATCGTAAGTGATTTAATTCGTTACGCAAAATCAAATGGTGTCATGGTCGGTCCTGGACGGGGCTCTTCAGCGGGGTCGTTAGTGAGTTATTTGTTAAATATCACGACAATTGACCCACTTCAATATGATTTACTGTTTGAACGATTTCTAAATCCTGAGCGTGTCACGATGCCAGATATCGATATTGACTTTGAGGATACGCAACGTGAAAAAGTCATTCATTATGTCCAGCAAAAGTATGGTGATTACCGTGTTGCGGGTATTGTGACGTTTGGCCATTTACTTGCGAAAGCCGTCGCACGAGATGTGGGGCGCGTAATGGGCTTTGATGAAACGACATTAAGTGAAGCATCGAAATTAATTCCTAGTAAACTCGGAGTTACATTGGATGACGCGTATAAAGAAGAACGTTTCAAAGCGTTTGTCCATCGCAACCATCGTCATGAACGGTGGTTTGAGTATTGTAAAAAGTTAGAAGGATTACCACGAAATACATCGACGCATGCAGCAGGGGTTATTGTGAACGACCAACCGCTATATCAGTCCATCCCATTAACTGAAGGAGAGACAGGTTTGCTGACACAATGGACAATGACGGAAGCAGAACGCATTGGTTTATTGAAAATCGACTTTTTAGGACTGCGAAACTTAACGATTATTCATCAAATCATCAAACAAGTGGCGCGTGATTTAAAAGTCGACATCGATGTTGAACTAATTCCTTTTGATGATGTACACGTCTTTGAACTGTTGTCACGTGGAGATACGACAGGTATTTTCCAACTGGAGTCTGAAGGTGTACGACGTGTTTTACAAAAATTACAGCCTGAACATTTTGAAGATATTGTTGCCGTGACATCACTTTATCGTCCGGGGCCAATGGAAGAAATTCCGACTTACATTCGTCGTCGTCACGACCCAAGTCAAGTTACGTATTTGCATCCGGATTTGGCACCGATTTTGAAACGTACATATGGGGTGATTATCTACCAAGAGCAGATCATGCAGATTGCGAGTCAGTTTGCAGGATTTTCTTATGGTGAAGCGGATATTTTACGTCGTGCGATGAGTAAAAAGAATAGAGAAGTCCTTGAAAATGAACGGCAACATTTTATCGATGGTGCACAAGAAAAAGGCTATGCTGAGGCGTTAAGTGGTCAAATTTTTGATTTAATCTTAAAGTTTGCGGACTACGGTTTTCCACGTGCGCATGCAGTAAGTTATTCTAAGATTGCTTACATCATGACCTATTTAAAAGTACATTACCCTGCTTACTTTTATGCCAATATCTTAAGTAATGTGATTGGTAATGACACGAAAACAAACATGATGATTCAAGAGGCGAAACAGCAACACATTACAATACACGGTCCGCATATTAACAAAAGTCAATGGCGTTATGTCGCGACACAAGAAGGCATCTATATTTCATTAGGTGCGATTAAAGGTGTCGGTTATCAAACGGTACAAACGATTATGAATGAAAGACGTGAACAAGGTCCCTTTAAAGACTTCTTTGATTTCTGTAATCGTATTCCCGGTCGCTTAAGATCACGGCGTACATTAGAAGCATTGATTTTAACAGGTGCGATGGATTGTTTTGGCAAAAATCGCGCGACCTTATTACAATCAATTGATAAAGTGTCAGATACAGATGTCAGTATTGATACCGATCTTCTTGCGAGTGTTGCAACCATTAAACAAGAATATGCGGAAACTGAAGAAATGCCGAGCCAACAATTAAGTGATTATGAGAAGCAATATTTAGGCTTTTACGTGACTGCGCATCCTGTTGAAAAGGCGTTTAAGCAAAAACAATATCTCGGCATTTTTCAGCTTCAAGCACAAGTGACGCACCAACCGATTCTGATTACATTAGATGCTGTCCGTGTTATTCGAACGAAACAAGGTCAACAGATGGCGTTTGTTGAGTTAAATGACGGCATAACGACAATAGACGGTGTCATCTTCCCGAAAACGTATCAACAGTTAACCGGAACTTTGGAGACATCAAAGTTTTATATCATTTGGGGCAAGTTTGAAAAAAGAAACGACAAACTTCAATTGATTATCAACCGATTGACGACTTTTGAAGCCTTTGAAACAGAAAAAAGACAGCAGACGCGTAAAATTGTGATTAGAGAAGGTATGACAGATACACTAGAGCAACAGTATCTAACTCAAAAACAATCAAACAATAGTATCGCTGTGTACCTATATCAAGAAAGCAACAATCAATTTCTATTTAAAGGTTATTTATTGCAACCTAATCACTATTTAGATGCACTTTTAGAAGCGATTGAACCTGAACATATCCGTTTGTTATAATGAGATGGTATTTTGCGCGGGTAAGCGATGATGTAAGCGTTAAAGCTGACTTTGATATGCGAATATAATGTGCTATAGTATAATGGCGATTAAAAGAGGACTTAAAAAATAGTTGGAATTTGAAAATGGGAGATGATTATGAATGTCCTTAAGAGATGATGCACTGCAAATGCATAAAGAAAATCATGGCAAATTAGCCGTTAGTCCAAAAGTTAAGGTAACGAATAAAGAGGAATTAAGCTTAGCCTATTCTCCAGGTGTAGCTGAACCTTGTAAAGATATACATGAAAGACCGAGTCGTGTTTATGATTATACGATGAAAAGTAACATGGTAGCCGTTATTTCAGATGGCACGGCTGTTCTCGGACTTGGAAATATTGGTGCTGAAGCGAGTATCCCAGTCATGGAGGGGAAAGCGGTACTGTTCAAAAGTTTCGCAGGCGTTGATGCCTTCCCATTGTCACTTGCAACGAATGATACAGAAGAAATTATCCGTACAGTGAAACTCGTGGAACCTAACTTTGGTGGTGTCAATTTAGAGGACATTTCTGCACCGCGCTGTTTTGAAATTGAAGAACGCCTGAAAAAAGAGACAAAAATTCCAGTGTTTCATGATGATCAGCACGGTACTGCTATCGTAACGGTAGCTGGTTTAGTCAATGCATTACGTATTGTTGATAAAGACTTAGCAGATATTAAAGTAGTCCTTAATGGTGCGGGTGCTGCCGGTATTGCGATTGTTAAATTACTTTATTCATATGGTGTACGTCATATGATTATGTGTGATTCTAAAGGTGCTATTTATGAAGGGCGTCCATATGGGATGAATGAAACGAAAGATACTGTAGCGAAATGGACGAATAAAGATAAAGTTGAAGGAAAATTGGTCGATGTCATCGAAGGCGCAGATGTTTTCATCGGTGTTTCAGTCGCAGATGCACTCTCTGAAGAAATGGTACAGTCTATGAATGATGATGCTATTATTTTTGCAATGGCGAACCCAAATCCTGAAATTACGCCAGACAAAGCTAAGCATGCAGGTGCTAAAGTTATTGGTACAGGACGTTCAGACTTTCCAAACCAAATTAATAATGTCTTGGCATTCCCAGGCATTTTCCGTGGTGCCTTAGATGTACGTGCCACACATATCAATGAAGAAATGAAACGTGCAGCTGTTGAAGCGATTGCTAACTTAATTACGGATGAAGAGCGCAACCCAGATTACGTTATTCCTGGTCCGTTCGATTATCGTGTCGCGCCATCTGTAGCACGAGAAGTAGCACGTGCGGCAATGGAATCAGGAGTAGCCCGTATTGAAGTCGATCCAGACGATGTATACGAGAAGACGTTATCACTCACAGATTTAAAGAAATAATACAAGCTTGATTGATAGCCGATGGAAAAGTGGAGGTAATAAAGATGTTTAAAGACTTTTTTAACCGTAACTCTAAAAAGAAAAAATATGTTACGGTTCAAGATTCGAAACAAAATGAAGTTCCTGAAGGCATAATGACGAAATGTCCAAACTGTAAAAAAATTATGTACACAAAAGAACTCACTGAAAATTTAAATGTATGTTTTAATTGTGATCATCATATTCAATTATCAGCTTATGGCCGTATTGAAGCAATTGCCGATAATGGAACTTTTGAAGAATTTGATAAAGGGATGACCTCTGCAAATCCATTAAACTTTCCTGGCTATGAAGAAAAGGTTGAAAAAGACCAAGAGAAAACAGGATTAAATGAAGCAATCGTCACTGGAACTGCAGAACTCAATGGCATTAAGTTTGGTATTGGTGTCATGGACCCAAGATTTAGAATGGGCAGCATGGGTTCTGTAGTTGGTGAAAAAATTTGTCGCATTGTCGATCATTGTACAGAAGAGCGACTCCCGTTTGTCTTATTTACGGCATCTGGTGGGGCACGTATGCAAGAAGGCATCATTTCGCTCATGCAAATGGCTAAAACAAGTGTATCTTTAGAAAAACATTCTGATGCAGGTCTATTGTTCATTTCCTATATGACACATCCAACTACAGGTGGGGTATCTGCAAGTTTTGCATCAGTCGGCGATATCAATTTGGCAGAACCGAAAGCCTTAATCGGGTTTGCAGGACGCCGTGTCATCGAACAAACAATTAATGAAAAATTACCGGATGATTTCCAAACGGCTGAATTTTTATTAGAACATGGTCAGCTCGACAAAGTTGTGCATCGTAGTGAAATGAAGAAAACGTTAGCGACGTTATTTGATATGCATCGTGAGGTGAAAAAGTAATGCTTGATTTTGAAAAACCGATCCAAGATATACAAACTAAAATTGAATCATTGAAAGAAACGCAAGCGAAAAATGATGTCGATTTGTCTGATGAAATCGAAATTCTTGAAGCTGCATTGCAAACAGAAAAAGAAAAAATTTACACTTCCTTAAAGCCGTGGGATCGTGTTCAAATAGCAAGATTACCTGAAAGACCGACCGTACTCGACTATATTCCCTACATTTTTGATGATTTTATCGAATTACATGGCGATCGTAACTTTAGGGATGATCCCGCTATCGTAGGGGGATTAGCTTATTTCAATGGTCAACCTGTAACAGTCATTGGTCAACAGCGCGGTAAAGATACGAAAGATAATATTTACCGTAACTTTGGTATGGCGCATCCTGAAGGTTATCGTAAAGCGTTGAGATTGATGAAAGAAGCTGAAAAGTTTAACCGACCTATTTTCACATTCATTGATACGAAAGGTGCATATCCTGGTAAAGCAGCCGAAGAACGTGGTCAAAGTGAGTCCATTGCACGTAACCTCGTTTCTATGGCAGGTTTAACCGTACCTGTCATTTCAATCGTCATTGGTGAAGGTGGAAGCGGTGGCGCATTAGGTCTTGGTGTGAGCAATCGTTTATTGATGTTAGAAAACAGTACATACTCTGTCATTTCACCAGAAGGCGCGGCCGGTATTTTATGGAAAGACAGCTCTCTGGCTAAAATTGCGGCAGAAACGATGAAAATTACGGCATATGATTTGCTAGAATTAAACATTATTGATGAAGTGGTGAAAGAGCCATTAGGTGGTGCGCATCACGACGTTGAGATGTTAGCAAAGCGTATTAAGCAAAAGTTTACCAAGCATTTAGCCTCGTTTGAACATATGACACCCGCTGATATTAAAGAAGATCGTTTTGAAAAATTCCGTAATATTGGTTCATATGTTGAATAAGTTTGTGTAACAAGCATAGTATGAAGTCTTTGAATCATGGGGCTTCATACTATTTTTTTGATATGCTTGATTTACTTAAAGCGGCCATTATCTTTTTATATTAAACGTTTTGATGAAAGGGCAGACAGGTCAAAAAGTGCGTGAATCATTGCACTCAATAGACATATCTAGCACGGTTCATCACTTTCAATATGGCCATGAATCGTCACGTTCTATATTGATATACAAAAATAATTGCGTCCTTTATAATAGTATGTGAAGAAATAAGCAAAGTTGTGCGTTGAATATCACTATGAAACTATTTTTTTGAATTTCTAGTAGAATCATGTCAATAAAATCTTAAAATGCTCATTTTTGGGTATATGATTTATACAGCATAGATACAACAGCGTGTGATTTAAAATACTTTTACAATTGAATGAAAGTGCTATGAAAACATGAAATATGGCGGATTGATGAATTCATTTGAATAAACCGTTTTCATTTGTTTTTGTCTCTTTTTTTGATGGAATGCACAATGAAATTGTGGTATTTTTAACATAACAACTATGCAAGAAAGGGTATGTCTACATGAAAAAAATTGCAGTTTTAACAAGTGGCGGAGATTCTCCGGGGATGAATGCAGCAATTCGAGCAGTTGTAAGAAAAGCGCTTTATCACAATATTGAAGTCTATGGTGTGTATCAAGGATATCAAGGTCTTATCAATGATGACATTCGCAAACTCGAATTAGGTTCAGTTGGTGATATTATTCAACGCGGAGGTACTTTCTTATATTCAGCACGTTGCCCAGAATTTAAAGAAAAAGAAGTACGCCAAAAAGGGATTGAAAACCTTAGAAAGCGTGGAATTGAAGGGTTAGTCGTTATTGGTGGCGACGGAAGTTACCGTGGTGCACAACGTATTAGTGAAGAATGTAAAGAAATTCAAACGATTGGTATTCCAGGTACTATTGATAACGATATTAATGGTACTGATTTTACAATCGGTTTTGATACAGCGTTAAATACAATTATTGAATCTGTGGACAAAATCCGAGATACTGCTTCAAGCCACGCACGCACTTTTATCATTGAAGTTATGGGCCGTGACTGCGGAGATTTAGCATTATGGTCAGGTTTAGCTGTAGGCGCTGAAACAATCATTTTACCCGAAACAGAAACAGACATTAAAGATATCGCAGAAAAAATTCAACACGGTATCGATAGAGGTAAAAAGCATTCTATCATCATCGTTGCAGAAGGGTGTATGACGGGTGATATGTGCGCATCAGAATTAACAAAATATATTAATGTTGATGCACGTGTATCTGTGCTCGGTCATATTCAACGTGGTGGTAGCCCAACAGGTGCAGACCGTGTACTTGCATCACGTTTAGGGGGCTATGCTGTTGAGCTTTTACTTAACGGCGAAACGGCTAAAGGTGTCGGGATTAAAGACAACCGCTTAGTTGCGACTAATTTTGATGACATTTTCAATACATCAGAACGTCAAATTAACCAACGTATGTTAGGTTTAACTGAAGAATTATCTATATAATTATAGGAGGCATTTCCAATGAAAAAAACTAAAATCGTTTGTACGATTGGACCAGCATCAGAATCAGAAGATATGTTAGAAAAGTTAATGAAAGCAGGTATGAACGTTGCGCGATTAAACTTTTCACATGGCTCACATGATGAACATGCAGCACGTATTCGTTCAATTCGTAAAATAGCGAAAAAGTTAGAGAAAAATATTGGTATCTTACTTGATACTAAAGGACCTGAAATCCGTACACATGACATGAAAGATGGCATCATTACGCTTGAAAAAGGATCACATGTCATCGTGAGCATGCAGGAAGTTGAAGGTACAGCGGAAAAGTTCTCTGTCACATACGAAAACTTAATTAACGATGTTGAAGTCGGTTCATTTATTTTATTAGATGATGGCTTGATTGAATTAGAAGTGGAATCTATTGATCATGCAGCTGGCGAAGTTCACTGTAAAGTTTTAAATACGGGAGAACTTAAAAATAAAAAAGGTGTTAACTTACCAGGTGTTCGTGTTAACTTACCAGGTATTACAGATAAAGATGCGCAAGATATTCGTTTTGGTATCGAGCAAGACGTTGACTTCATTGCGGCAAGTTTCGTTCGTCGAGCAAGTGACGTTCTAGAAATTCGTAAAATTTTAGAAGAAGTGGGCAACCGTACAATTAGCATTATCCCAAAAATTGAAAACCAAGAAGGTATCGATAATATTGAAGAAATTCTTGAAGTTTCTGATGGCTTAATGGTAGCCAGAGGGGATATGGGTGTTGAAATTCCACCAGAAGCAGTGCCGATTGTACAAAAAGATTTAATCCGTAAATGTAATAAGCTAGGTAAACCAGTTATTACTGCAACACAAATGTTAGACTCAATGCAACGTAATCCTCGTGCTACGCGTGCAGAAGCGTCTGACGTAGCGAACGCAATTTACGATGGTACAGATGCAGTTATGCTTTCGGGTGAAACTGCAGCAGGGGCTTATCCAGAAGAAGCCGTTAAAGCAATGCATGATATCGCAGTAGCTGCTGAACAGGCTCAAAACTACAAACAACTGTTATCAGACCGTACAAAACTTGTTGAAACATCACTTGTGAACGCCATTGGTGTATCTGCTGCACACACAGCTTTAAACTTAAGTGTTAAAGCGATTGTGGCTGCAACAGAAAGTGGGAAAACTGCGCGTACGATTTCGAAATACAGACCAAAATCTGACATTATCGCAGTCACGCCATTCGAAACAACAGCGCGTCAATGTACACTTGTATGGGGGGTATACCCAGTCGTTCGTGAAGGTAACTTTACTACAGATGAATTATTGAACAATTCTGTAGCAACAGCCATCGAAAGCGAACGTGTTGAAAACGGTGATTTACTCATTATCATTGCAGGTGTACCAACAGGTGAATCTGGTACGACAAACTTAATGAAGTTACATCTTGTAGGTGAAGACTTAGCAAGTGGTCAAGGTATTGGTCGTAACTCAGCAGTAGGTCGAACAGTCGTTGTCAACAATGGCTCTGAATTAAAAGGTCGCGACTTAGACCAAGCTGTTATCGTGACACCATCGATTGACGAAAGCATTATCCCATATTTAGACCAGGCTGTTGCTTTAGTCACTGAAGAAGCTGGTTTAACTTCTTCAAGTGCTATCATAGGACTTGAAAAAGGCATTCCAACAGTCGTAGGTGTTAACAATGTCGTTGATATAATTCCTGATAACGCATTAGTGACAGTCGATGCGACACAAGGTAAAGTTTATGAAGGTTATGCAAACGTGCTATAATTTTTTTAATAGATGATACTGTATTAATTTTAAAAGGTTGGTAAGGTGAATATGCCTTATCGACCTTTTTTGAAGTGTGATGTCAAACATCATTCTGGATAGTAGTGCGACTTTGTATGCAAAAAGAGTTTAATTACACTTAAATTAATGTTTCTACAATTATCCTCTGTCATCAAATCTTTTTATTATTAATGATAATGAATGCAAATGATGATGTGTTTTTTCTAAAATTAGTGATGAAAACATAACAGAAAACGCTTTATATCAGTGTTTTAGAAATTAATGAAATCATTTTAACCCAATTATTATAAGATTATTCTGACATATGTCAGTTCTTAAAAAGTTCACAAAAGGTATCATATTGGCTATAATAGTTATTGAAAGCCATTACAAAGAACGAATATAAAGTAAAGGGGAAATTCATATGGCAGAATTAATGAGAGGTTTAGAAGGGGTAATCGCAGCTGAAACAAAAATCAGTTCAATTATCGATAGCCAACTCACATATGCGGGCTATGATATTGATGATTTAACTGAAAATGCACAATTTGAAGAGATTGTTTTCTTATTGTGGAATTATCGATTACCGACGAAACGAGAATTATCAGAATTAAAAGAAAAATTATTTGAGTATATGACTTTAAATCCAAGAATGTATAGTCATTTTGAAGAATATACGACTGATAAAGTACATCCTATGACGGCTTTACGTACATCGGTTTCATATTTAGCACACTTTGATGAAAATGCCGATGATAACGATGAAGAAGCATTACAAGAGCGTGCGATTCGTATCCAAGCAAAAATCGCATCACTCGTTGCTTCGTTTGCAAGAGTAAGAGAAGGAAAAGAACCAGTTAAGCCTGATCCTTCTTTAAGCTATGCAGCGAATTTCTTATATATGCTTAGAGGGGAAAAACCGACTGATGTAGAAGTAGAAGGTTTTAATAAAGCATTGATTTTACATGCGGATCACGAATTGAATGCATCTGCGTTTACAGCGCGTTGTGCCGTGTCATCATTATCAGATATGTATTCAGGTGTCACTGCTGCAGTATCATCGTTAAAAGGGCCATTACATGGTGGTGCAAATGAACGTGTGATGCAAATGTTGACTGAAATTGGTTCAGTGGACAACGTTGAAGATTACTTACAAAAAGCATTTGCAAATAAAGATAAAGTAATGGGCTTCGGTCACCGGGTATATAAAAATGGTGATCCACGTGCGAAATACTTGAAAGAAATGAGCCAAAAAATCACTAATGAAACTGGACAAAGTGAATTGTTCGATGTTTCTGTTAAAATTGCAGAAATCATGAAAGAAGAAAAAGGATTATTACCTAACGTTGACTTCTACAGTGCGACAGTGTATCACAGCATGGGCATTGATCATGATCTCTTTACACCAATTTTTGCGGTAAGTCGTACATCGGGTTGGACTGCACACATCTTAGAACAATTAAGAGATAACAGAATTATGCGTCCTCGTGCAACATATATCGGTGATGTTAACCGTAAATATGTACCAATTGAAGAACGCTAATTAAGTCTATATATTATAAAGTTTCAAAATTCGGAGGTATTAAACATGAGTGAAAAAATCGTAAAAACGAACAGCGGATTACAAGTCCCAAATCAACCTATCATACCATTTATTATCGGCGACGGTATTGGGCCAGATATTTGGAAAGCAGCAAGTCGTGTCATCGATGCTGCCGTAGAAAAAGCTTATGATGGTGAGAAAAAAATTGATTGGAAAGAAGTATTAGCTGGTCAAAAAGCTTACGACCAAACAGGTGAATGGTTACCAACAGAAACGTTAGACACGATTAAAGAATATTTAATTGCGATTAAAGGACCATTAACAACCCCAATCGGTGGCGGTATTCGTTCATTAAACGTAGCGCTACGTCAAGAATTAGACTTATTTAACTGTTTACGTCCAGTACGTTGGTTCAAAGGTGTACCTTCACCAGTGAAACATCCAGAACAAACGGATATGGTCATCTTCCGTGAAAATACTGAAGACATTTACGCCGGTATCGAATTTAAAGAAGGTAGCGAAGAAGTTAAAAAAGTGATTGATTTCTTACAAAATGAAATGGGTGCTAAAAACATTCGCTTCCCTGAAACTTCAGGTATTGGTATTAAGCCAGTGTCTAAAGAAGGTACAGAGCGTTTAGTACGTGCGGCGATTCAATATGCAATCGATAACAACCGTAAATCAGTAACACTTGTGCATAAAGGTAACATTATGAAGTTTACTGAAGGTGCGTTCAAACAATGGGGGTATGATTTAGCAGAAAATGAATTCGGCGACCAAGTCTTCACATGGCAACAATATGATCGCTTAGTTGAAGAAAAAGGAAAAGACGAAGCGAACAAAATTCAAGATCAAGCTGAAAAAGATGGAAAAATCATTATTAAAGATTCTATTGCAGATATCTTCTTACAACAAATTTTAACACGTCCAGCTGATCACGATGTTGTTGCGACAATGAACCTCAACGGTGACTATATTTCTGATGCTTTAGCGGCTCAAGTCGGCGGTATTGGTATTGCTCCAGGTGCGAATATTAACTCTGAAACAGGTCACGCGATTTTCGAAGCGACGCACGGTACAGCTCCGAAATATGCTGATTTAGACAAAGTGAATCCTTCATCAGTATTGCTTTCAGGTGTAATGTTGTTAGAACACATCGGCTGGCAAGAAGCTGCGGATTTAATTACAAACTCTGTCGAAAAAACGATTGCTTCAAAAGTTGTGACATATGACTTTGCACGTTTAATGGAAGGTGCAACTGAAGTAAAAACATCAGAATTTGCAGATGAATTGATTAAAAATTTATAATAAGTTGATTCAAGGGGATGGGACATAAAAATTTCAAGTCTCAATCCATTCATATATTTTTGACTGATTAAATGATTTTAAAGTAGTTGGAAAATGAGGATGAATGGATAAAACATTGATGCTATTGATTTATTGATTTCATAAACTTGCCCTCAGTTTCGCTGTGTTTAATATAAGATTGCCCAGAAGGCTGAGACTCCTGAGGGATCAGCTGGTCCGGAAAATCCAATTCGGCATCGATCAAGTGTTCATTTCAATCAAGCCGAATTTAGTTGAAGGGCCAGCCCCTAGGAATTTAGTTGAAGGGCCAGCCCCTAGGAACGCGAAGCCATGAAGGCAGTCTAAAGCCACAAGACATAGGGAGGGCAAGTTTAACAAAAATATTGCATCAATAGCATCAAAAGTTTTCAAGCCCCAACCCTTGGTATACACAACAAAATATAGTAAAGGAGCTGAGGAAACTTAATGTCCTAGCTCCTTTTTATTTTTGTGACAAGCATGCATGAAATTCAATCATGGGGTTAAAGTCTTTATCCGAAAATACTTCCTTATTACTATGCTGTTTGGATATAAAATTGCATAGAAGGCTGACACTTCTGAGGGATAAGGTTGAAAATAAAATGGCGTCTTTCAAATTTCTTAGAGAGGTCGTGATATCATTAGATTTATCAGTGCTTCTCCTGCGATAAACGACAATCAAAATATGACAGTGTAAAAATCAATTAAGGTTAATGAGGATGAGGATTTTTGAGTTTTTTAAGCGAAAGTTAAGTTATTGTAAAGATGCTAAATGATATATTATTTTTAAGACTATTTTAAGGTATAATGAAGTTAATTATAATAAGGAGGTACATATATGGCTCAAAGAGTGCTTGTCGTTGATGACGAACAATCCATTGTCACTTTGTTAAAATACAACCTCGAACAATCAGGTTATGTCGTTGAGGTGGCTCAAGATGGAGAGGAAGCGTTACAAAAAGAAAAAGAAACGAAACCCGACTTGATTGTATTGGATGTGATGCTACCGAAAAAGGATGGTATTGAAGTATGTAAAACGATTCGCTCAGATAAAAACCAAGTACCTATTTTAATGTTAACTGCAAAAGATGATGAATTTGATCGTGTGCTTGGCTTGGAGCTGGGTGCTGACGATTATATGACTAAGCCTTTTTCACCGAGAGAAGTGGTCGCACGTGTGAAAGCCATCCTTCGTCGCTCATCATTAGTGGATCATGTACGCCAAGAAGAAGAGGATGAGGATATTGTCATTGGCAGTATTCGAATTCGCCCCGACTTTTTTGAAGTGTACCGCAACGATGAGTTGTTAGAGTTAACGCCGAAAGAATTTGAGTTGCTACTTTATTTAGTTGAACGTCAAGGTCGTGTCATTACGCGTGAACATATGTTAAATTCTGTGTGGAACTATGAATTTGCAGGTGATTCTCGAATTGTGGATGTACATATTAGTCATTTGCGAGATAAGTTAGAAGAAAATCCAAAACAACCTCAGTTTATTAAAACAGTTCGCGGCTTAGGATACAAATTGGAGCGTCCTAAATAAATGATTAAATTTTATCACAAACTTTTAATCATACTTACAACAATCACTGTTGTAAGTTTTCTCATATTAGGCTTTATTGTACATAATATTATTTATACGAAAACCGTTGAATACGAAAAGAAATCTCTTCTTAAAGATGCTGAACAAATTCTTGCATTTTATAAAGCGGGGAACAATCAACACATTCAAGAACTTGCTGATCATTATCATAGTAATATTAAAATCATTGAAAGCGACCAAACGAACGAGTTTAAAGGAGATCGAAAACTTTCAATAGCAGAACGTCAAGATAGTCTTTTGCGCCAACTTGAAATGAGACAGCCGATTTATCAACTCGATGGGAAGCAAGGCTATTATTGGTTTGGACATCAACAAGGTGAGACGACGATACTCATCACAGGCCATTTTGATATGGTTTACGAACTTCAACTTCAATTTTGGAAATGTTTAATTTTAGTAGGGATGATTATTTTAGCGCTTATTTACTTTACAGTGCGTTATATTAATCGAACTTATATTCAACCGATTAACGAAGTGTCCTACGCCGCGTCCCTCCTTACTGAAGGGAATTTTCGTGTCAGATTGCCTGAAAGTAGTGTGAAAGAGTTGCGCGAATTGTATGTGACAATTAATGTGTTAGCGCGACGTTTAGAGCAGTTGAATAGCGAGCAAAAAATTCAACGGAATCGTCTTGTGACAACGCTTGAAAATATTCCTAGTGCGATATTGATGATTGATAAAAACGGAAAAATTGTGATTGCGAATAAGACGTTTTATGAAGTTTTCAATGAATCGACCAATGTAGAAAATCAAGACTATGCGCAATATTTACATCCAACGATTAAGCAGCTCGTCGTTGAAGGATTCCGCACTGAAAAAGCGATGTACAAACAAGTTGAAATTTCAATTAACCATATTCATCAAAAGTTTTTTGATACGTCGTGTGTGCCTATTTTATCCCGTACGAAAAAGTCGTTACAAGGGATGGTCATCGTATTACACGATATTACACAATTGAAGAAATTGGAAAACTTACGTAGTGAATTTGTAGCGAATGTGTCACATGAATTGAAAACGCCGATCACGTCGATGAAAGGATTTACTGAAACACTCATTGATGGTGCGAAAAATGATGAGGCCTCTCTAGATATGTTCTTAAATATCATTTTAAAAGAGTCTAATCGTATCCAATCCCTAGTTGAAGATTTACTCGATTTATCGAAAATTGAACAGAACACAACGTTAGAAAAGCACTTAATTGATTTGACCGATGTCGCAAAATCTTCATTTTCAGTCATTCAACCGCTTGCGAATGAAAAGTCGATTCAATTGATTGATCAAATTGAACCGAATGTGACGGCGATGGCTGACGAAAATAAAATCTCTCAAGTCATCGTGAATTTAATGTCGAATGCAGTCAACTATTCTCCTGAAAATCGAACGGTCACATTAGCGGTGTATCGAGAAAATCAGCATCCTGTCATTGAAGTGATTGATCAAGGCATTGGGATAGGAGAACAAGAAAAGTATCGTATTTTTGAAAGATTTTATCGTGTGGACAAAGCGAGAAGTCGTGATTCAGGTGGCACAGGGTTAGGCTTGTCCATTACAAAACATATTATCGAAGCTTATCAAGGTAATATCGAAGTGGCATCTGAACTCGGAAAAGGATCGAGATTTAAAGTTGTGTTACCAGAATAATCAGTTCACAAAACGGGAACAGTGATAACGTATACCCATTCGTTAAAACTGTTTCTGTTTTTATTTTAAGAATATACCTAATCATAATATGAATAATGAGGAAAAAGGCCATATCGCATCAACTATGGTACAATAGGCATTCCATTTTTGTTGTGAAGTAGAAGTGTGATACACGCTTTATCGACATGATACATACGGATTATGATAAAATAGATACAAATCACGATGGAGGGAATAACGTGGACAAACTTATATTAATTGATGGTAATAGTTTAAGTTTTAGAGCTTTTTATGCATTGCCGTTGTTAAAAAATAAAGCAGGGATTCATACAAATGCCATATATGGTTTTGCGCGTTTGTTAGAAAAGATTATTAAAGAAGAACAACCGACGCATTTTCTCGTGGCATTCGACGCTGGAAAAACGACATTTAGACATGAGACGTATCAAGATTATAAAGGGGGACGTCAAAAAACGCCGCCTGAATTGAGTGAGCAGTTCCCGTATATTCGCCAATTAATAGATGCCTATCAAATTCAACGTTATGAACTTGAAAACTATGAAGCAGATGATATTATTGGAACACTTAGTCGTGAAGCGGATGAAGCGGGCATGCAAACAATCATCATTACTGGGGACCGAGATTTAACCCAACTCGCTACAGACCAAGTGACAATCTATTATACGAAAAAAGGTGTGACGGACGTTGATCATTACACACCAAAGTTTATTGCTGAAAAATATAATGGGCTCACACCGTCTCAAATTGTTGATTTAAAAGGCTTAATGGGAGATACTTCTGACAATATTCCAGGTGTGGCAGGTGTCGGTGAAAAAACAGCGCTGAAACTGTTAAATCAATTTGAAACAGTTGAAGGTGTTTATGACCATATTGGAGAAGTGTCAGGTAAAAAGCTAAAAGAAAAACTTGAAAATAGTCGGGATGATGCGTTAATGAGTAAAACTTTAGCGACGATTAATTGTGATAGTCCGATTACAGTATCACTCAAAGACACACGTTTACCTCAAAATATAGATGAAAGTGCTAAAATCGAGTTGTTCAAGTCGTTAGAATTCCGTCAGTTGCTCGATGGGATGGATGTCGAGGCAGACAATGCTACGGCGAGTCGAGATTTTGAGCCGATAAATGACATGTCAAAAATAGATTTTAACCAATTGTCAGAAGCGGCGATTCATGTTGAAGTTGCGGGATCAAATTACTTAAAAGATGAGTTATTAAAATTTGGTTTGTACGACGGCGAACATTATGTCGTGATTCCATTTGACAAGGTCAGTGAATATCCAGAGTTAGTGGCTTGGTTAGAAGAGGAAACGACGCAAAAATGGGTACATGATGCGAAGAAAACGTATATTGCGATGAAACGTTCAGACATTGCCATTCAAAATGTTGTTTTTGATACGATGTTAGCGAGCTATATTATCGATCCCTCGCGTACGATTGATGATGTACAGTCTGTCATGACGCATTTTGAGCAAACGTTCGTGCAAGATGATGTGTCGGTTTATGGTAAAGGCAAATCTTTCCACATACCTGAAGATGAGGTGCTCGATAAACATATTGCTTCTATTTTAGATGCGATTCATGTCGTGCAACCACAAATGATGACCATTCTTGAAGCGCATGAGCAGACATCATTACTTTCAGAGATTGAGTTGCCACTTGCGCTCATTTTAAGTGAAATGGAATATATAGGGATTCATACTGACATCGACACATTAAAAGAGATGGAAACAGTCATTCAAACAGAGTTGGATCAGTTAATCGAACAAATTCATGAACAAGCTGGTGAAACGTTTAACATTAACTCACCTAAACAATTAGGCGTCATTTTATTTGAAAAACTTGAGTTGCCAGTCATTAAAAAGACGAAAACGGGTTATTCAACAGCAGTCGATGTACTCGAAAAATTGCAAAATGCACATCCAATTATCGACTACATTTTAACATATCGTACATTATCGAAACTGCAGTCGACTTATGTTGAAGGTTTACAAAAAGTGATTTGGGATGACGGTCGTATTCATACACGTTTTAATCAAACGCTAGCACAAACAGGTCGTCTGTCTTCGGTGGACCCGAACTTACAAAACATTCCAATTCGTTTAGAAGAGGGACGTAAAATTCGTAAAGCGTTTAAGTCTACGCACGATGATTATGTCATTCTTGCAGCGGATTACTCACAAATTGAATTACGTGTTTTAGCCCATATTACAGGAGACCCGACGTTGCAACAAGCGTTTAATGATAATGAAGATGTCCATACTACAACTGCGATGAAAGTGTTTAACGTTGCAGCTGATGAGGTCACGTCATTAATGCGTCGCCAAGCAAAAGCGGTGAACTTTGGTATCGTCTATGGCATTAGTGATTATGGGCTGAGTCAAAGTTTAGGTATAACACGTAAAGAAGCGCAACAATTTATTGATGATTACTTGAACCATTTTCCAGGTGTGAAAGATTATATGGACAACATTGTGCAAGATGCCAAACAACAAGGATACGTGGAGACATTGTTAAAACGCCGTCGTTACATTCCAGACATTACGAGTCGTAACTTTAACTTACGTGGATTTGCAGAACGAACTGCGATGAACTCGCCAATTCAAGGAAGTGCGGCAGATATTATAAAATTAGCGATGGTCCAATTCCACCGTGAAGTACAAAAGACATCGTTTAAAGCTCAGTTATTGTTACAAGTACACGATGAATTGATTTTTGAAGTGCCGAAAGATGAAGTAGATGAATTCAGCAAATTTGTTGAGGAAATTATGGCGCATGCATTACAATTAGATGTCCCATTAAGTGTAGAATCAGATTATGGGAAAACTTGGTATGATGCAAAATAGAAAGTAGGTATAACAATCAATGCCAGAATTACCAGAAGTCGAACATGTCAAACGTGGCATTACGCCTCACATTATACAACAAAAGATTATAGATGTGACGTTTTCGGAACCTGTCAAACGCGGTAAGTTAGAAGGGAAAGAAACGATTATTAAAGGGATTGGTCTTGATGCTTTTGTGAAGAATACGGTCGGTTTTGAGATAACTGATGTACAACGCCGCAGTAAATATATTTTGTTTCGTATCCAAAGTGGGAATGTTGCACGTACATTAATTTCACATTTAGGGATGGCAGGTGCATTTTTTGTCGTGCAATCGCTTGATGACATTACGATACCGAATTTTCGAAAGCATTGGCAAGTTGTGTTTCATTTAGAAAATGGTATTAAATTAGTCTATTCAGATATTCGCCGGTTTGGTGAGATTCGGAATGTCGAAAGTTTAGAGGCTTATCCTTCAATTTTAGAGATTGCGCCTGAACCTTTTGAACAAGAGGCATTGGCCCATTATCTTGCTAAAAGTGATGAAAAGAAATATTTAAACAAAGCGATTAAGCCATTTATACTGGATCATCGTGTGATATCGGGTTGTGGCAATATTTATGCGTGTGAAGCGCTGTTTGATGCACAAATTCATCCGGAGAAAAAAGTAAAAGACTTGTCAGTACAGGAAAAGACAAACTTATTTAATAGTGTAGTAAAAGTTTTAGAAATGGGTATTTTAAATGGTGGGACAAGTGTGTCAGATTATGTACATGCTGATGGTCAAAGAGGAACCATGCAAGATCATTTGAAAGTATATCAACAAAAGCGCTGTGCAACGTGTGAAACAGCGATAGAAACAGTTATTATTTCAGGACGAAATACACATTTTTGTCCAAATTGCCAAAGTTAGGATAGGTGAAATTATGCCCAAAGTCATTGGATTAACAGGGGGGATTGCTACTGGAAAATCGACAGTGGCAGAATTACTCGCAATACATGGTTTTAAAATCGTCGACGCAGATGTTTCAGCAAGGAAAGCAGTTGCCAAAGGGACGGAAGGTTTAAAAAAAGTTCAAGCGCTATTTGGCGATGAAGCGATCAATGAAGATGGCGAAATGAATCGTACCTATGTCGGACAACAAGTGTTTTTTGATGATGAAAAAAGAAAACAACTCAATGCGATCGTGCATCCTATTGTCGGCAAAATGATGAATCAAGAGCGTGACCAATATTTAGCAGAAGGTCACAATGTCATTATGGATATTCCACTGTTATTTGAAAATCATTTAGAAGATACAGTAGATGAAGTTTGGCTTGTTTATGCGTCTGAACCGATACAACTCGATCGATTAATGGCGCGTAATGAGTTGTCTATAGAAGATGCCAAAGCAAGAATTTATAGCCAAATTTCAATTGATAAAAAGAGTCGCATGGCGGATGTCGTCATTGATAATTTAGGTTCTAAGTTGGAATTAAAGCAAAATTTAGAACAGATTTTAGTGGATAAAGGATTTTTAGAAGGTTATCATAGCGACTCAGAAGCATAGTGAAGGATAATTGTCGTGAATATTAAAATAAATTCAGGAGCTTGGATATGCGTTTGTCTAAGTTCCTGAAATTTTTTGCGTTTTATGATTGTTTTGGTTGATGAAGTGCAATAACAAAAAATAATAGTAGAAAACGGTTTCATTTTATCGCAATTGTGATATACTGTTAAATATAAGTATAACACATTGATAAGGAGTGCTTTAAACATGACGACAAAGATTGCGATTAACGGTCTGGGGCGTATCGGCCGTATGGTTTTGAGAGTGGCATTAAATAGAGAAGATGTTGAGGTTGTAGCGATTAATGCAAGCTATCCACCAGAAACGATTGCGCACCTCATTAAGTATGACACAACACACGGACGCTTTAATCAGACGGTTGAACCGATTGAAGATGGCATACAAGTGAATGGTAAAAAGATTAAACTTGTGTCAGATCGTAATCCTGAAAATTTACCATGGGCAGCATTAGATATCGATATCGTAGTAGAAGCAACAGGTAAATTTAATCATGGCGATAAAGCAGATGCCCACATTCGCGCAGGTGCTAAAAAGGTAATTTTAACAGGGCCTTCAAAAGGAGGAGACGTACAAACGATTGTGAAAGGTGTCAATGACCAAGACATCGATACAGAACGTTATGACATTTTTAGTAACGCATCTTGTACGACAAACTGTTTAGCACCGATTGCCAAATTATTAAATGATCGTTTTGGAATCGAAAATGGCTTAATGACGACAGTACATGCCGTGACAAACGACCAAAACAATTTAGACAATCCACATAAAGATTTACGTCGTGCACGTGCAGCTTTTGAAAGTATCATTCCAACATCAACCGGTGCAGCAAAAGCACTCGCACTTGTTTTACCAGAACTTGAAGGTAAAATGCACGGGATGGCGTTACGCGTGCCAACTAAAAATGTGTCACTTGTTGACTTGGTCGTTGATTTAAAACAATCTGTGACTAAAGAAGAAGTGAATCAATTATTTAAAGACAATGATTTAAATGGTGTTGTCGCTGTTTCGGATGAGCCACTTGTATCAGATGATTTCACGACTGATGCACATTCAGCAATTGTCGACACACCTTCAACAATCGTCATGGGAGATCGTAAAGTTAAAGTACTCGCATGGTATGACAATGAATGGGGTTATTCAACAAGAGTGGTCGACGTGTTACAACAAATCGCTGCTCAAATTCCAAGCACAGTTGCACAATAAATGATAGGTTTTTATCCATTTGAAATCCTTTCTTTTAAAATATATAACAATAATTGCCCTTATAGACACGTGTGCTTAGGGGCAATTTTTTAGTTTTTGCTCTTGATTCATTTAAAACCAGAGAGATGGGTAAGTTCGACTAAATCCAAATGCACATCATTTAAGTCAAATATCGAGCTACTACCTTAAGAGAGTTTGTTTTAAAAGCTGTATACATCAATGATCATTAGTAAGTAGCTCAGCATTTTCCTCGACGTTAACCCAGTAGCAGTCTAGGTAACGATGAATGGATGCACTGGTGAATTGATAAACGGTGTCCCAAAAACAAAAAATAAGATGAAACGAGGCTGAACTTTTTGATGAAGTGAACTGTGGGGATGTATGACACTGTTCTCTTTACTTGCGCTTGTTCGTGCAAGATTGCCGGATGGACGAGACTCCCGAGGGAATGCGTGCATATTGCTGACAGTCGCTTCTTTACTTTAATAGTGGTTGCTGTTTATCGCAGTAGCTGTCTGACTTCTCAACGTATACACTTTTGAGAAGTCTAGTCAGCCTTGCGGGGGCAGTACGACGAAATCTTTGTTACACATGAGATTTCTGTACTGCTCCCAAAATCCACAATGAATGGATGCGCTGGGAATCAATAAACGGTGTTCCAAAAGCAGGATTTTCGACAGAACTCCCGCGATTTCGACAAAATTTGGAAATCAATTTTGCTCATCGCTCGGTTCTGCTCAAATCCTAAGCGCTTTTGTCACAACCTCCCCTCAGCCCCTGGGAAACGCGAGTCCAAGACGGCAATCGTATGCATCCGACATGTTCCAAAAAGACCGATATGTTCCAAAAAACCGACATGTTCAAAAAGGAAAGCCACTAGCATGTTCAAAAGACAAGCCCACTCGTAACACTAGGCACACTGCCACAAATATCCTAACTTTTGAAATCATGTCGTTTCATAGTATAATGAAACAAAAACTATGACTAAGAAGGTGACAAAGTCGTGAAATGTCCAAAATGCAATCATACCCAATCTCGAGTAGTGGATTCGAGACATGCAGATGATATGAATGCAATTAGAAGAAGACGTGAATGTGACAATTGTGGTACACGTTTCACTACTTTTGAACATATAGAAATGAGTCCGCTTATCGTCGTCAAAAAAGACGGTACACGCGAACAGTTCAATCGAGAAAAAATATTAAATGGCTTAGTGCGCTCGTGTGAAAAGCGACCCGTCCGTTTCCAACAATTGGAAGAAATTACGAATCAAGTTGAATGGAAATTGCGTGAAGAAGGCATTGCAGAAGTGTCATCTAGAGATATAGGGGAGTATGTCATGGATTTATTAATGCATGTCGACCAAGTCTCTTATGTGCGATTTGCTTCTGTGTATCGAGAATTTAAAGATGTGGATCAATTATTAAAATCTATGCAAGGGATATTGAAAGAAAACAAGCGGAGTGAATAACGAATGAATCAATTTATGTATCAAAATCAGTTAAGTCCGCACGACGGCTTTATCGTCATGCGTCCATTTCAATATCATGCAGTACACTATGATATTTTGAATCGGTTATTCACACCGTTAGTTGGTGCTGAAGCAATCGGTGTGTACCAGTTTTTGAACCAATTTGAGTCTGCTACATTCGACCAAGGTTTTACACATTATACGATTATGTCGGAGTTAAAATTGAGCCTCGGCCGCTTTAGAGAGTTTTTAGATTTGTTAGAAGGCATTGGCCTGTTAAAAACGTTCGTCCGTCAATCTGAAAACACGACACAATTTGTGTATGAACTCATCCCGCCACCCACGCCAGAACGTTTTTTCAATGATCCGATGTTGTCGATTTATTTTTATGAAGTTGTCGGACAAGAACGGTATCATACATTGAAAAATTATTTTATGCCAACACCACTCGATTTGGCGGGATTTTCAAATGTGACGAAAAAGTTTACGGATGTCTTTAAAGTACCTAAGCAACAAGTGGCCACTTCAGATGTAGCGCTTAAAGCATCGCAATATCAAGGGGTTGATTTAACAGATGTGACGTTTGATTTTGAATTGTTGGCTGACATGTTGCAGACGCATTATGTGAGCCAAACGATTTTATCAGAACCGACAAAATCGCTGATCGTTCAATTGGCGACATTGTATCGTTTATCGCCGGACGTTATGAAGACGATTATTTTGAAATCGCTCAATGCAGATCAATCTTTATCCGTTAAAGATTTACGCAAACAAGCACAAAGTTACTATTTAATGGAACATCAACAACAATTACCATCATTACAGCCGCAAGTGACGGTGACCGCTTCGGAACAAATGTCTGAAGCACAAGAAAAAACGGTGTCAAATTGGGATGAGTGGTTTGCTTTAATGGATCAAACGAGTCCGATTGTCATGCTCACGGAATATGGAGGTTCTGAGCCGCCTCGTTATCAAAAAGATATGGTGGAAGAATTAGTGCAACGTGAAGGCTTTAATTTTGGGGCTATCAATATTTTATTGCAATATGTGATGCAAAAAACGGATAATAACTTACCTGAAAAATATGTTTATTCCGTTGCTTCAACATGGAAAAAAAGTGGTGTGACGGACGCGCGTTCTGCATATGAGAAGGCGATGGAAATTCAAAAAAATCAGGAAAAATCGAAACAAAAACGAATGGAAAGCTATAGTCAAAACGCAAACGGTCCATTTTATCACAAAAAAGAAAAACAACCGCGTTGGGTGACGCATCCAGAAGAGTACGAACAAAAAGAGGAAGATCAAGAAGCATTGGAAAAAGATCGTGCAGCGTTCTTGAAAAGGTTAGAACAAAAGAGAAGGGCGGGTGAAGATTAATGAAAAGTTTTAATAGTATTATCGGTGGCAACAATGCATTCGAACAAAAGATTCAACAAATTAAAAAGCAAGTCTTAGCGGATCCAGATGTGAAAGCATTTTTAGCCGCACACCAATCTGAAGTAACGAACCGAATGATTGAGGAAGATTTGAACATCTTGCAGGAATATAAAGATCAGCAAAAACACTACGATGGGACACATACGTATGAAAATTGTCCTAATTTCGTAAGGGGTCACATTCCTGAATTGTATATTGATCAACAACATATCAAAATTCGTTACAAGTCTTGCCCATGCAAAATCAGGCACGACGAGGAACAAAATGCGAAAAGTATGATTACATCATTTCATATGCATCCCGATACGTTAAACGCCAAAATTAAAGATATTTATATGACGCGACGCAATCGTTTAGATTTAGCCATGCAATTAGACGATTTAATTGATGCGATTATTGAAAAGCGTCCGGTTAAAGGTTTTTATTTATATGGTGAGTTTGGTACAGGGAAGTCATTTATTTTAGGTGCGATTGCGAACGAGTTGAAAAACAACCGAGTCCCTTCGATGATTATTTATGTGCCAGAGTTTATTCGAACATTAAAAAATGGTTTTAAAGATGGTACGACAGCAAAACGTATTGAACAAGTTCGTGAAGCACGCGTATTATTTTTAGACGATTTAGGTGCTGAAGATATGACGCCTTGGGTACGTGATGAGGTGCTCGGTCCCATTTTACATTACCGTATGATTCAAGAACTTCCGACATTTTTCAGCTCAAATATGAACTTAGATGAATTAGAAACACATTTGGCTGATACGAAAAATGGTGTTGATCGAATGAAAGCGAAACGGATTATGGAACGTGTGAAAACTTTGAGTACACCTTATTTACTTGAAGGAGAAAATTATCGTAAGCATTGAAAATTTTAAAAATAGCGTTATAATATGTATATAAATCAATAATGTTGCTAAAGTTTGAGGATATGATATCGGTATCGCTATGGTACAGGGAACTACTGTGATTGAGAATGTAGTGCATAGTCATCGATGTTACTCCCTCTATAGATAAATGGTGTTTGTAATGAATGCCCGGCTCAAGACCGTTATCTTATGTAGAGATGTCACAGGATAGGTATGTGACAAATTAGGGTGGTAACACGAAAACCTCGTCCCTTTTGTTGGGATGGGGTTTTTTATTTTCTTCAATTTTAAGCAAAATATGTGAAATGGAGGATCATTATGGCAGAAATTAAAGTGCAGTTCCCAGATGGTAATGAAAAGGCGTTTGAAAAGGGTACGACAACAGAAGAAATTGCGCAATCTATTAGTCCAGGGTTACGTAAAAAAGCCGTTGCCGGTAAATTTAATCAACAATTGGTCGATTTAACACGTCCTTTAGAAGAAGATGGCGCAATTGAAATCATTACGCCTGGTAGTGATGAAGCGTTAGAAGTGTTAAGACATTCCACAGCGCATTTAATGGCACAAGCATTAAAACGTTTGTACGGTGATGTACATTTCGGTGTTGGCCCAGTGATTGATGGTGGCTTCTACTATGACTTCGATATGGAAGAAAAGGTTTCAAGTGATGATTTCGAAAAGATTGAAAAGACAATGAAACAAATTATTGAAGAAAATCATAAAGTCGAGCGTCAAGTTGTTTCAAGAGATGAAGCGAAGTCATTTTTTGCAAACGATCCATATAAATTGGAATTAATTGAGGCGATTCCAGAAGACGAACAAGTGACATTGTACAGTCAAGGTGAATTCACTGATTTATGTCGTGGTGTCCACGTTCCAAGTACATCTAAAATTAAAGCGTTCAAATTGTTATCAACTGCTGG
Organism: Staphylococcus delphini; assembly: GCF_900636325.1. Classification (NCBI taxonomy): domain Bacteria; kingdom Bacillati; phylum Bacillota; class Bacilli; order Caryophanales; family Staphylococcaceae; genus Staphylococcus; species Staphylococcus delphini. The sequence continues at coordinate 1,340,764 of NZ_LR134263.1, forward strand.
TGCGTATTGGCGTGGCGACAGCAATAATAAAATGTTACAACGTATTTACGGTACAGCATTTTTCGACAAGAAAGACTTAAAAGCACACCTTCAATTGTTAGAAGAGCGTAAGGAGCGTGATCACCGCCGCATCGGTAAAGAAATGGAACTCTTTACAAACAATCAACTTGTCGGTGCAGGTTTACCTTTATGGCTACCCAATGGTGCAACAATTCGCCGTGAAATTGAACGTTATATTGTCGATAAAGAAATTAGTCTCGGTTATGACCACGTGTACACTCCAGTGATGGCTAATGTCGATTTGTACAAAACATCAGGACACTGGGACCATTATCAAGAAGACATGTTCCCACCAATGCAACTGGATGCGGATGAAGCGATGGTACTGAGACCGATGAACTGTCCACACCATATGATGATTTATGCGAACAAACCTCATTCATATCGTGAGTTGCCAATTCGTATCGCGGAACTTGGTACAATGCACCGTTATGAAGCAAGTGGTGCTGTATCAGGATTACAGCGTGTGCGTGGGATGACTTTAAATGATGCGCATATCTTCGTGCGACCAGACCAAATTAAAGAAGAGTTCAAACGCGTTGTTCAAATGATTTTGGATGTCTACGATGACTTTGGTTTTAAGGATTACAAATTCCGTTTAAGTTATCGTGATAAAGCGGATAAAGAAAAATATTTTGACGATGACGACATGTGGAACACTGCTGAAGCGATGTTAAAAGAAGCGGTAGATGAAATGAACTTACCGTATGAAGAAGCGATTGGCGAAGCGGCATTCTACGGTCCTAAATTAGACGTTCAAGTGAAAACTGCAATGGGTAAAGAAGAAACATTGTCAACAGCGCAACTTGACTTCTTATTACCGAAAAAGTTTGAACTGACTTACATTGGTAAAGATGGGGAACATCATCAACCGGTTGTCATTCACCGTGGTGTCGTATCAACAATGGAACGTTTTGTTGCCTTCTTAACTGAGGAAACAAAAGGGGCATTCCCAACTTGGTTAGCACCACAACAAGTTGAAATTATTCCAGTTAACAACGACTTGCATTACGATTACGCACGTCAAATTCACGACGAATTAAAATCTCAAGGTGTCCGTGTGCATATTGATGATCGTAATGAAAAAATGGGTTATAAAATCCGTGAAGCGCAAATGAAGAAAATACCATATCAATTGGTTGTCGGGGATAAAGAACTTGAAAACAATGAAGTCAATGTGCGTCAATACGGTTCAAAAGACCAAAAAACAATTGAAAAAGATACTTTCATTTGGGATTTAGTTGATGAAATTCGTTTGAAAAAACAAAGATAATGTTGATAGGTGCACGGCTATCATGTATAGTAGTATAATGAAACAATTTATAAAACGATTTGATTGAGTTAGAGGCGCAACTTTGATGAGTAGCGGTTGGGTTGTAAGATGGTACAAAGCCCCAACATGTGAAAGGTAAAGTTGCCGAAACGGAAATGGACCATCGCCATTTTTCGTTGGGCTAGTGTCCGAAAGGCGCTAGACTGTCACAAATGTGATGTGCTACCGATTCATAAATAATGAGCAGGGGTGGCATCAACATAGATGCCATCACTGCTTTTATTTTTACTAGGTTGATTAATTTAAAACTTAACTAGCTTCACACAATTTGTCTTAACCTCTAAGCAATTAGGAAAGGATTAAGAAAATGAGTAATGAAAAAACGGAAAATCAACATGCAGTGCAACGCCATCTCAAAGATCGTCATATTTCGATGATCGCGATCGGTGGTGCGATTGGAACTGGACTGTTTATGACATCTGGGGGCGCTATTCATGATGCGGGACCTTTAGGTGCACTTTTAGGCTATGCGATTATCGGTGTAATGGTGTTCTTCTTAATGACATCACTTGGGGAAATGGCGACGTATTTACCTGTTACAGGTTCGTTTAGCACATATGCCACGCGTTTTGTCGATCCATCTTTAGGTTTTGCTTTAGGATGGAACTATTGGTTTAACTGGGTCATTACAGTAGCGGCCGACGTGACGATTGCTGCTCAAGTCATCCAATATTGGGCACCTCTACAATTTTTACCTGCTTGGGCATGGAGTTGTATCTTCATGGTGATTATTTTTAGTCTTAATGCCTTGTCGGTTCAAGTATATGGTGAAAGTGAATATTGGTTTGCGTTCATCAAAGTAGCGACGGTGATTGTCTTTATTATTGTCGGCTTATTGACAATTTTAGGCATCATGGGCGGTCAAGCAGTGGGCTTTGATACATTTACAACTGGAGATGCACCGATTTTAGGTGACGGGTTTGGTGGTAGCTTACTCGTTGTGTTCGGCGTGTTCTTAGTCGCTGGGTTCTCTTTCCAAGGTACTGAGTTAGTGGGGATTACTGCAGGTGAGTCCGAAAATCCTCAGCGTGCCGTACCGAAAGCAATTAAGCAAGTGTTCTGGAGAATTTTACTCTTTTACATTTTAGCGATCTTTATTATCGGGATGCTCATTCCATACAACTCTTCTGCCTTAATGGGCGGTGGGGATGACATTGCAACTTCTCCATTTACACTCGTCTTTAAAAATGCAGGACTCGCGTTTGCTGCCTCATTTATGAATGCCGTAATTTTAACATCTGTATTATCGGCGGGTAACTCTGGGATGTATGCAAGCACACGTATGCTATATTCGATGGGTAAAGACGGTCTTGCATCGAATGCGTTTAGTCGTACAAATAAAAACGGCACACCGATCTTGTCGATGTTATCTACTGCGGTGATTGTTGTGTTGATCTTTGTATTACAACATATCAGTGGCGATGCGTACGAATATATTGTTGCAGCGAGTGGTCTGACAGGCTTTATCGCATGGGTAGGTATTGCGGTTAGTCATTATCGTTTTAGAAAAGCGTTTGCTGCACAAAATTACGATGTTCACAAATTAAAGTATCAAGCGAAGTGGTTCCCATTTGGTCCAATTCTCGCGACTGTACTTTGTATTATTGTTATCATCGGACAAGATGTTGATTTTATTCAAACGGGTGATTTTGATATCAATCGATTTTTAATTACTTATATGGGAATTCCGGTATTTTTAGCGTTCTTTATCTATCACAAAATCCGCTATAAAACGAAAATAATTCCATTAAAAGACGTCAACTTAGATCCAAATGTGGAAACAGTTGAAAAAAACTTTCAAAAAAACATTGACTAATATACACTGAGTTGGTATGATTGTATCTGTTGAATACGAAACGGACCAAGTAGAAGCATCCCGCTTCTCACCTGTAGCGACGCAGCAAGCTGTTGGCAGGTTAACGATTAAACATGTAGTGTATGTTCATGTTGACGTGAGAAGCGGGGGTTAAATACCCTCGCTTTTTTTCGTACTTGGACCATTCGTAAACTTTTTGGAGGTGTCAACCATAGCTAAAGATCAAACGCAAGTTAACGAAAAGATTCGCGCAAAAGAATTACGTGTCATCGGACAAAATGGTGACCAAATCGGATTGAAATCTAAAAATGAAGCATTGGAAATGGCAGATCGACTTGGTTTGGATGTAGTCGTTGTTGCGCCAAATGCTAAACCACCTGTTGCTCGTATTATGGATTACGGCAAATACAAATTCGAGCAACAGAAAAAAGAAAAAGAGATGAAGAAGAAACAAAAAATCATCAACGTTAAAGAAATCCGTTTAAGCCCAACAATTGAAGAACACGACTTCAATACGAAGCTTAAAAACGGACGCAAGTTTTTAACGAAAGGTGACAAAGTTAAAGTTTCAATTCGTTTCAGAGGGCGTGCGATTACGCATAAAGAAATTGGACAACGCGTGTTAGAGCGATATGCTGAAGCGTGTCAAGACCTTGCAACAATCGAGCAAAAGCCGAAAATGGAAGGTCGACAAATGTTCCTTATGTTAGCCCCAATTAATGAAAAATAAAAAGTGATAATAGGAGGAAAACATCATGCCTAAAATGAAAACCCACCGCGGAGCTGCGAAACGTGTAAAAAGAACTGGATCTGGTCAACTTAAACGTTCTAGAGCTTACACTTCACACTTATTCGCTAATAAATCTACAAAGCAAAAACGTCAATTACGTAAAGCTTCATTAGTATCAAAAAGCGATGCAAAACGCGTAAAACAATTATTAACATACGTTAAATAATCATTCTAAAGTACGAAAATATATGAGAGGTATGGCAAAAGTGCATACCGTAGAGATAAAAGGAGGAGTTTATTATGCCACGTGTTAAAGGTGGAACAGTAACAAGAGCGCGTCGTAAAAAGACAATCAAATTAGCTAAAGGTTACTTCGGTGCGAAAAGCACATTATATAAAGTTGCAAAACAACAAGTTATGAAATCAGGTCAATATGCATTCCGTGACCGTCGTCAAAGAAAGCGTGATTTCCGTAAATTATGGATTACACGTATCAATGCGGCTGCACGCCAACATGACATGAGTTATTCTCGTTTAATGAACGGTTTAAAACAAGCGGGTATCGACATTAACCGTAAAATGTTATCAGAAATCGCAATCTCAGATGAGAAAGCATTTGCTGAATTAGTAAACCAAGCGAAAGCAGCTTTAAAATAGTAGAGAAAGAGTTGGGGTCTATTGTGACGCGCCAACTCTTTTTCATTATGACTTTACCACCATTCATTTCTTTTGTTACGATATAAAAAACGAATAAAAGGAGCTCACAATGTCAAAATTTGATGAACAAATTACTGTAGTCCCACGTCGTTTGCTTTTTGAAGAAGAGGCGCTCGCATTCAACGGGTTTTTAGATCAATCTGAAGAGAACGGTCAAAAAATTTATGACAAGCTTTCTCAATATGAAGTGAAAAGACGCGGTGATATGGAAGAAGATCCAAGTTTTAAACAATTGATTAGTTATTGTTTAATTGAAAATGAGCATGATGAATTACTCGTCTATGAGCGATTATCAGGTGGCGGCGAGGCACGACTTCACGGCAACGCATCTATCGGTGTAGGCGGACATATGAATGATGTTCCTGAAGCGCACCATATTGATGAAGTTATTAAAACAAATGCCAGTCGAGAACTTGAAGAGGAAATTGGTGTTAAAATTAACGATCAAACGCCACTTGAATTCATTGGCTTTATTAATGATGATCATAATGAAGTCGGTCAAGTGCATATCGGTGTCGTGTTTAAAGTAAAGGTTAAGCAACAAGATGTCGAAGTGCGTGAAACGGATACTTTAAAGATTCAGTGGCAACCATTAAGCCAAATTAATGACACGAGTGCATTCGAATCGTGGAGTGCGTTAATATTAGAACAGTTGAAATAGGTGAATGGCATGTCTGACATCATTCCATTTCCTAAACTTAAAGAAAAGTTAATAAATGATATTACAGAGGCATTCGACAAGGAACAGTACGAACACGCTTATGATCACTTCATTACGTATGAGCGTCACTTTGAATTGACATCTGAACTTGCGATAATAAAATGTGATATATTGTGGCAACTCGGTGCGTATCTTGAATTGAAAGAAGAGGCGAACATTTTAATGATGCAAGGTTTTCCGCCATATGATACGTACATCGTGTATTACATTAAAAGTTTGTATGCTTTAGAACAATATAAAGCGACAGTTGAAATGGTGGACCAGGTGCTTGATGAAGTCGATGCACATGAAACCCGTATGACTTTATTACCTATTAAAAATCAAGCACAATCCAAACTCGACGAACGTCAAGATTATATGTTGCATCGATTACAACGATTTAGCGAGCTGAGTCATTATGATCAAACGCAATTAGTGCTCACATTAATTGACGATCGTGTCTATCAGTTCAGTGAAACGATTGCTTACCTGTTAGCTCACGAGCCTATCGTTGCAAGTATTCAAAGTTTGATGTTGGAGTATTTACGTTTTGCTGGCTACAATCAAGGCGTTACCGTAGAAAAAGATTCCCGTCAAATTCAAGTGATACCCTCTGAGCTTGTTGGTATTGAACAAACTGTCTTTAAAGATCAATTGTTGCCTGCAGTGATTGATGCGTTAGAAGTGGAAATACCGTCACTGGTTCAAGAAGCCTATATTTTACTTAATGCAAATAATATTGCGCTTTATCCTGTAAATATCCTAGACTATGGGACTGTAGAGATGTGGCGTGATACTTACATTGCATATTTCCATCAGTTAATGGGTAAGGAAGTCAATGTGGATTCATTACACGTAGAGATATTTAAACTCATAAAATCGTTAAATACATAGGTCTCATTATTTCAAAGAAGGTCAACCTATGTTATAATAAAGAAGTTGAAAAATTTTAAAAATGATAAATCATGGAGGTTTTTTTACATGACAGCAACTTGGGAAAAAAAAGAAGGTAACGAAGGATTATTACAAGTATCCGTACCTGCAGAAGAAGTAGATAAAGCGTTAGATCAAGCTTTCAAAAAAGTAGTTAAACAACTTAACGTACCTGGTTTCCGTAAAGGGAAAGTACCTCGTCAAATTTTCGAACAACGTTTTGGCGTAGAAGCTTTATACCAAGATGCAGTAGACATCTTATTACCAAAAGCATACAGTGAAGCTGTACAAGAAACAGGTATCAATCCAGTTGATCAACCTGAAATTGAAGTAACACAAATTGAAAAAGGTCAACCATTCACTTTTGATGCAACTGTAATCGTTGAACCTGAAGTACAATTAGGTGACTACAAAGGTTTAGAAATCGAAAAACAAAACACTGAAGTGACTGAAGAAGAATTCAACAAAGCAGTAGAACAACGTCTTGACGCAATGACTGATATGGTCGTTAAAGAAGACGGTCAAGTTGAAGAAGGCGACACAGTAAACTTAGACTTCGATGGCTATGTTGATGGTGAGCAATTCGAAGGTGGTCAAGCTGAAGGATACGACTTGGAAATCGGTTCAGGTATGTTCATCCCAGGTTTTGAAGAGCAACTTGTAGGCTTAAAAGTTGGGGAAGAAAAAGATGTTGAAGTGACATTCCCAGAAGAATACCACGCAGAAGAATTAGCTGGAAAACCTGCTGTATTTAAAACAAAAATTAACGAAATCAAAGCTAAAGAAGTACCAGAATTAGACGATGAGCTTGCTAGTGAATTAGATTCTAATGCAAACAATGTAGAAGAATTCAAAGCAAACTTACGTCAACAACTTGAAGAACAAAAGAAAACTGACGCTGAAAATGCGCAAAAAGAAGAAGCGATTACTTTAGCAACTGACAATGCGACAATCGATATTCCAGAAGCGATGGTACGTACAGAACAAGATCGCATGATGAGCGAATTTGCACAACGTATTCAACAACAAGGGTTAGACTTAAACACTTACTTCCAAATTTCAGGTCAATCAGAAGATGATTTACGTGAACAAATGAAAGTAGATGCTGAGTTACGTGTGAAAACAAACTTAACATTAGCTGCCATTGCAGATGCGGAAAATATCGAAGTGACTGATGAAGATGTAGACAAAGAACTTGAAACAATGAGCGAACAATTTAACATTTCTGTTGAAGATATTAAGAAAACACTTGGCAACACTGATCTTGTTAAAAACGATGTTCGTGTGAAAAAAGTTATTGACTTATTAGTAGACGAAGCGAAATTAGTTGAAAGTACTTCAGAAGACAACCAAGAAGAAGCATAAGCACGCATATTTTATTAATGCGTCGTATTGAAAACTTTCATTACAAGTTTGAATGATAAAATTTAATGAAGGTTAATCAGTGGGACCGCACATCAACTTCAAATGATGTGTGGTCCCACTAACACAACTCTCAATGAACCGTTTCGACAAAATGTATTTTAATAAAATGTGAAATCAACCGGGGTGGGTTGTTGTAATCAAATGATGACCATTTGATAACAACCGCACTCCGCTTAGTATTTATGACAACAGCTGATTAAACAGTTACGTTAATGTATTTTTGCAAATGATTTGATTTTTATGTCGCTAGCACATAGTATATTAACGGCAAGCTTGGGGAAGTTCATTCAGCAAGTTTGAGCGTATCTTTTGTTGGATGAAGCGTTGGTATGAAACTTTATGAAGACACTACGAATTAAAATAGATGAGATACAGAAGTTGAGGATGACTTTTACTGGAGCCACAATATCACACATCGCTTGTGTTTTATTGTGCAAAATGCAAAAAACTTGAAATGGTCTATATTTGCGTAATAGAATGCTTTCTAGTATAGTCGTAAAAGAACAGGGGTGTAATAAAGTATGTTTAAATTCAATGATGATGAAGAAAACTTAAAATGTTCTTTCTGTGGTAAAGATCAAGACCAAGTTAAAAAATTGGTAGCAGGTAGCGGTGTTTATATTTGTAACGAATGTATTGAGCTATGTGCTGAAATCGTTGAAGAAGAATTAAATCAACAACAAGCAGAAGAGCTCACTGAATTACCAACACCAAAAGAAATTATGGATCAATTAAACAACTATGTTATCGGTCAAGAAAAAGCGAAAAAATCATTGGCAGTAGCGGTTTATAACCACTACAAACGTGTTCAACAACTTGGACCTAAAGATGATGACGTTGAATTACAAAAAAGTAACGTCGCTTTAATTGGGCCAACAGGTAGCGGTAAAACGTTACTCGCACAAACATTGGCACGTACATTAAATGTACCTTTCGCAATTGCGGATGCAACAAGCCTGACTGAAGCAGGTTATGTCGGTGAAGACGTTGAAAACATTTTATTACGTTTAATCCAAGCTGCTGATTTTGATATTGATAAAGCAGAAAAAGGGATTATTTATGTCGATGAGATTGACAAAATTGCACGTAAATCAGAAAACACATCCATCACACGTGACGTTTCAGGTGAGGGTGTACAACAAGCATTGCTTAAAATTTTAGAAGGTACAACAGCAAGTGTGCCGCCTCAAGGTGGACGTAAACATCCTAACCAAGAATTCATTCAAATTGATACAACAAATATTTTATTTATTCTTGGAGGGGCATTTGACGGTATTAATGAAGTGATTAAACGTCGTCTCGGTGAAAAAGTAATCGGTTTTGCGAGCAATGAAGCTTCTAATTTTGATGAAGCAAGCTTATTAGAGCAAATCCGTCCAGAAGATTTACAAACTTACGGTTTAATTCCTGAGTTTATCGGACGTGTACCGATCGTCGCAAACCTTGAAACACTCGATGTTGAAGCATTGAAAAACATTTTAACACAACCTAAAAATGCGTTGGTTAAACAGTACACTAAAATGCTTGAATTAGATGATGTTGCGTTAGAATTTACTGATGAAGCATTAGCTGCAATTAGTGAAAAAGCGATTGAAAGAAAAACAGGTGCACGTGGTTTACGCTCAATTATTGAGGAAGCATTGATTGATATTATGTATGATATTCCTTCTACAGAAAACGTCGCTAAAGTTGTCATTACAAAAGAAACAATTGTAAATGAGACAGAGCCTGAACTCTACGACGCGGAAGGTAACCTTGTGAATACAACAAAAACATCTGCTTAAAATCACGGTTAAGTTATCGAATGGCTCAACACGCTTAATTTTAAAAAGGCTGGGTTTCATAATCAGGTCAGATTATGACTCAGCCTTTTTTCGCTTTAATATCAATATCAAATATGTAAAAATATAAATGCTCATTATTTCGATATAGAGAAACCGAACATTTGTTGAAAAACTTTGAGCAATTAAGGTAATCTAAAAAGAGTATGATGATACATAAACGAGGTGTAAAACTGATGAATATCAACCCAAATGAAGTAGACATTCTGATTAGTGCTGTTAAACCAGAGCAATATCCAGAGTTAGATTTGCCTGAAGTTGCATTAAGTGGTCGCTCAAATGTTGGAAAATCAACATTTATTAACAGTATGATTGGCCGGAAAAATATGGCGAGAACGTCTCAACAACCCGGTAAAACGCAAACTTTAAACTTTTTTAACATCGATAACCAATTGATTTTTGTCGATGTACCAGGCTATGGTTATGCGAAAGTAAGTAAAAAGCAACGTGAAGCTTTCGGTAAGATGATCGAAACATATATCACAACACGAGAAGCATTAAAACTCGTGATTCAATTAGTCGATTTACGTCATCCGCCAACTGAAGATGATGTGTTAATGTATGACTTTTTGAAGTATTACGACATTCCAACACTCATTATCGCAACGAAAGAAGATAAAATCCCTAAAGGTAAAGTACAAAAGCATATTAAAATCATTAAAGAAAAATTGGAATTAGAACCTGGCGATCAAATTATCAGTTACTCCTCCATTGAGAAAAAGAAACAAGACCAAATTTGGGCAGCCATTAGTGCGTTCATAGAGGAAGCATAACCTATTATCAATAGATGAAAGTCATGCACGACTACAATTATGATAAAAATTTAGAAAGTCATTTTAAAAATCTTAACATGATTATGCATTTTTAATTAGAATGACTCTAATCTGTGTTATAATGTAGTCATTGTAGAATATATGGGGGCATAAGCATGTACTTAATAGCAGTTAGTGTGAATCATCGAACAGCTGATGTAGCATGTCGTGAAAAACTTTCATTTCAAGAAGAGAGTTTGACACACGTGCATGAAGCGTTGTTCGAGACAAAATCTATTTTAGAAAACGTGATTTTATCAACGTGTAACCGTACTGAAGTGTATGCGGTAGTTGACCAAATTCATACGGGACGTTACTATATTCAAAGATTTTTAGCGCGACAATTTAATTTTGAAGTAGATGATATCAAGGGGATGTCTGAAGTGAAAATTGAGGACGAAGCGATTGAACATCTATTCAGAGTTACTGCAGGCTTAGACTCAATCGTATTAGGTGAAACACAAATTTTAGGTCAGATGAGAGATGCGTTTTTCACAGCACAAGAAGCGGGAACAACTGGTACCATTTTTAATGAACTATTCAAGCAAGCAATCACATTTAGTAAAAAAGCACATCATGAAACAGATATTGCTGATAATACGATTAGTGTGTCTTACGGTGCGGTGGAACTTGCGAAAAAAATGTTCGGTAAAATGAATAAAAAACAAGCGTTAGTCATTGGTGCGGGCGAAATGGCAGAATTAGCTGTTTTAAACTTAAAAGGTGCTGGCGTGAGTCATATTACAGTCATTAACCGTACATTATCACGTGCACAAGCATTAGCAGATCAACATGGTGTTCAAGTCGGCGAATGGGCGTCACTAGGGGAAGCCATTGTTTCAGCAGATATCGTGATTAGTTCAACGAGTGCAGAACAATTTATCATTACAAAAGAGATGTTAGAAATGTGTCAAAGCGTTGCGAAATCATCTCAAAAAGTCATGATTGATATTGCTGTACCAAGAGATATTGAACCTGTCGACATGTCGCATTCCGAGTTGTTTATTTATGACGTGGATGATCTAAAGGGTCTCGTTGATGCAAACTTGCGTGAACGTCAACTTGCAGCAGAACAAATTGCATCACGTATTCCAACAGAAATTGATAAACATAATGAATGGGTGCGTATGCTCGGTGTCGTTCCGGTCATTCGTGCGTTACGTGAAAAAGCAATGCAAATCCAACAAGATACGATGGATAGTATTAGCCGTAAATTACCCAATATGTCAGAGCGCGAACGAAAAGTGATTTCTAAGCATACGAAGAGCATCATTAATCAAATGCTAAAAGATCCGATCAAACAAGCGAAAGAGATTAGTGATGATAAGCATGCGGATGCGAAGTTAGCACTATTCCAAGAAATTTTTGATTTAGAAGTTGAAGCAGATTATAAAACACAAGCGATTGAAAAGAAAAAATCTGTGTTGAAAGAAAGATTATTAAGTATAGAAACTTAAAGAACGGTGATGCTATGGAAGAAGCGTTTTTCATACGTTTTCATGAAATCATTTTATTGATTTATTTAGTCAGTATGGTGTGTTTGATCATTGATGTGTTTCAAAAGAATTATCGTCTACAAAATATAGGGTTCTATGCTTTAGGGATTGTTTGGTTTTGTCAAACAATCTCTTTAACTATGTTTATTATATGGCAAAAGCAACTCCCTTTAACCTCTTTAATCGAGAGTTTTTATGTATTAACGTGGTTGATTTTGACGATTACTTTTGTGATGTCCGTGTTGCGTCAGTCTGATTTTATGATCGCCTTTTTGAATGTGATTGGGTTTGTCTTCATGACGATTCACACGTTCCATCCGCGACAATTTAAATTGGACGGTGCGCGACTCACAGCTTTGAATGAATTACTGTTTTTCCACATTTCACTCGCATTATTGAGTTATGTGGTTTTCGCAGTTGCGTTTGTGAATGCGATTATTTATTTAATACAGTATCGAAATTTAAAAGAAAAGCGATTTACGCAAAATTTCTTTAGAATGAGCAGTATCGCAACACTTGAAAAGTTAGTGTTCTACAGTTCTTTGGTTGGTGTCATATTTATGTTCATAAGTCTCGTGCTAGGGATTCAGTGGGGTATGGTATCGATTGGCTATGACATCTTTTTAGACTTGAAAGTGATCTCGTCAATTATTATTTTTATTGCCTATTCTATTTTTATTACATTACGATTGACGCGTCGTTTTAAGCAGTCATTTTTAATGAATTTAAATATTATGTTATTTTTATGCTGTATGATCAATTTAGTTGTGGTGACTCAATTATCAACATTTCACCAATGGACCGGAGTTTAACTTATTTTAATTGGAGGAAAGCACTATGCGTAAACTTATCGTCGGCTCAAGAAGAAGTCAGCTTGCATTGACTCAAAGCCAACAATTTATTGATCGTTTAAAAGAAGTTGATCCTACTTTAGATATCGAAATTAAAGAAATTGTAACAAAAGGGGATCAAATTGTGGATCGCCAATTATCTAAAGTCGGTGGAAAAGGCTTATTCGTGAAAGAAATACAAAATGAACTCTTTAGCCGAGATATTGATATGGCTATTCATTCTTTAAAAGACGTTCCAAGTGAATTACCTGAAGGCCTTACGTTAGGATGTATTCCGGACCGTGAAAATCCATTCGATGCTTTCATTTCAAAAAATCATATTCCGTTAGACGAACTTCCTGATGGTAGTATTATTGGAACAAGTTCGTTAAGACGGGGGGCACAGATTTTAGCGAAATATCCGAACCTAGAAATCAAATGGATAAGAGGAAACATTGACACACGATTGAAAAAGCTAGAAACAGAGGATTACGATGCGATCATTTTAGCGGCAGCAGGTTTGAAACGCATGGGTTGGTCTGATGACATAGTGACAACGTATTTAGATGAAGACTTGCTCGTACCGGCTATTGGTCAAGGTGCACTTGGTATTGAATGTCGTGCAGATGATGAAGAATTGTTAGCTTTACTCGCAAAAGTACATAATGAAGACGTGGCGGCATGTGTCACAGCAGAGCGCACGTTTTTAAAAGAAATGAATGGGAGTTGTCAAGTGCCTATCGGGGGCTATGCAACACGTAAAAATGATACTGAGATTCAATTCACGGGTTTGATTATGTCTCCAGATGGTAAACAAAGATTTGAGTACACATTTTCAGGTCAAGACCCAATACAAGTCGGTAGCGAAGTGAGTCGTGTTCTTAAATCTCAAGGTGCGGATAAAATTATTCAAGCTTTAAATGAGAAAGAGGTGTAAATGATGAAGCCTATTATAGTGATGACCCAAACAAAGCGTTATGATGATCAGCGCGCGGAAATCCTTCATCTTCCATTTGTGACGACTGAACCACTTCCTTTTGATCAATCTGTGCTTCGTCGTCACTATGATTGGCTTGTTTTTACATCTCAAAATGCCGTTACGCATTTTCTACCTTATTTAAAGCAGTTAAATTTTAATGGATTAGCGGTCATAGGCGAGAAAACGAAAGCATTTTGTGAATCACAAGGCTTGCAAGTGGATTTTTACCCAGCAGATTACTCACAAGAAGGCTTTCTTGAGGCATTTCCCACACAACAAGGAGAGCACATTTTGATTCCATCCAGTCAACGTGCGCGCCCATTACTGCATGAAACGTTGCAAGCACGTGGTTTCAATGTTGATAAAATTGATTTGTATACGTCACGTTTTTTAATGGAAAATGTGAAGGAGGCCAAAGCACGTATCGAGCAAGGTCAAGTGGATGCATTGACGTTTGCGAGTGCCTCTGCTGTCAAAGCTTTTTTTGACGATGACACACCATTAAATTTCGAAAGGTATTATGCCATTGGTCAACAAACAGCACGACAAATTCAAGATTATGGCGATTCATGCTCTATTGCTGATATTCAAACTTTAGAATCAATGGTGACTAAAATTTTAGAAGAGAGGGTTCAATAATGCAATTCGATAGACATAGACGATTACGTTCATCAAAAGTGATGCGCGATATGGTGAGAGAAACACATGTGAGAAAAGAAGATTTGATTTATCCTATTTTTGTTGTAGAAAAAGATGATGTTAAAACAGAAATTAAATCTTTACCAGGTGTATACCAAATCAGCTTAAATCTACTACATGAAGAATTGAAAGCGGCATATGATTTAGGGATTCGTGCCATTATGTTCTTTGGAATTCCGAATGAAAAAGATGCATGTGGGACAGGCGCATTTATTGAAGAGGGTATTATTCAAAAAGCAACACGTTTGGCGAAATCCATGTATGATGATTTATTAATTCTTGCCGATACATGTTTATGTGAATATACGGATCATGGTCATTGTGGTGTGATTGACCCACATACACATGATGTCGATAATGATAAAACATTGCCTTTACTCGTTCAAACAGCTGTTTCTCAAGTGAAGGCGGGTGCAGATATTATCGCTCCTAGTAATATGATGGATGGATTCGTAGCAGCGATTCGCCAAGGTTTAGATGAAGCAGGATACTATCATATTCCAATTATGAGTTACGGGATTAAATATGCGTCAAGCTTTTTCGGCCCATTCCGTGATGCAGCAGAATCTGCACCGTCATTTGGTGATCGTAAAACGTATCAAATGGATCCAGCGAACCGTCTAGAAGCGTTACGTGAGTTGGAATCTGACCTTAACGAAGGGGCAGACATGATGATTGTTAAGCCGGCGTTAAGTTACCTTGATATTATTCGTGATGTACGTAACAATAGCAACATACCGATTATTGCTTATAATGTGAGTGGTGAGTACAGTATGACAAAAGCAGCAGCATTAAATGGTTGGATTGATGAAGAAAAAGTCGTGATGGAGCAAATGATCTCTATGAAACGCGCAGGCGCAGATATGATTATCACTTACTTTGCGAAAGACATTTGTCAATATTTAGATCAACAATAATAGGAGGCGGCAATATTGCGTTATAACGAATCAATTAAAGCATTTGAAAAAGCAGAACAACTGATGCCAGGAGGTGTGAACAGCCCCGTACGTGCATTTAAATCAGTAGACACACCAGCGATTTTTATGGCGCGCGGTGAGGGAAGCCGAATTTATGATATTGACGGCAATGAATATATTGACTATGTGCTCAGTTGGGGGCCGCTTATTTTAGGTCATCGTGATCCTAAAGTGATTGAAGCGATTCATGATGTTGTCGAACGTGGTACAAGCTTTGGCGCATCAACATTAGAAGAAAACCGTTTAGCTGAATTAGTGATTGAACGTGTGCCTTCTATTGAAAAAGTGCGTATGGTGTCATCCGGAACAGAAGCAACATTAGACACATTACGTTTAGCACGTGGTTATACTGGTAAAAATAAAATCATTAAATTTGAAGGTAACTATCACGGTCATAGTGATTCGTTGTTAATTAAAGCCGGTTCTGGTGTAGCAACGTTAGGTTTACCGGATTCACCCGGTGTTCCAGAAGGTACGGCGAAAAATACGATTACGGTGCCTTATAACGATCTTGAAGCGGTAAAATACGCATTTGAAGAGTTTGGTGATGATATCGCAGCGGTCATTGTAGAGCCCGTCTCAGGAAACATGGGTGTCGTACCACCGATTAACAACTTTTTACAAGGGTTACGCGACATTACGAAAGAAAATGATGCTTTACTTATTTTTGATGAAGTGATGACTGGTTTTCGCGTTGGTTACAATTGTGCACAAGGCTATTTTGACGTCATTCCAGATTTAACGTGTCTAGGTAAAGTGATTGGCGGTGGTCTACCTGTTGGTGCTTTCGGTGGCCGTAAAGAAATTATGGATCATATTGCACCAAGTGGAGACATTTATCAAGCAGGTACATTGTCAGGTAACCCGCTTGCAATGACGAGTGGTTATATGACATTAAGCCAATTAACACCAGAAAGCTATGATTACTTTAATGAACTTGGTGATAGGTTAGAAGAAGGATTAACTGAAATCTTCAGCAAACATCAAGTGCCGTTAACAGTAAATCGAGCAGGTTCTATGATTGGATTCTTCTTAAATGAAGGGCCAGTCACAAACTTTAAAGAAGCGAACCAATCCGATTTAGAATTGTTTAGCCAACTGTATCGAGAACTTGCTGAACAAGGCATTTTCTTGCCACCATCACAATTTGAAGGTATGTTTTTATCGACAGCACATACAAAAGAAGACATTGAAAAAACATTGCATGCTTTCGATGTTGCGTTAGAGCGTCTCGGAAAATAATTAAATATGACTATAGATGAGGTTGGGATTGACGTGTCCCGACCTCTGTTTTTCGTGATGGTGCATATTTGAAGCCTACTATCCTAGGTTTTTTTCATGTCGCTGATCATCATTTATCGTAAATCTAATGTATAAGTTTTGCGAATTGCATGTTTAATAGAAAAGCGTATAATATATGATTGCTATGAGTGGAGTGAGGTCATACGAGAACTGTGTTAACCTTACTCCTCGTTGTAATAAAAAATTAGGAGGCGAGGCCATGGCACAAAATAAAATGTTCAATAATTTACTTGTACTCGTTATTGCGTTTTTGTTTGGTTGGATTTTGTTTGCATTGCATATCATGTTGCCATGGATGTTCGGACCCATTTTGGCAAGTATTTTTGTCGTAAAAGTACTAAAACGAGATGTTCAATGGCCGTTTTGGTTGAGTGAACTAGGCTTAATTATGCTAGGGGTTCAAATTGGGACTTCATTTACAAGAAGTGTGACAAGTGATATTAAAGATGATTGGCTCGCGATTGTTTTAGTGAGTGTCCTCATTTTACTGTTAGCCCTTGTCGTCTCCACTGGTTTTAGAAAAATTGCACATGTCAATCGTGAAACGGCTATTTTAAGCGTAATCCCAGGGGCGTTAAGTCAGATGATTGTAATGGCTGAAGAAAATAAAAAAGCAGATATCCTTGTCGTGAGTCTGACACAAACGTCACGTGTCATTTTTGTTGTGTTGTTAGTGCCTTTAATATCATTTTTCTTTAAAACTGATCATTCGAATCGTGTCAATCAAACGAACGTACAATATTTAACGGATGTTTTAACGATACAACACGTTGTCATTATCGCTTTAGGAATTGCTGTCGTTTATATGCTGATGAAGTGGATTCATTTCCCCACAAAAATGTTGATGGCACCTATCGTCGTGTTAATCATTTGGAATTTTGTAACGAACCATACATTCACACTTGATGCACCCATTATTGCTGGCGCACAAATTATTTATATGATTCGTGTCGGCATTCAAATTGCGCATTTAACAGATCAATTAAAAGGGAGAATTGCAGTTGCTATTGCTTATCAAAATGTCATGCTTATATTTGGGGCGTTAGCAATGGTATATCTTGTACAGTTCATTAACCATGCTTCTATTGATGAATTATTCCTTGGTGCGGCACCAGGTGGAATGAGTCAAATTGTCTTGGTCGCATTGGATATCGGTGCGGACATTGCGATGATTTCAAGTTATCATATTTTCCGTGTATTCTTTATTCTATTTTTAATTGCACCACTCGTTAGTGTGTATTTGAAATATATAGAGCGTAACAATAAAAATGATATCAATTAAGGGCTTGGATGATGTTACGTCCAAGTCCTTTTATATTGTGGCATACATTGATGGTAACGCTGAAATGGGTTTGTCTAGCATTTTTTATCGGTTCGGACATGATACTAAATGGCTGTTATAAAGGCCGGCAGCTTCCATAAATGAAAAGGCGGTAACAGGACCAATAAATTTAAATCCATATTGTTTCAATGCTTTTGATAATGCTTTAGCTGTATCGTTAACGGTGATGCGTTCTTCAACAGATTGATATTTAAAATCGACCGGTGCACCATCGACAAATGACCATAAAAACGAACTGAAACTGTTGTAATCCTGCTCAATTTGAATATAACCTTTCGCTTGTGAGACGATGGCTTCTAATTTTGGACGATGATGTATGATATTTGGAAAGGCCATTAATGCATCAATATCTTCATCACGCATTTGTGCAATTCGATAGGGGTCAAAATTGTGAAATGCTTGTTGATAGGCTTCCTTCTTTTTTAAAATCGTTAACCACGAAAGACCCGCATGTTGTGATTCTAGGGCTAACAATTCAAATAAAGCGCGTGAATCATACAGCGGTTTGCCCCAGGTGTGATCGTGATAATTGAGATAAAGTGGATCTTTTGTACCAAATGCACATGGGTTCATGTTTTCGTTCCTCCTTGTATTGACTTCATTGTCGTTTCAGTATACTATAAGAATGAAATCAAAAATAGTGTCAGGGAAGAGTAAGTTATTTGCTTTTTATAGAGAGTGCATGGTAGCTGGAAATGCATAAAAGTCATAACTGAAGGTAGCCCGTTTTGAACTTTAATTGAACTAAGAGTAGGTTAAAGCGTGTCATGAGCGTTAATCATAAGAGAGCAGTAGTGTAGAGGTTTGTCTACACTATTGAATATAGGTGGTACCGCGGAACATCCGTCCTATTTTGGACAGGTGTTTTTTTATTTTAATGGAGGGATTTTTAATGGAAATGAAACCGAAGTATAATCCGCAAGAAGTTGAAGCGGGTCGATATCAAAAATGGCTAGACCAAGAACTTTTTAAACCAAATGATCATTCAGATAAACCTACATATACTATTGTGATTCCACCACCGAATGTGACAGGGAAGTTGCATTTAGGTCACGCGTGGGATACGACTTTACAAGATATTTTAACACGTATGAAACGTATGCAAGGTTATGAAACACTTTATTTACCTGGTATGGACCATGCAGGGATTGCGACACAAGCAAAAGTAGAAGCGAAAATGAGAGAAGAAGGGATTTCGCGTCATGATATTGGGCGAGAAAAGTTTCTTGAAAAAGCTTGGGAATGGAAAGAGGAATACGCCTCATTTATTCGTCAACAGTGGGCAAAGTTAGGACTTGGTTTAGATTATTCCCGAGAGCGTTTCACATTGGATGCAGGATTAAGTCAAGCAGTACGTAAAGTATTCGTAGACATGTACAATAAAGGTCTCATTTATCGTGGTGAACGTATTATTAACTGGGACCCTGTGGCGAGAACCGCACTTTCTGATATTGAAGTGGTACATGAAGACGTAGAAGGCAAGTTTTATCATTTCAAATATCCATTTGCAGATGGTGAAGGTTACATTGAGATTGCGACGACACGACCTGAAACGATGCTTGGAGATACGGCGATTGTCGTCAACCCAAATGATGAACGCTATAAAGAAGTGATCGGCAAGAAAGTGATTTTACCAATTGTCGGACGTGAACTTCCAATTATTGCAGATGACTATGTCGATCAAGACTTCGGTAGTGGTGCGATGAAAGTAACGCCTGCACACGACCCGAACGACTTTGAAATCGGTAATCGCCATGATTTAGAACGTATTGTCGTAATGGATGAAGCAGGTCACATGAATAGTGAAGCGGGCAAATATGAAGGTATGGAGCGTTTTGAATGTCGTAAGCAACTCGTTAAAGATTTGTTGGATAAAGGTTTAGTGATTAAAATCGATAACCATACACATTCTGTCGGTCATTCCGAACGTTCAGGCGCTGTCGTTGAGCCATATTTATCAACACAATGGTTTGTTAAAATGGCACCACTTGCTGAACAAGCTTTAAATAACCAAGATACTGAGGGCCGTATCGAGTTTGTACCGCCACGTTTCGAAAAAACATTTAATCGCTGGATGGAAGAGATTCGTGATTGGACAATTTCAAGACAGTTGTGGTGGGGACATCAAATTCCTGCTTGGTATCATAATGAAACAGGAGAAATTTATGTCGGTGAAGAAGCGCCAGAAGATATTGAAAATTGGACGCAAGATGAAGACGTGTTAGATACATGGTTCTCTAGTGCGTTATGGCCGTTTTCAACACTCGGTTGGCCAAATGAAGATGCAGCAGACTATCAACGTTTCTATCCAACGAATGTATTAGTGACGGGATACGACATTATTTTCTTCTGGGTGGCACGTATGATTTTCCAAGGCTTAGAGTTCACAGGTCAAAAACCATTTAACGACGTATTATTACATGGTTTAGTCCGTGCTGAAGATGGTCGAAAAATGAGTAAATCATTAGGTAACGGTGTGGACCCAATGGACGTCATTGATCAATATGGTGCAGACAGCTTACGTTATTTCTTGGCGACAGGCTCTTCACCAGGTCATGATTTACGTTATTCAACAGAAAAAGTAGAATCTGTTTGGAACTTTATTAATAAAATTTGGAATGCCGCACGTTTTAGTTTGATGAATATTGGTGACTCATTCAAATTTGAAGATATTGATTTATCAGGTCATTTATCAGTTGCAGATCAATGGATATTAACACGTTTGAATGAAACGATTGACACTGTCACACAGCTGAGCGACAAGTATGAATTTGGCGAAGTGGGCCGCGTATTGTATAATTTTATTTGGGACGAGTTCTGTGACTGGTACATTGAAATGAGTAAAATTCCAATGAACGGTGACGATGAAGCTCAGAAAAATGTAACACGCTCTGTACTTAGCTACACTTTAGATCGTATTATGCGTTTATTACATCCATTTATGCCGTTTGTTACTGAACACATTTGGCAAAACTTACCGCATGAAGGTGAATCTATCGTGACAAGCGCATGGCCAACAGTAGATCAATCGCTCGTGTTTGAAGAAAGTAAAGACGTGATGGAACAGTTAGTTGAAATCATTAAAGCGGTACGTCAATCACGTTTAGAAGTGAATACACCACTATCTAAAGAAATTCCTATTAAAATTCAAGCTAAAAATGAAACGATTCAACAATTATTAAAGACGAACCAACATTACTTGGAACGTTTCTGTAATCCAAGTACGCTTGAAATTGAAACACAAATCGACATTCCAGATAAAGCGATGACAACAGTCGTTGCTGCAGGTGAAGTCATTTTACCTATTGAAGGTTTGATTGATATGGACAAGGAATTAGAACGTCTAGAGAAAGATTTACAAAAATGGCAAAAAGAGTTAGATCGCGTTAATAAAAAATTATCAAACGACAACTTTGTGAATAAAGCACCTGAGCACGTCATTAATGAAGAGAAAGAAAAACAAGTGAAATATCAAGAGAAATATGATGGTGTCAAGGCGAGAATTGAACAATTAAAAGCGTAGGAGTCTTAGTTATGAATTATCTAGACAGTTTATATTGGATACATGAAAGAACAAAATTCGGCATTAAACCAGGTGTAAAACGTATGGAATGGATGCTCGATAAACTTGGTAATCCACAACAGAATATCCAAGCTATTCATGTCGGTGGGACGAATGGTAAAGGTTCTACGGTTGTTTATTTACGTGAAGCTTTACTCAAAAATGATTATCAAGTGGGTACTTTTACGTCTCCATATATCGAAACATTTAATGAACGAATCAGTTTAAATGGTTTACCAATTACAAACGAAGATATAGTAGCGCTAGTGGCTCGTGTGAAACCTGTCAGTGAAATGATGGAGGAACAAACTGAGTTAGGAGTTGCGACCGAATTTGAGATCATTACAACCATGATGTATCTCTATTTCGGCGAGCTTCATCCAGTTGATTTCGTAATCGTCGAGGCAGGTCTAGGTGTTAAAAATGATTCTACAAACGTGATACAGCCGTTGATGAGTATTTTGACGAGTATCGGTTTAGATCATACGGACATTCTCGGTCAAACGTATTTAGACATTGCTAAAGATAAAGCGGCAATTATTAAACCGCATACGCCAATTGTTTACGCTGTTAAAAATGAAGAAGCATTGAAGTTTTTTAGAGATACTGCTGAACGATTAGATGCGAAAGCTTTAGAATTCGATCGTGATATTTTAATCAAATCAGAAGACGATGAATTTACATATCGTTATAAAGATTACGAATTAGAAAACTTAGCATTACACATGGTAGGCGAACATCAAAAGGAAAATGCAGCTCTTGCGATTACTGCGTTAATTGAGTTGTATGAGCAAGAAAAAATTCAATTAGACTTCAACAAAATGATTGAAGGGATTGAACATGCATATTGGACAGGTCGTATTGAACGTGTCTCTAAAGAACCGCTTATCATTATTGATGGTGCACATAATAAAGAAAGCGTTGACGCATTAGTGGACACGATTGAGAAGTATTATGATGCACCCAAAGTTGATGTCTTATTTGCAGCTATTGAAGGGAAACCGATTCATCATATGTTAGACGCTTTCCAAAGTATTGCACAGCATATTTATGTGACAGGTTTTGACTTTCCGAAAGCACTTCCTAAACAAACGTTATATGATGAAATTGACTTTGGGCAGAAAACAATGGTTGATGATTACATCTCATTTATAAATAACTACGATGGCGATGCATTGCTCATTACAGGTAGTCTATATTTCATCAGTGAAGTGAAATCTAAAGTTGACTTTAATTCATAAAAATTGAACCACTTTGTATGTATTCCGAGAAATCGTGAAACATATAAGGTGGTTTTTTATCATTTACGTTTTTTTCGACGTATAAAGTGCTTTTTGGCGATTTGACCGCTCACGTGGAAGTGCATATAATAAATGCATTCAATGAAATGGTGCTGTCGTGAATTAAAGATTCGACGGTGTTGAGGAGGTGTATAGAATGATTGTCGCCTTATTTTTTGTAGGTAGTAGTTTAATGAGTTTTTTGCTACAATTTGCTGAGCATCCTTCATTAAGCATGCGACATTGTTTACAAAGATCAAAGTGTCAAGTATGTGCGCATATGTTAAAGCTGCACGATTTAATACCTATCCTAAGTTATTGTGCGTTAAAGGGGAGGTGCCGTTATTGTCGACAATGCATTCCCATATCCCTATTTATAGGCGAAGTTTTAGGGGGATGCATCATGATTTATCCGTTGTTGTTTCCTGTGTATATTCCGCTTGAGACGTTTTATGTCATGGCGTTACTATTACTGACGATTGCAATTGTTGATATACGTACACAGTTAATTCTTCATAGACTCCTTTGCTTAATCTGCATTTTGTTAGTCGTACTACATCCATCTTTCTATTTAGATATGCCACACCTGTTACTTTGGGTGACTACTTTTTTGATAGGGTGCATTCAACAAAGTTATATAGGTATGGGTGATATTAAATTATTCCTTATCGTCATTTTCTTTTTCCCTGTACCGTTTTTACTCTTCTTTTTAGAACTCATTTTTCCAATAGGCTGTATACTATTACCGATTTCATTCATGTTTAATTGGATACAACAACGTCGAGTGCCACTTGCGCCTGCTATTTTCATCGCATTTGTAACCGTTTCTACGATATACCCACAGTTGATTTCATTTTATGGAGGATTTTTATGACACGCATTCAAGACTTATCAACCAATGAAAAACCAAAAGAGCGTCTGATTCAATTTGGCAGTCAAGCATTGTCGAACACAGAATTACTTGCGATTATTATCAATACTGGGAGTAAAGGGCGTTCTAGCATACAAGTTGCTTCACACATTTTAGCGCAATGTCAGTCTTTAACAGCGCTTCGAAACATGTCATTAGTTGAATTAGAAAAGTTTGTCGGAATAGGGCGTAATAAGGCGACAACGTTACTCGCTGTATTCGAATTGTCACGTCGCTTAGCTGAGGATAAAAAGCAATACCTCTCTGAACCTATTCATTCGCCGAGTCAAATTGCAGAACGCTATTATGCAAAATTTAAGGATTATGATCAAGAACATTTTGTTTTACTCATCTTAAACACGAAAAATCAAATTGTTCATGAACAAACGCTTTTTATTGGAACGTTGAATAGTGCCATCATACATCCTAGAGAAGTGTTTAAAACAGCTTTGAAATGGTCTGCTAATGCGATTATCGTGATTCATAACCATCCTTCAGGGGACGCAACACCATCAGAAGCGGACATTGAAACGACGAAACGGTTGATTGCATGCGGAGAGGCGATGGGGATTGAGTTGTTAGATCATATTGTGATTGGGGAAGAATCGTATGTTTCAATCATGAGTGAAACAAATGAAACGTAAAAAGTAGGAAAGGAATGGGGGCATAAAAATTTTATCATTGCTTCATCATCAATGGATGTTCTCATTGCTGAACGATTTTTGATATTGAAGAGCTCAAAGTGTCTAAACGTCTGAGGTGTCTTTTCCTAGAATACGAGCCATGTGATGCCAATGATAAAATTCAAATCGTTAACTAATTCGAATCGTTTAAAAAATATTCATGCCCCAATACCCTTTATGAAGCCCTATCTTCTCGTCATCAAATATAGTTCACAAACCATAAAAACAATTGATAACCAAGATAGACGACTAATATCATCAAGCCGAGTCTAATTAAAAAGCCAATAATTGAAACACTGACTCTAAACAAGACAACGGCAAGTAAAATTATTATAAATAATGCGATAATGTTCATTCATGTCACTCCTTTATTGATATTGTAGTATTTTTATGAAACAAACACATCATTCTAAAGTTATATTTATCATGCTTCGGATGGATGTCTTTAAATATCTTATTCATTATAATATAACGTATAATGATAGGAGTAATATTGATGAGAGATATTTTTAAGGAGGGCATTCATGCGGATAATTAAAAGTCTTGTTAAATTATTTATGATGATTGTATTACTCATCGCCCTCGTTTTTGCTGCATTAAAGTTTGTACCGAATTTTAAAAACGAACCATGGAATCCTGTTGGAAATAAAGAAGTGTACCAAGTGACTGATGATGAAGGGTATCTCGTACCGTTAAATGGACGGCACTATATTCAAAGTGAAAACGACATTTTTAGAAATATACCTAAAAGTCAGATGAGAAATGTATTTAACTGGATTGATAAATATGAATTCATGCAAGTCAATGAAATGACACGTATGGGATATGATCAAGAATTTTTAATTGCAGAACGCGATACACAGTTTATTTTGTATCGTTTTGGCGATGATACGATGCGTGTGTATACAACAGAGCATGATCTTTATTATGACCTGAATCAACTTGGTGCATCCATTCAAATGAAACCTCTAAGTGCGTATCAACAAGATAACGATGATTAATCCGATCTTGAGGTGTACAGCTTGAGATAACTTTTTTAATAAGTTAGGCTATGGATGAGACAGATTTTTGAGAGGTGATTTTGCGATGTCTGACAACCATCAAGCGCAACAAAGCAATGAGCAGTTGAAAGCTCAAAACTTATTTGCGAAATGGCGTAAAGATGAAACGTTGTATAAAGAAGATGAAGAAAAATCTCATGCACAACAATCGGAAGAATCATCATAAGAAATAGATTGAAGCGGGATAGAAGGCTTAAAGTGTAATAGCTATTTCTATCTCGCTTTTTTATGATATTATCTTCGTGCAATTTGAAACGAAATGATGATGTTCTTACGGATATTTATCAATATTGTACAGCATGGGACTTTATTTACTTTCCAGAGTAATATAAAATAATAACAGTACATACATTGAAATATAATTTGAGGTGTTGAGGTTGTCCAATTTTTTTAAAAACAACAAACTCGTTGTGTTGTTTTGTGCATTAATACTATTTATCGCTTTAATTGGATTATCAATTCGTTCGCATGCACAATCAGTTCCTGAACAGTATGTCAGTGATACCACTTCTTTTGGACAGAGGGTTTTCTCTTATCCCATTCATTTTATTACGGGTTCAATTTCTGACATTTTTCATAAGACTGAAAAGCCAACGAATAAAGAAAAACAATTAGAAGCTGAAAATGAACGTCTTAAATCAGAAAATAAAAGTCTCAAAAAAGAATTAGATATGAGCGATATTTCTGAATATGAACCTATTACTGCAGCTGTCATAGCGCGACAACCTGACCAATGGTTAAACACGATTGTCATTGATAAAGGGAAAAAATCTGGCATCAAAGAAAACATGGCAGTAATGACAGCTGATGGTTTAGTCGGCCGCGTCGCAAAAGTGAATCAATTTTCATCTCAAATTCATTTAATCACGACTAAAGGGCGCACAAATCGCTTATCTGTTAACGTACAACATGATGGGCATGAAGTTTTTGGCTTAATTGATCATTTCGATGAGAAAACGAATCATCTCATTATTAGTGATATAGATAATAATGAAGAGATTAAAGCTGGGGACAAAGTCGTGACGAGTGGCTTAGGTGATCAGTTGCCTAAAGGGCTTTACATAGGAGAAGTGAAAAAAGTTCAAAATGATCAATACGGTTTGTCTAAACAAGTTGCGATTGAAACCGGTGCGAATATTAACCATTTTGACCACGTCTATATTGCAAAGAGAGATCCTAAAACGATAGTTAATGATGAGGGTGACGGCTCATAATGAAATCTATTTACTATATTCTCGTTGCGATACTTATGTTCTATTTAGATACTGTTTTAACTTTCTTATCACCGGTGATAATAGGGGGGCATCGCTTTATTTTAGTGCCCCATCTCGTGTTTTTATTTTTAGTGTTGATTGCGGTTTATAAAAATACCAGTATCGCTTTAATTCTCGGTGTATTTTTAGGTACCGTCCATGATTTGTTTTTCGGACAAATTTATGGTGTCTACCTATTTGGGTATATCGTATCCATTCTATTTGCTGATAAGTTTTTAAAAGTATTTTTCCGTGATCATGTGATGGTTTATGTAATGACGTTGATGGGTGTTGTTTTTCTAGAAGTTTTTGTCGTTATGCTTTATTTAATTGTCGGTTTAGTTGATTTCAATCTCATTCAATTTATCGTATTTCGAATATTGCCGACATTATTGTTCAATGCGATTTTACTGATATTCCTGTACTACGTTGCAAACTATTTTTTAAATCCTAAACGTTCTATTGACACGAAGTAAAACGAATGGTATGATGCAATAGTTGAGTAGTTTATAGCTACATACAACCGCTCAAACATAGGTTTTAAGTACATTTTGTCACCTATGTATGGCGTGACTTATAAATAGGAGGTGCAAAGTATGTTTGCTATTATTGAAACAGGTGGAAAACAAATCAAAGTAGAAGAAGGTCAAGAGATTTTCGTTGAGAAATTAGACGTAAATGAAGGTGACACTTTCACTTTTGATAAAGTTTTATTTGTTGGTGGAGACAACGTTAAAGTTGGCGCGCCTACAGTTGAAGGTGCTACAGTGACTGCAACTGTTAACAAACAAGGTCGTGGTAAGAAAATCACTGTTTTCACTTACCGTCGTCGTAAAGACTCTAAACGTAAAAAAGGCCATCGTCAACCATACACTAAATTAACAATCGACAAGATTAATGCATAATCATGATTAATGTTGATATTAAGTTAAATGACGAAGGTCAAATTACAGATGTCATTATGGATGGTCATGCAGATTATGGTGAACACGGTCAAGATATTGTTTGTGCAGGTGCATCGGCAGTTGTTTTTGGAAGTGTGAATGCCATTATTGGCTTAACTTCTGAACGTCCAGATATTGATTATTCTGAAGATGGTGGGTATTTTCATGTGAGAGCTGTGGATACGAATAACGAGCAGGCGCAGTTAATACTCCAATCATTACTTATTTCTTTACAAACAATTGAAGAAGAATATAATGAGTATATTAAATTAAATCTGAAGTGAGGTGTAACTCATGCTAAAATTAAACTTACAATTTTTCGCATCGAAAAAAGGGGTAAGTTCTACTAAGAACGGTCGTGACTCTGAATCTAAACGTTTAGGTGCTAAACGTGCTGACGGTCAATACGTTACTGGTGGTTCTATCTTATTCCGTCAACGTGGAACTAAGATTTACCCAGGTGAAAACGTAGGTCGTGGTGGCGATGATACATTATTCGCTAAAATCGACGGCGTTGTTAAATTCGAACGTAAAGGTCGAGACAAAAAACAAGTTTCTGTTTATGCAGTTGCTGAATAATTTGTCAATCTTTGACACCAGAAGGTAACTTCTGGTGTTTATTTTTTATATTAAACGAACGTATCGTTATATAATATAACGTGATAGATAAGTATCACTAAAGAAATTAAAGTAAAAGAGGTGAAAACATGTTTGTCGATCAAGTAAAAATATCATTAAAAGCTGGTGATGGCGGTAATGGTATCACTGCCTACCGTCGTGAAAAATATGTCCCATTCGGTGGTCCAGCTGGCGGTGATGGTGGACGTGGGGCTTCAGTCGTGTTTGAAGTGGATGAAGGCTTACGTACATTAATGGATTTTAGATATCAACGTCACTTTAAAGCTAAAAAAGGTGACAATGGCCAAAGTAGTAACATGCATGGTAAAAATGCTGAGGATCTCGTGTTAAAAGTCCCACCTGGAACGATTATTAAAGATGTTGAGACGGGGCAAACACTTGCTGACCTCGTTGAACATGGTCAAAGTGCGGTTGTTGCTAAAGGGGGCCGTGGCGGACGTGGTAATTCTCGTTTCGCGACACCTAAAAACCCTGCGCCTGATTTTAGCGAGAATGGTGAGCCAGGTGAAGAGATCGAAGTGACATTAGAGCTTAAATTGTTGGCAGATGTCGGTTTAGTTGGTTTTCCAAGTGTGGGTAAATCTACATTATTATCCATTGTTTCTAAAGCGAGACCTAAAATTGGCGCGTATCATTTTACTACGATTCAACCGAACCTCGGTGTCGTTGAAACACGTGACCAACGTAGTTTCGTAATGGCTGATTTACCGGGATTAATTGAAGGTGCCTCTGAAGGTGTAGGCTTAGGTCATCAATTTTTAAGACACGTGGAACGTACGAAAGTCATTGTGCATGTGATTGATATGAGCGGTATGGAAGGCCGTGACCCATATGAAGACTATCAAATTATCAACCACGAACTTAAAGCGTACGCGCAACGTTTAGAGGATCGTCCACAAATCGTTGTTGCGAATAAAATGGATATGCCAGATGCTGAAGCACAACTCGAAATGTTTAAAGAACAACTTAATGATGAGACGGTAACCATTGTACCGATTTCGTCTTATACGCGAGAAAATATCGATCAATTGCTTTATGAAATTGCAAATACACTTGAAGAAGTCAAAGATGTTGATTTCTCTGCGAAAGAAGAAGAGGTCGGCGTCAACCGTGTTCTTTATAAACATACACCGTCACAAGATAAGTTTACAATTACACATGATGATGATGGCGCATATGTTGTCAGTGGTAACGCCATTGAACGTATGTTTAAAATGACTGACTTTAACAGTGAACCAGCGATTCGTCGTTTTGCGAGACAAATGCGCTCAATGGGTATTGATGATGCATTGAGAGAACGTGGCGCTGAAAATGGAGATATT
The DNA here is from genome assembly GCF_900636325.1 of Staphylococcus delphini. Classification (NCBI taxonomy): domain Bacteria; kingdom Bacillati; phylum Bacillota; class Bacilli; order Caryophanales; family Staphylococcaceae; genus Staphylococcus; species Staphylococcus delphini. The sequence continues at coordinate 1,370,410 of NZ_LR134263.1, forward strand.
GTACGTATTCTAGGTGGAGAATTTGAATTTGTCGAATAATATTGAGAGTGGAGGTTGCGATGGTAGATGAAACATCAATTTTATATTATTCGTGAAGATGTATTGCCTTATGTTGTAAAACGCGTGCTCCAAGTGAAATCCTCTTTAAAGGCGGATCAATCACTTACGATTCAAGAAGCTGTAGATATGCATGATTGTTCGCGGAGTGCGTTTTACAAATATAGAGATACTATATTTCCGTTAGAAGATGTTCAGCAACAGACCGAAGTTTTTACGATTATTTTATTTGTAACAGATAAAGTGGGTATATTAGCTCAAATTCTCGAAAAACTTTCTGAGTTAAATCTTTCTGTATTAACGATTCATCAAAGTGTCCCTACTGATCAAAAAGCATCAATTACGTTATCTTTAGACGGTCGAAATGCGAAGTGGGGACCCTATCAAATCATTAATGAACTACGTCAAATGGAAAATGTATATAACGTAGACATTATTGGAATGAACATGTAAGGAGCGCTATTGAATGTATGCATATATTTCTGGAAAATTAACAGCTCTGCATCCGACGCATATCATCGTTGAAACGACATCTGGTATCGGATATGAAATTCAAACACCCAACTCATATCGCTTTCAAAAACATTTAGATCAAACGGTGAAAGTGTATACTTCACTCATTGTACGTGAAGATGCGCAATTGCTTTATGGTTTCATTGATCAAGAAGAAAAAGATATGTTTTTAAGTTTGATTAAAGTAACAGGGATAGGTCCTAAGTCAGCGTTAGCCATTTTAGCAGCAAGTTCGCCAAATGAAGTGAAACGTGCGATTGAAAATGAAAACGATGCCTATTTAACACAATTTCCAGGTATCGGTAAAAAGACGGCCCGTCAAATTGTGCTTGATTTAAAAGGTAAAGTCATTGTCACGGAAGAAGTGAGCGAAGGCTTGTTAGATATAGCGACAGAACAGGATAATCATGCTGTACAAGAAGCTTTACTTGCGTTAGAGGCGTTAGGGTACTCTAAACGTGAACTGAAAAAAGTGGAAAAAGCGATGCAGCAACAGACATTTAGTGATGTTGACGAAGCTGTTAAGTATGGATTAAAACAATTGATTTCATAAAGAGGTGATGTATATGGATCGAGACCGAATGATGGATGGACATGAACAAGTAGATGAACACACATTTGAATTGTCATTAAGGCCCGAGCGCTTAAGACAATACATAGGGCAGTCTGCAATTAAGTCAAACCTTGATGTGTTTATACAAGCCGCTAAAATTCGTGAGGAGCCATTAGATCACGTCTTACTTTTTGGCCCACCTGGTTTAGGTAAAACGACTTTGTCACACATTATCGCAAATGAAATGGATGTTAATTTGCGTACTGTTTCTGGCCCGTCGATTGAACGACCAGGTGATTTAGCTGCCATTTTAACAGGTCTACAACCCGGTGATGTGCTCTTTATTGATGAAATTCATCGTTTAAGTAGCGTTGTTGAAGAAGTGCTTTACCCAGCGATGGAAGACTTTTTCTTAGATATCATTGTAGGTAAAGGTGACGAAGCGAGAAGTATTCGTATTGACTTGCCACCATTTACTTTAGTTGGTGCAACGACGCGTGCTGGTAGTTTGACGAGTCCACTGCGAGATCGTTTTGGTGTGCATTTAAGGCTTGAATATTATACGGAAGAAGAATTAACACAAATTATTATACGAACAGCAGAAGTATTAGGAACAGCCATTGATGAAGAAAGTGCCTTTGAAATTGCGAAAAGAAGTCGAGGGACGCCACGTATTGCCAATCGCTTGTTGAAACGGATTCGTGATTTTCAACAAGTGAAACAAGACGATATGATTTATATTGAAACTACGAAGCATGCGTTGAAATTGCTTCAAGTGGACGATGAAGGGTTGGATTATATCGACCATAAAATGATGGCTTGTATTATTGAACAGTATCGGGGAGGTCCTGTAGGTTTGGACACGATTGCTGTCTCAATTGGTGAGGAAAGAGTGACGATTGAAGATGTTTATGAACCGTTTCTCATTCAAAAAGGGTTTTTAGAGCGTACCCCTCGAGGCCGAAAAGCAACACCTTATGCGTACGAACATTTTAAATATACGAGCCCATAAGTGAAGGAGTCATTATTTTGAATATAGAAGAATTTGATTACGAATTACCTGAATCACTCATTGCTCAAACCCCACTTAAACAGCGAGATCAAAGTCGTTTATTATATTTGAATCGTGACACTGGGGAGACTGAGGATTTACATTTCAAGGATATCACCCGCTTTTTCCAACCTGGAGATACGGTAGTGCTGAATGATACACGCGTGATGCCGGCACGTTTGTTTGGAATAAAAGAAGAGACGAACGCCAAAGTAGAAATGTTAATGCTGACACAAATTGAAGGTGATGATTGGGAAGTGCTTTTAAAACCGGCGAAACGTATTAAGCTCGGACAAACGTTGAGTTTTGGTGAAGGTACGATTAAAGCGACTTGTATTAAAGAGTTGGATCAAGGCGGACGTATCATGCGTTTAAGTTATGAAGGGATTTTGCAAGAAAGACTAGATGAACTCGGTGAAATGCCATTGCCGCCTTATATTAAAGAACGTTTAGATGAAAAAGAACGTTATCAAACGGTTTACGCTAAAGCATCAGGGTCAGCAGCCGCACCGACAGCTGGACTACATTTTACAGATGCTTTATTAGACGACATCCGACGTCAAGGTGTTCAAATTGCATTTGTTACGTTACATGTTGGTTTAGGCACGTTTCGACCTGTCAGTGTAGACAATATCGATGACCACGAAATGCATAGTGAATATTACCAAATGTCACAAGAAACAGCGGATATTTTAAATCAAACGAAAGCAGCCGGACATCGAATTATTTCTGTAGGTACAACGTCCACACGTACACTTGAAACGATTCGTAGACAGTTTGATTCATTCCAAGCGACGAGTGGTTGGACTAATATTTTTATTTATCCTGGATTTGAATTTAAGGCCATTGACGGTTTAATTACAAACTTCCATTTGCCGAAATCAACACTGGTGATGCTCGTGTCAGCATTTAGTTCACGTCAATTTGTGTTATCAGCTTATCACCATGCAGTTGCTGAAAAGTATCGATTTTTTAGTTTCGGTGACGCGATGATTATTATTTAGTTTGAGAGGAGAATATGATGCCTGCAGTAACATATGAGCATATTAAAACTTGTAAACAGTCGGGTGCACGTTTAGGGATTGTGCACACGCCTCATGGTTCATTTGAAACGCCGATGTTTATGCCAGTAGGAACGAAAGCAACGGTGAAGACAATGAGCCCAGAAGAATTAAAACAAATGAACACTAAAATTTTGCTTGGTAATACGTATCATTTATGGTTGCAACCTGGAAATGATATCGTGAAACAAGCTGGGGGATTACACAAGTTCATGAACTGGGATGGCCCGATTTTAACAGATTCTGGTGGCTTCCAAGTATTCAGTTTAAGTAACTTGCGTAAAATTACAGAAGAAGGTGTAGAATTCCGCCATCATACAAATGGTTCGAAATTATTCCTCTCACCTGAAGATTCTATTAAAATCCAAAACGACTTAGGTTCAGATATTATTATGGCGTTTGATGAATGTCCACCGATGCCTGCCGAATACGATTATGTAAAAAACTCATTAGAGCGTACAACTCGATGGGCTGAGCGTTGTTTAGCAGCGCATCAACGTCCCGAAGATCAAGCGTTATTTGGTATTATTCAAGGTGGCGAATATAAAGATTTACGTCAACAGTCTGCTGAAGAACTTGTGAAACTTGATTTTCCTGGTTATGCGATTGGTGGATTGTCAGTTGGCGAACCGAAACCTGTCATGTACGAAATGGTAGAACATACGGAGAAGTTTATGCCAAAAGATAAACCGCGCTATTTAATGGGTGTGGGTTCGCCGGATGCCTTGATTGAATGTAGTATTCGCGGTATGGATATGTTTGACTGTGTGTTGCCTACACGTATTGCACGTAATGGTACTTGTATGACATCAACAGGGCGCCTCGTCGTAAAAAACGCACAATTTAAAGATGATTTCCGTCCATTAGATGAAAATTGTGATTGTTATACGTGTCAAAACTATACGCGTGCATACTTGCGACACTTGATTAAAGCAGATGAAACATTTGGTATTCGCCTTACTACTTACCATAATCTTCATTTTCTGTTAAAATTAATGGAGAACATTAGACAGGCTATTCGAGAAGACCGTCTTTTAGATTTTAAAGAGGAATTTTTCGAACAATACGGTCTGAATGTTGATAATCCGAAAAATTTCTAGATAGGAGTTATGATTTATGTCTTCACTTATTAGTTTATTGCCATTAGTCTTACTGTTTGTAGTGATGTGGTTCTTTATGATTCGTCCACAACAAAAACGTGCGAAAGAGCATCGCCAAATGGTTGAACAATTACAAGCAGGTCAACGCGTGACTACAATCGGCGGCATCAAAGGTACAGTTCGTGCAGTAGATGAAACATCAGCGGTTATTACTGTAAACGGTAAAGGTACAGAATTGACTTTTGAAAAGCAAGCCATTAAGCAAGTTGACCCTTCATAATCATTGATTGTATCCGTAAGTTTGCATACAATAAAGGACATGGCTTATCACCATGTCTTTTTTATTGGTTGCTCAAAAATGACTTGCACTAAACGGAATAATTCAAGTATGCTTGTGACATAAGATTAAATGAGGTGTTCATGTGAAAAAAGTAAGTAGACTGATTACCTTTATATTACTTGTAGTACTCTTGTTTGCGGGCATGGGTGCGACATATAAAAGTGTAATCAAAAATGTTAACTTAGGACTTGACCTTCAAGGTGGATTTGAAGTGTTGTACCAAGTTAATCCACTTGAAGATGGTGACAAAATTGATAATACCGCAGTACAATCGACAGCTAAAACGTTAGAACGTCGTGTCAATGTTCTCGGGGTATCAGAACCTAAAATTCAAGTTGAAGATCAAAACCGTATCCGCGTTCAGTTAGCAGGGGTACAAGACCAAAACCAAGCACGTAAAATTTTGTCTTCACAAGCGAACTTAACGATTCGTGATGCAGATGACAAAGTTTTATTAACAGGTAAAGATCTTGTGCAAGGTTCAGCTAAGCAAGAGTTTAAACAAAATACGAATCAACCCGCTGTGACTTTCAAATTAAAAGACAGTGATAAATTTAAAAAAGTAACAGAAAAAATTTCTAAAAAGCAAGAAAATGTGATGGTCGTTTGGTTAGATTTTGAAAAAGGCGACAGTTACGAAAAAGAAAAAACGAAAGAAGATCCTAAATTTATTTCTGCCGCTTCTGTAAACCAACCGATCAATTCGACGAACGTTGAAATTTCTGGTGGCTTCCAAGGTGAAAAAGGTATTTCTGAAGCGAAACAAATTGCTGACTTATTAAATTCAGGTTCACTTCCTGTAGAATTAAAAGAAATTTACTCAACATCAGTGGGTGCGCAATTTGGACAAGATGCTTTAGATAAAACAATTAATGCGTCTATGATTGGTATCGGCATTATTTTCTTATTTATGCTGTTATTCTATCGTTTACCAGGTATTGTAGCTGTAATTACATTAACGACGTATATCTACTTAACTATGGTTGCATTTAACTTTATTTCTGGTGTGCTCACATTACCAGGTTTAGCCGCACTCGTTCTTGGTGTCGGTATGGCCGTCGATGCAAATATCATTATGTACGAACGGATTAAAGACGAAATTCGTATCGGTCGCACATTAAAGCAAGCGTATAAGAAAGCGAATAAGAGTTCATTTATTACCATTCTCGATGCTAACTTAACGACTGTGTTAGCGGCAGCTGTACTTTTCTTCTTTGGTGAAAGTTCAGTCAAAGGGTTCGCTACGATGTTATTACTTGCGATTCTGATGAGTTTCGTAACAGCTGTATTTTTAACACGTATTTTATTATCACTCGTGGTACATTCTAATGTCTTAAAGAAAAAATTATGGTGGTTTGGTGTTAAAAAATCACAAATTCATGATATTAACAAAGGTTATGATGTACATGAATTAAGCACGCCGTATGATAAAGTAGATTTCATGAAATGGGCAAAACCGTTATTTGCATTGAGTGGTGTCGTGATTTTAGCAGGTGTCATCATTCTTGCGATTTTGAAGTTGAATTTAGGCATTGATTTTACATCAGGTACACGTGTTGACTTACAAAGTAACCAAAAATTGACACAAGCACAAGTTGAAAAAACGATGGAATCGATTGATCTCAAACCAAATCAACTGTCTATCGGTGGTAGTAACAATGAAAATGCTTCGATGCAATTTAAACGTGACTTGAATAAAGATGAAGTCGCAAAAGTAACAGATACATTGAAATCGCAATATGGTAAAGAACCGTCAGTCAATACGGTTTCACCAATCATTGGACAAGAATTAGCGAAAAATGCAATGTTAGCCGTACTTATTGCTTCAATCGGCATGATCATTTACATTTCATTACGTTTTGAATGGCGCATGGGTATTGCCTCTATCATATCCTTGTTACATGATGCATTTATGATTATTGCGGTCTTTAGTTTGTTCAGACTAGAGGTTGACATTACGTTTATTGCAGCGGTACTAACGATTATCGGTTATTCAATCAATGATACGATCGTAACGTTTGACCGTGTACGTGAGATGTTATCGAAAATAAAAGTCATTACGAAAGAGGAACAAATTGACTACATTGTTAATAGTTCTATTCGCCAAACATTGACGCGTTCTATTAATACGGTGTTGACAGTAGTCATCGTGGTTATCGCCCTACTTGTGTTAGGTGCGTCAAGTATTTTCAACTTCTCGCTCGCGCTGTTAATCGGACTATTGTCTGGTGTATATTCGTCAATCATTATTGCCGTACCACTATGGGGCATGTTGAAGAAACGCGAATTACGTAAATCACCTCATCATAAACTTGTCGTGTATAAACGTAAACGTACGAATGAAGAAAAAGTATTAGTATAGATTTCACACATTATACAAAGAGGGGTTAAGACGGATCAGATGTCTTAGCCTCTCGTTCTTTTTATTTTGATGGATTTTCGATATAATACTTTGTGGAGAAAGTGGCGGTGAATGATATGATAAAATCTAAATTTCAATGGCAAACCGATACAAATCGTCAATCGATGGACGACGCATTGGTTGATCAATATAAATTAACCCCTTTGATGCGCTATATTTTAGAAAGTAAAGGCTATACTGACGCAACACAACTTGCACAAATATTAGCTGCATCTAAAGACAATATGCATGATCCAAGTTTGATAAGCGATATGGATAAAGCTGTCGAACGTATACATACAGCAATTCAAAATCAAGAAAAAATATTAGTGTACGGTGATTATGACGCAGATGGCGTGACGTCTACAACGATTATGGTCAAGACACTCCAACAATTAGGAGCAATTGTCGGTTGGTATATTCCTAACCGTTTCACTGAAGGCTACGGTCCGAGTGAGCCCGCGTTCAAAAATGCGTATGATGAAGGGGTTTCTCTCATCATTACGGTAGATAATGGTATTCAAGGTCATGCAGAAATCGAAATGGTTCAAAATTTAGGTGTGGATGTCATAGTGACTGACCACCATGAAATAGGTGATACATTACCAGCAGCGTATGCGATTGTTCACCCGATGCATCCGGATTATGATTATCCATTTTATAGTTTGTGTGGCGCAGGTGTAGCGCTGAAATTAGCTCAAAGTTTGCTCGGTGATGTTCCGAATGTATTTTGGGTTTATGCAATGATAGGTACCATTGCGGATCTTGTTTCGTTAACAGATGAAAATCGCTTTATCGTTCAACATGGTTTGAATTTATTGAATGAAAGTCCACCCGTTTCAATTGCAGCTCTCCTCAATCAAGCACAATTTAATGATACAGTGACGGAAGAGACAATCGGCTTTATCGTTGGACCGAGGTTAAACGCGGTAGGACGGTTAGACGATGCGACACTTGCGGCAGAATTACTCATGACAGACGATGAAGATGAAGCACTCTTTTTAGCTGAACAAGTCGAACATTTCAATGTTGAACGGAAAGAGATTGTACAAACGATTGTTGATGAAGCTATGGTCATGGCTGAAGATGCAGTCCAAGCAGGCGAACACTTTTTAGTTCTCGCCAAAGAAGATTGGCATGAAGGGGTCCTAGGTATCGTTGCCTCAAGAATTGTCGAAACTTTCCATTTGCCAACAATGGTATTAAACATTGACCACGAACAACAACATGCAAAAGGGTCTTCTCGAAGTATTACGCAAGTGTCAATGTTTGAAGCATTATCGTCACAACAAACTTTAATTTCTAAATTTGGTGGGCACCATATGGCGGCAGGTTTAACTTTACCTATCGACCAAGTCTCCGCATTACGTGAAGGATTAAACGATTGGATGCGCACGCACATTGATACGACCGCCTTACAACCGATTCAAAAAGTGGACGTCACTGTAGATGTCGGACACATTACGGTGGAACAAATTCAATCGATTGAGCGTTTACGACCGTTTGGGACAGATTTTAAACGACCAATCATTCAAGTTAATGGTCTGACGGTGTTACAAAGTAAAGGTATTGGGCAACAACAAGCCCACTTAAAGATGACCTTTGTCGAACAAAATTTACAAGCGCTATTTTGGAATCAAGGTGCGTTATCAAGTGAGTTAATGCCGAACCAACATGTCGATGTCACAGGTGAACTTCAGATTAATGAGTGGAACGGTAATCGTACGGCACAAATGGTTTTGACAGATATGAAAAGTAATGAACGTCAAATTTTAGATTATCGTAGTAAAAATAAACGTTTGCCAGTATTTGAGGATGATCAACATGTTTGTTATTTAATCCATCCGAATCAAGACAAAACATCAGCGCACGAATATTACTACGGTGAAAACATTCCACAGCAGTATGACAAATGTGTGATGCGTGACTTACCTTTAACGATGGAGGATATTAAGTTATCTTGTCATTATTTAAATACATCTCAAGTATATTTAGTGTTTCAACATGACCGTTCGATTTATTTTGAAGGGTTACCACAGCCTGCAGATTTTAAAAATTGTTATAAAGCATTGTACCAAAAAGGACAAACCGATTTACAAAAAGACGGGGTGGCTCTAAGTCAATTTATTAACGTTAAGCCGATGATGCTCAAATTTATTTTAAAAGTTTTCCTTGATCTTGGAATCATTTCTCAAAATAATGGTATAATCGAGATTGTGCATTCGACATATAAACAACCTATCACCTCTAGCCGTGTTTATCAAGCGCGTGTACAGCGGATTGAGGTAGAAAAGCAGTTACTTTATGAAGAATTTGGCGCCATTAAGTCTTGGATAGAAAATGAATTGGCACGGAATGAATGAGGAGGATTTTAATGGACTTAAAACAATATGTATCAGAAGTAAAAGATTGGCCAAAAGCAGGGGTTAATTTTAAAGATATTACAACCATTATGGATAACGGTGAAGCTTACGGTTATGCCACAGATCAAATCGTTAAGTTTGCGAAAGAAAAAAATGTGGATATCGTTGTTGGACCGGAAGCCCGTGGATTTATTATCGGGTGCCCAGTAGCCTATGCGATGGGCATTGGATTCGCACCTGTACGTAAAGAAGGGAAATTACCACGTGAAGTCATCCGTTACGAATATGACTTAGAGTACGGTAGCAATGTATTAACGATGCATGCAGATGCGATTAAACCGGGTCAACGTGTCTTAATTACAGATGATTTATTAGCGACAGGTGGCACTATTGAAGCGGCGATCAATCTCGTTGAAAAACAAGGCGGTATTGTTGCGGGTATTGCATTTATTATTGAGCTTGCGTATTTAAATGGTATGGAAAAAATTAAAGATTATGATGTCATGTGCTTAATTAAGTATGACGAATAATTGTTAATGAGATGAAACAACTTCATGCAGAGATGTGTGGAGTTGTTTTAGTTTGAAATGAAACGGGGTTATCTTTAGCACTTCATGAAAATAGGAAAAAAGGCCAGAAGTTGGATGTGATATGAGCCCTTTTCAATGAAGTATTTGATTCAAATGATTATTGATATACGATGGTGTGAATAGTAGAGGAGGAGTAATGTAGTCTCGTTGTCATTTTGCCATCCCTTTAATCCATAATTATCGATGTGAGGATGATGAATGATGAGCGTTTTGAGCATGTTTCAGGAGAGTTAATATTGAAAAGACGTAAATGCCACCCTATCTCATTTGATCATATATTATAATAAGGGGTAAGAGCGTAAAATGGAGGAAAGACAATGTCAATTACTGAAAAACAGCGTCAACAACAAGCTGAATTACATAAACGATTATGGGCAATTGCGAATGACTTAAGAGGGAATATGGATGCGAGCGAGTTCCGTAATTATATTTTAGGACTCATTTTTTATCGCTTCTTATCCGAAAAAGCAGAGGCGGAAGTAGCGGATGCATTATCAGGAGAAAATGTGACCTACGCAGAAGCTTGGGAAGATCCCGAGTATCGTGAAGATTTGAAAGCAGAATTGTTAGACACAGTCGGTTACTATATCGAGCCACAAGATTTATTTAGCACAATGGTGAAAGAAATTGAGAACCAACGCTTCGATATCGAACATTTAGCTCAAGCGATTCGTAAAGTCGAAACGTCGACACTGGGCCAAGAAAGTGAAGAAGACTTTATCGGCTTGTTCAGTGATATGGATTTAAGCTCTACACGTTTGGGCAATACGGTGAAAGATCGGACGGCGTTATTAAGTAAAGTGATGGTGAACTTGGCGGACTTACCGTTTGTGCATAGCGATATGGAAATTGACATGTTAGGGGATGCGTACGAATTTTTAATCGGTCGTTTCGCAGCCAATGCAGGTAAAAAAGCGGGCGAATTCTATACGCCACAACAAGTGTCGAAAATTTTAGCGCAAATCGTCACTTTAGGGAAAGACAAACTCCGCAATGTGTACGACCCGACATGTGGATCAGGTTCACTATTGTTACGTGTCGGTAAAGAAACGAAAGTGTATCGTTACTATGGGCAAGAGCGCAACAATACGACATACAACTTAGCACGCATGAACATGTTGTTACATAATGTACGTTACGAAAATTTCGACATTCAAAATGACGATACGTTGGAAAATCCTGCCTTTTTAGGTGAGAAATTTGACGCCGTGGTAGCCAATCCACCCTACAGCGCGAAATGGTCCGCAGACAGCAAATTCAACGATGACGATCGCTTCAGTGGATATGGTAAACTTGCGCCGAAATCAAAAGCCGACTTCGCATTTATCCAACATATGGTGCACTATTTAGATGACGAAGGGACGATGGCTGTCGTGTTACCTCATGGCGTCCTATTCCGGGGTGCCGCAGAAGGGGTTATCCGCAAATATTTGATTGAAGAGAAAAATACTTTAGATGCGGTCATCGGCTTACCGGCGAACATTTTTTACGGCACAAGTATCCCAACATGTATTCTTGTCTTTAAAAAATGCCGTAAAGCCGACCAAAACGTGTTATTTATCGATGCCTCGAACGCATTCGAAAAAGGCAAAAACCAAAACCATTTAAATGACGAACACGTTGAAAAAATCATGAACACATACAAAAACAGAGCAACCATTGATAAATATAGCTACGCCGCAACATTACAAGAAATTGAGGACAACGACTACAACCTCAATATCCCACGCTACGTCGACACCTTTGAGGAAGAAGCACCGATTGACCTTGACCAAATCCAACAAGACCTTGCCAACATCGACAACGACATCGCCCAAGTTGAAGAAGAAATCAACAGTTATTTGAAAGAACTGGGAGTGGTACAGAATGACTGATTTAAAGAGAAATGTCCCAGAGTTACGATTTCCTGAGTTTGAAGATGAGTGGAGAATTATAACTTTAGGTGAAGCTACAACAAAGATAGGTAGTGGAAAAACGCCATTGGGTGGTAGTTCAGTGTATCTAAATAATGGAATCCCATTTCTTAGAAGTCAAAACGTGCAGTATGGAATATTGGATTTAAGCGAATTGGTTTATATTGATGAAAATACAGATGAAAATATGAAAAATAGTAGAACTTATTATGGAGATATTTTATTGAATATTACAGGCGCTTCCATTGGTAGAAGTACAGTGAACACAATAAAAGAAGGTTATGCTAATTTAAATCAACATGTGTGTATAATAAGGTTAAAAGAACATTACAACTATAATTTTATAGGCCAGTTTATAATATCACCAAAGGGACAAAAAAGGATATTTATGGCACAAAGTGGTGGTAGCAGAGAAGGACTGAACTTTAATGAAATCAGTAAAATAAAGTTTAACTTACCAGATGAGGTAGAAGAACAACAAAAGATTGGCGATTTCTTCAGTAAACTTGATCGACAAATTGAGTTAGAGGAAGAAAAATTAGCTTTGTTAGTAGAACAGAAAAAAGGCTATATGCAAAAGATTTTCTCACAGAAACTTCGGTTTAAAGATGAAAATGGAGAAGAATATCCAGCGTGGGAAGAGAAGGAACTAGGGGATATAAGCAATAAAGGGGTGTACGGTATTGGAGCGACAGCAACCGAATTTGATGGGGAAAATGTATATGTGAGAATAACTGATATTAATGAAGTAAGTAGGAAACTTAATCAAGATCAATTTACTTCTCCAGACCGAATTGATAAAAAATACTTACTTAAGGAAAATGATATTTTATTTGCAAGAACAGGTGCCAGTACAGGAAAGTCATATATCCATAGAGATTTTGATTTAGATAAAAAGTATTATTTCGCAGGCTTCCTCATAAAATTTGAAATCAAGGAAGGAAATATGGCCGATTTCATATACCATAACACGTTAACAAAACAATTCGAAAACTGGGTATCAGTCATGTCGGTTAGATCAGGGCAGCCAGGAATTAACAGTGAAGAATACGCGAAATTTAAATTTTCTTTACCAATAATACTTGAACAACAAAAAATAGGTAATTTCTTCAGTAAGCTGGATCGACAAATCGAAATCCAATCTCAAAAAATCGACCTTTTAAAACAACGTAAACAAGGCTTCTTACAAAAGATGTTCGTGTAATTGACTGCGCTTGATTATAGTGATGTTTTAGTGGTTTGATGTGCCAGAGTTTATTGTGCCTACGATTTCTACAAAATTTGCTAAGAATAGACTAAGTATTTTGATGACGTTGATTTTGTCGTGTACATGAGGTGCTCACCTTTCCATACTGCTATTCATGCATGATTGACGGACGGACGAGACTCCCGAGGGAACAGCTGATCCGGAAAATCCACCAACGCTTCAACAAGTGTCACCGTAAAATCAAAGCGTTGGTTAGTTGAAGGATCAGCCCCTGGGAACGCGAGTCCAGGACGGCAATCGCATGCATGTGACATGTTCAAAAAGGAATACATGTTCAAAAAGGAATACATGTTCAAAAAGCAAAAATGATTACATCCAAAGCGGAATTTCTCATCAATATGCTTCATGATTCGGTTCAATTATTTCAAATCATGTAGTATGATAGTATTATTATTGATAACGTGGGGGTGACCATATGAATAACGAATATCCATATAGTGTTGACGAAGTTTTACACAAAGCGAAACAATATCTCGATAAAGAGCAGTATGAATACGTGCTCAAAAGTTATCATATCGCTTATAAGGCACACGAAGGACAATTTCGTAAAAACGGTTTACCATATATTATGCACCCCATCCAAGTCGCAGGTATCCTAACAGAAATGCATCTTGATGGGCCTACGATTGTTGCTGGTTTTTTACATGATGTGATTGAAGACACGCCATACACTTTTGATGATGTCGCGGAAATGTTTAATGTAGAAATTGCAACGATTGTAGATGGCGTAACCAAATTGAAAAAGGTGAAGTACCGTTCAAAAGAAGAGCAACAAGCTGAAAATCATAGAAAATTATTCATTGCCATCGCTAAAGACGTGCGTGTCATTTTAGTGAAATTGGCAGACCGTTTACATAATATGCGAACATTACGTGCGATGCCTCGTGAGAAACAAATTCGTATTTCTAAAGAGACATTAGAGATTTATGCGCCATTAGCACATCGTTTAGGGATCAATACGATTAAATGGGAGCTTGAAGACATTGCATTAAGATATATCGACAATGTACAGTATTTCAGAATTGTCAATCTCATGAAGAAAAAGCGTAGTGAACGTGAAGCGTATATTGAAAATGCGATTGAAAATATCCGCAAAGAAATGGATATTATGGATATTGCTGGTGACATTAATGGCCGTCCGAAACATATTTATAGTATTTATCGCAAAATGATGAAGCAAAAAAAGCAATTCGATCAAATTTTTGATTTACTTGCTGTCCGTGTCATCGTTCATTCGATTAAAGATTGTTATGCCGTTTTAGGTTTGGTACATACTTTATGGAAACCGATGCCAGGCCGTTTTAAAGATTATATTGCGATGCCAAAACAAAATATGTATCAATCCTTACATACAACAGTTGTAGGCCCTAATGGTGATCCTCTTGAAATTCAAATTCGAACATTTGAGATGCACGAAATTGCAGAACATGGTGTTGCGGCACACTGGGCTTATAAAGAAGGCAAGCAAATTGATAAAGATAATGAAAACTATAATAAAAAGTTAAATTGGTTAAAAGATATTGCAGAAACGGATCATACGTCTTCAGATGCCCAAGAATTTATCGAGTCGATGAAGTTCGATTTACAAAGTGATAAAGTATATGCGTTTACGCCGGCAAGTGATGTCATTGAATTACCTTATGGCGCAGTGCCTATTGATTTTGCGTATGCCATCCATAGTGAAGTGGGTAATAAAATGATTGGTGCCAAAGTTAACGGGAAAATTGTACCGATTGATTATGTACTCCAAACTGGGGACATTGTTGAAATTCGTACGAGTAAACATTCGTATGGCCCAAGTCGAGATTGGTTGAAAATTGTCCGTTCGTCAAGTGCGAAAAGTAAAATAAAAAGTTTCTTCAAAAAGCAAGACCGCTCGTCCAATATTGAAAAAGGGAAGTTTATGGTCGAAGCAGAATTGAAAGAACAAGGTTTTAGACCAGAAGAGTTACTAACTGAAAAAAATATTAAAATTGTGAATGATAAATACAATTTCGCTAATGAAGACGATTTATATGCGTCAGTTGGTTTTGGTGGTGTGACAGCATTACAAATCGTGAATAAACTGTCTGAGCGTTTACGTATTGAACATAAACAAAAAGCATTGAATCAAGCGCAAGAAGTAACAAAAGCTGCACCGATTAAAGATTCGATTACGACAGATTCAGGCGTCTATGTAGCAGGATTAGATAATGTCCTTATTAAATTATCAAAATGCTGTAATCCGATTCCTGGTGACCGTATTGTCGGCTATATTACGAAAGGTCACGGCATTAAAGTTCACCGTACAGACTGCCCGAATATTAAAAACGAAAATGAACGTTTAATCGATGTAGAATGGGTGAAATCTAAAGATGCTTCACAAAAATATCAAGTCGATTTAGAAGTGACTGCATATGATCGTAATGGCTTACTCAATGAGGTACTTCAAGCTGTGAACAGTACTTCGAGTCAGTTGATTAAAGTTGCTGGGAAATCAGACGTTGATAGAAATGCTGTCATTAATTTAAGTATTATGGTAAAAAATGTACATGAAGTTTATAGAGTTGCAGATAAAATTAAACAACTCGGGGATATTTACACAGTGACGCGAGTTTGGAATTAGGAGTGCATAAAGATGAAAATCGTTGTACAAAGAGTTCAATCTGCAAGTGTTAAAAATCATCAAATAGAGCGCACAATACAACAAGGATTTTGTTTACTCGTCGGTATTGGTGAAAGGGACACGCAAGCAGATGCGGAAGTTTTAGCGAAAAAAATTGCGAACTCTCGAATTTTTGAAGATGAGAACGAAAAACTTAATTTAAATATTCAACAAATCAATGGTGAGATTTTATCTATTTCGCAATTTACATTGTATGCGGATGTGAGAAAAGGAAATCGCCCAGGCTTTACACAAGCGATGGCACCTGATCAAGCAAATGAACTGTACGAATATTTTAATGATCAGCTACGTGCATTTCAAATTCCAGTTGAGACGGGTGAATTTGGAACAGATATGCTTGTCAGTATTCAAAATGATGGTCCTGTGACGATTATTTATGAGAGTGAAGATGGCAAAGTCGTATGAAAAAGGTTGATCAGTGGTTAAAACAAAAACGCATTCATCCGCAACGTTTTTATGGCGCTTGCTTTACGATTGCAATTGTGGGTATTCTTGTCGTGTCGTATTTTGTGTTGAGACATAGTGACGATGATCATATCAATTTAATCGAGGACGCGGAAATTCGAACAGGTCCAAACGCAGCGTTTCCTGTACTGTATCAAGTGCATAAAGGCGATGAATTTCATCAAATTGGTAAAAAAGGAAAATGGATTGAAGTCCGTTCAGCTAATGGCAAGCAAAAAGGATGGATTGCGGGATGGCATACGAATCTCGACATACCTGCAGATGTCAATCCACAGGCGAATCCATTGAGAAATAAAACGATTGTCCTTGATCCAGGCCATGGTGGTGGTGATCAAGGTGCTTCGAGTCGACAAGGTGACAAAACTTTAGAAAAAGATATCACATTGAAAACAGGGTTAGAACTGAAATCATTGCTTGAAAAGAAGGGCGCAAACGTGAAAATGACGCGTTCAACGGATGAATATGTGAAATTAAAAGATCGTAATCTTAAAGGTGATGTCTTTATTAGTATTCATAATGATGCTCTAGAAACACCGAATGCCAATGGTGCAACTGTCTATTGGTTTCATGAACAACAAGAAGGGCTCGCGCAAACATTAAATGCAAGCATACAAAAGAAAGCAATGTTATCGAATAGAGGCACGAGACAAGAAAATTATCAAGTGTTACGACAAACAGAAATGCCTGCTGTGCTACTTGAACTGGGGTATATTAGTAATCCGACTGACACCGTAATGATGAAAGACAAAAATCATCGTCAAATCGTTGAACAAGCGATTGTTGACGGGTTAGAAAGTTATTTTTTAAGTTAATGGCTTGAAACTGACTGGAAAAACAGGTATGATTAAAAATGAATTTTATATTTAACACCGTTTGTATTCTTGAATGAACTAAGCAAATAACGATGTCAGAAGAGAGTCTATCCATTGGCTGAAAGATAGACCGTCGTGCTTAGTGAGATGAACACAAGGAAAGGTACTTTATGAAAGTAAGGTCGTGTCGCTCGCGTTAAGAGCCTAGAGTGAAGAACAGTCTCTATTGGATTGTTCTTAATTAGGGTGGCAACACGGCAAAATAAAGTACGTCCCTTGTATGTTTAGTGCATACAGGGGGCGTTTTTTTATTCACACAAATGGCTGAAGTTAAGAATAGAGATGAAAAGGAGCGATAAAGATGATTCACATTCCACGTGGGACGCAAGATATTTTACCTGAAGAAACTGCGAAGTGGCGCTATATCGAAAACCAATTGCACAAATTGATGGAAGTTTATAATTATCAAGAAATCAGAACCCCAATTTTTGAAAGTACCGATTTATTTGCGCGCGGTGTGGGGGACTCTACCGATGTTGTACAAAAGGAAATGTACACGTTCAAAGATAAAGGAGATCGTAGTATTACGTTACGTCCTGAGGGAACAGCTGCAGTCGTACGTAGCTATATTGAAAATAAAATGCAAGGTTTACCGAACCAACCGGTAAAATTGTACTATAATGGTCCGATGTTTCGCTATGAAAGAAAACAAAAAGGGCGTTACCGTCAATTTAATCAATTTGGCGTAGAGGCGATTGGTGCTGAAAACCCAAGTATGGATGCAGAAGTACTTGCTATGGTGATGCACATCTACCAATCATTCGGTCTAAAAAAATTAAAATTAGTGATTAACAGTGTAGGGGATGCAGAGTCACGCGTGGATTATCAAAATGCATTACGTGAACATTTCCAACCGGTCATTCACAATTATTGTAAAGACTGTCAACAACGTATCAAAACGAATCCTATGCGTATTTTAGATTGTAAAGTGGATCGTCATCAGCCTGAAATTCAGACAGCACCGTCCATTACAGACTTTTTAAATGATTACTCCAAAGATTATTTCGAAGCGGTTAAATCACACTTAGATCGTCTAGGTGTGCCATATGAAGTGGATCCAAAATTAGTAAGAGGTTTGGATTACTACACGCACACTGCATTTGAATTGATGATGGATAATGAAGCCTATGATGGTGCGATTACGACTTTATGTGGCGGTGGCCGTTACAATGGTTTGCTTGAATTGTTAGATGGACCGAGTGAAACGGGAATCGGGTTTGCATTAAGTATTGAAAGATTATTGTTGGCACTAGAAGAAGAAGGGATTGAATTCCCACAAACGCAGCACATCGATTTGTTTGTAGCAACGATGGGAGAGAAAGCGGATGATTTCGCAGTCACACTCCTTAACCGCCTCAGACACGCTGGCATTTCTGTGGATAAAGATTATTTATCTCGCAAGTTGAAAGGTCAAATGAAACAAGCAGATCGACTGAATGCTACGTATACGATTGTAATTGGGGATCAAGAACTTGAAGCCGGTGAAGTTGCTGTGAAACATATGGCGACAGGTGAATCTCAAACGATGAAATTTGAAGAAATAGAAAGTTATATTCATGGAGGTAAAGAATAATGGCAAAGCGCACGACATACTGTGGTTTAGTGACAGAAGAATTATTAGGACAAGAAATTACGTTGAAAGGATGGGTCCATAACCGTCGTGATTTAGGCGGCCTTATCTTTGTAGACGTAAGAGATAGAGAAGGTTATGTGCAAGTCGTTTTCAACCCAGACTTTTCAAAAGAAGCGCTTGAAGTCGCTGAACGCATCCGCTCTGAATATGTCGTTGAAATTACAGGGACAGTCACTAAAAGAGACGATGAAACAATCAATCCTAAAATTAAAACAGGACAAGTGGAAGTCCAAGCGAAATCGATTGAAATTATTAATCAATCAGAAACACCACCGTTTTCAATTAACGAAGAAAATTTAAACGTGGATGAAAATATCCGTTTGAAATATCGTTATCTCGATTTACGTCGTGAAAAATTAGCGCAAACATTTAAAATGCGTCACCAAATCACGCGTTCCATCCGTCAATTTTTAGATGGCGATGGTTTCTATGATGTTGAAACGCCTGTATTAACGAAATCTACGCCAGAGGGTGCGCGTGACTATCTCGTGCCTTCACGTGTACATGACGGTGAATTCTATGCGTTACCACAATCACCACAATTGTTTAAACAACTATTAATGATCAGTGGTTTTGATAAATATTACCAAATCGTCAAATGTTTCCGTGATGAAGACTTACGTGCTGACCGTCAACCTGAATTCACGCAAATCGATATTGAGATGAGTTTCGTTGAGCAAGAAGACGTGATGCAATTAGGTGAAGCGATGGTGAAAAACGTGCTTGCGGATGTAAAAGGTATTGAAATGACTGATGCTTTTCCACGTATGACTTATGCTGAAGCAATGTCACGCTATGGTACAGATAAACCTGATACACGTTTTGGTATGGAATTGTTAGACGTCTCAGAATTAGGTCAAATGATGGACTTTAAAGTATTCAAAGGCGCAGTAGAAAGTGGCGGTCAAGTGAAAGCGCTCGTTGTTGAAAATGCTGCACCTGACTATACACGTAAAGAGATTGACGGTTTAACAGAATTTGTGAATATTTATGGTGCGAAAGGCTTAGCATGGGTGAAAGTAGTTGAAGACGGTTTAAATGGTCCAATCGCACGTTTCTTTGAAGAGGATCATGTTGCGAAATTACAAGCATTAACAGGTGCTAAAGCGGGTGACTTAGTCTTATTTGTTGCTGATTCTAAAGATGTCGTTGCCCAAAGTTTAGGTGCATTACGTAATAAACTTGGAAAAGAGCGTGGCCTCATTGATCCAGAACAATATAACTTCTTATGGGTGACAGATTGGCCATTACTTGAATACGATGAAGAAGCGCGTCGTTACGTTGCAGCACACCATCCATTCACATCACCTAAAGTAGAAGATATTGATTTATTAGAAACAGCCCCTGAACAAGCGCAAGCACAAGCTTATGACCTTGTATTAAATGGTTTCGAATTAGGTGGCGGATCTATTCGTATTCATGATGGTGGACTTCAACAGCGTATGTTTAAAGCATTAGGTTTCTCTGATGAAGCAGCACAAGAACAATTCGGTTTCTTATTAGATGCGTTCAAATATGGTGCACCTCCACATGGTGGTATCGCTCTAGGTTTAGACCGCTTCGTTATGATTTTAAGTGGTCGTACAAACTTACGTGATACGATTGCGTTCCCTAAAACAGCATCTGCGACAGATTTAATGACAGATGCACCGAGTCCAGTATCAGAAAGACAATTAGACGAATTATCATTACGTATCAAACATTAATTTAAAAACACAGTGTGCAAACTTTTTTCTTGAATAATCATTAAAGTGTGATATGATTAATTCATAAGATAGTCATCTGTAGTGTTCGTAAGTTCGCTTTATGTATTTTGACCTAACACTCTTTGATCAGGGAGCCCAATGGGTTTTCTTGCAGCGCACACGCCTCTATAGGAGGACGTGCAAAACAAGAAACAGGGCACCCACCTGTATATAGCAGGCCAAAATGATCAAGCACTTTACAACTACGGCATAACGGATCTATCGGTACGCAAGGCTTCGTGTCTTGCGTATTTTTTATGTGTTCATTTAAAATGGGATATGAATTTGTAATTAAAGGAGTTTAATATGAAACATCAATTTTCTCGTAACGAACTGGCTATTGGACAAGAAGGGCTCGACAAATTAAAACAAACAACAGTCGCTGTATTAGGTGTCGGTGGGGTAGGTTCTTTTGCTGCAGAAGCTTTAGCACGTACGAACATCGGGCATATTATTTTAATAGATAAAGATGATGTAGATATTACAAATGTCAACCGCCAATTGCATGCGTTAACGACAACAGTAGGACAAAGTAAAGTGAGTTTGATGGAAGAACGTATTCGCTTAATTAACCCTGACTGTAAAGTGACGCCATTACATATGTTTTACACGGAAGAAACGTACGAACAACTTTTTGAAGATTATGATATCGATTATGTTGTTGATGCGAGCGACACCATTATTTATAAAGTGCACTTAATGGAACAATGTTTAGCGCGTGGTATTCAAATCATTTCAAGTATGGGTGCGGCGAACAAAACAGATCCAACACAATTTGAAATTGCTGACATTTCAAAAACACATACGGATCCTATCGCGCGTATCATTCGAAATAAATTAAAGCAAAAAGGGATTAAAAAAGGGATTCCAGTTGTCTTTTCAGGTGAAAGCCCAATCGTGATTCGTGAAGACGTGAAGGCGGTAGTGGGCGATGCGCAAGGTAAAAACCGGAAAGCACAAATGCCGCCATCATCTAATGCTTATGTGCCAAGTGTCGTCGGTTTAATATGTGCAAGTTATGTATGTAATCACATTTTAAAAGACATCACCGTACAACGTATTAAAGATAAATAAATTGGAAATATGAACAGGGGCTCAGATATCATCACGTCAGAGCCCTTGTTCATATTGAAATTCACTTTTACAATTCATTTTGCTGCTGTTTAATATTGTCGTATATTTGTTTAAACTGTTGCTCTGACTTCGACGTCTCTTTAGGCGTGTAATATTGTCTGTTTTTCAACAAGTCCGGCAAATATTGTTGTGCCACGAAGCCATTTGGATGGTTGTGTGGATATTGATAGCCGACTGCACGTCCTAATGCTTTCGCCCCTTGGTAATGGCCATCTTTTAAATAATCCGGCAATTGACCGACATGCCCTCTACGAATGTCGCTTAACGCAGCATCAATAGAACGAATTGCTGAATTAGATTTTGGTGATAGACATAGTTCAATGACTGCTTGACTGAGCGGAATACGGGCTTCTGGAAATCCTAACCTTTCAGCAGATTCGATTGCAGCTAATGTCCGTTGACCAGCACTCGGAGAAGCTAAACCGATATCTTCATAACTGATCACAAGCAATCTTCTTGCAATCGTAGGAAGGTCTCCTGCTTGTATGAGTCGTCCCAAGTAGTGAAGTGCCGCATCGACATCACTCCCACGAATAGACTTTTGAAAGGCACTCATCACGTCATAATGCATATCCCCATCTTTATCACTTAAAAATGCCCCACGCTGTAAACAATCTTCCGCGTCTTGTAATGTAATATGAGGTGGGGTGTCATTTGCGCTTAATACTGCTAATTCTAAAGCGTTCAAAGCACTGCGTACATCACCTTGACTTTGTGTTGCAAAATATTCAAACGCATCATCGTCAATGGTAGCGTCAAATTGCTTTAAGCCTCTTTCTTCATCTTCCAATGCATGGGATAAAGCGACTTTAATATCATCTTTATCGAGCGGAAATAATTCAAAAATCTGGGCTCTTGAACGAATCGCTGGGTTAATTGCATGATATGGATTGGAAGTTGTTGCACCGATGAGCACAATTTTTCCATTTTCTAAATGGGGTAATAAAAAATCTTGTTTCGCTTTGTCTAATCTATGAATTTCATCCAGTAATAAAATGACTTGTCCTGACATTTTCGCTTCATCAACAATCATTTGCATATCTTTTTTCGTGTTCGTTACAGCGTTCAATTGTCTAAACTTGAAAGCGGTACTGCCTGCAATCGCTTGAGCAATACTTGTTTTTCCAATGCCTGGAGGACCGTAAAATATCATAGATGACAACCTTTTCGCATTGACCATACGACGAATAATCCCAGTTTCTCCAACGAGATGTTGTTGTCCAATGACTTCATCGATATTCCGTGGACGCATTCTGGAAGCGAGTGGTTCAGTCAACATCGTTATCCCTCCATTGTTATTAGTTTTGTACTCTTATATACAATGGTATTATATTAATATAAAAAATGCTAAAATAAAAATAAATCGGATGATGTAAGGTGAGGTAAAAATGAAAATATCCACTAAAGGAAGATATGGTTTAACATTAATGATCGCTTTAGCTAAACGACACGGATCTGGTTGTGTGTCATTGAAAACGATCGCTGAAGAAAATGGTTTAAGTGATCTCTATTTAGAACAACTCGTAGGCCCACTTAGAAATGCGGGTCTCATTAGAAGTGTAAGAGGTGCAAAGGGCGGGTATGAATTAAAGATGCCAGCGACTGAAATTACTGCGGGTGATATTATCCGCTTACTCGAAGGCCCATTGACTATCGTAGAACGTATGGAATCTGAACCGCCTGGTCAACAACAATTATGGCTACGTATGCGTAATGCGGTGAGGGAGGTACTTGATCAAACGACATTACAATCTCTTGCTGAATATCAGGATAAAGATGCTTTAGAAGGTTACATGTTTTATATTTAATCTCATTAAGCGCATTTTGCCAGAATTTAAGGAGGATATTATGGAACAGTTTACTTTGAAAGATGGACAATTTATCGATCAATTAGGCTTCGGTACATATAAATTAAATGGAACAAAAGGTGCGCATGCGATGACGGATGCATTGAATATGGGTTATCGTTTATTAGACACCGCATACAATTATGAAAATGAAGGCGCTGTTGGCAAAGCGATTCAACAGAGTCACGTGCAGCGAGACAAGATTTGGATCACTTCAAAATTACCCGGACGCTACCAAAGTGAATCGCATGTTTATGAAACGATTCAAGAATCATTATATCGTCTTGGTTTAGACTATCTTGATTTCTACTTAATTCATTGGCCTAATCCAAAACAAGGTAAATTTGTAGAAGCATGGAAAGCAATGATTGCAGCACAAAAATCTGGATTAGTCAGACATATCGGTGTTTGTAATTTCCTACCTGAACATATTGAGCAACTTGAAAAAGAAACAGGTGTGTTACCAGCAATTAACCAAATTGAGTTACATCCTTATTTTAACCAAAAAGAGATGATTGCCTATCATGAAGAGAAAGGCATCTTGACACAAGCGTGGAGTCCATTAGGTCGAGACAATGGTGTGATGGATGAACCTGTATTAAAACAACTTTCATCAAAATATGACAAAACAGTCGCTCAAGTCATTTTAAGATGGCATATTCAAAATGGTGTCATGCCGATACCGAAAGCGACATCATCAAAACGTCAACTTGAGAACTTTGACATTTTCGATTTCCATATCACGGATGAAGATTTACAAGCGATTGACCAATTGACGCGTGCTGACGGTCGACGCAAGAACCAAGATCCTGCTGTTTACGAAGAATTTTAATAGGATGTTTAAGCCTCTGGAGAATGTGGAATAGTTACATTGAAACATTCTTAAGGAGGCATTACTTATGGCAGATCAAGAGAACAAATTCGAACAAGCTAAAGGTAACATCAAAGAAACAGTCGGTAATGTAACAGACAACGAATCATTAGAAAATGAAGGTAAGCAAGATAAAGCTTCTGGTAAAGCTAAAGAAGTCGTTGAAAATGTAAAAGATAAAGCAAATGACATGATTGATAAGTTTAAGAAATAATTTTGGGTTAAAAATCATGATGAAAGGATGAGTATAATGGATAAAAAACAAGGCGAAGAATATTTAAACAAAGCAAAAGACGCTTATAATAAATATCAAGATAGTCAAAAAGGTGACAACAAAGATAATAAAGATGGCGGTAGTTTAGTCGATAAAGCGAAAGATGCTTTAGATAAATTTACTGGCGGTAATAAATAATCAATCAATGACAACGGTTGTGGGTAGATGCCTGCAGCCGTTTTTTTGATGCTGTTGATGTGATCATTGTGGGGCATGAGGTATGGGAATCACGAAATGCTTATCCATGTACACAACTTATATTTTACATTGGGTAGCGAGATGTTGCACAATCATGTCATTAACGCCAAAAACAAACTTGCCAACGCTTCTCATCAAATATGAAACGTTGGCAAGTTCAATGGCGTGTACCAAAAATAAAGTATTACTGTAAATAGCATGATGCTTTATCGTTTTTCGTTACGTTCGTCAATCAATGCTTTAAAGTAGCGATATGAGCGATGTTGCAAGGCAGTGTCATAAATATAACTGATGGCCATTATCTCATCAATCCACCCGTGTTTTTGTAAAAAGGCGTCTAATTGTTGATTAACAGATGCTTTATCACCAATTAGTGAGTGCTGTAGACGGGCTTCAGCCATTGCGATTTCTCTCGGTGATAACAGTTGACTCAAATCTTCAGTAGGGGGCTGCATTTTGTTCATTCTACCTCTTAGAATACTTGCAAAGATTTGAGATTGGGTCGTAGCAAGATACTGCGCTTCTTCATCCGAGTCTGCCATAATGACATTTAAACAAACGATGATATAGGGTTCTTGTAAATATTCGGACGGCTCAAAAAGGTCTTTATAAATTGCAATAGCTTCTTGCATTTGTTGTGGTGCAAAATGACCTGCAAAAACGTAAGGTAATCCTTCTCTAGCAGCTAAATGTGAAGAATCCGTTGAAGAGCCGAGAATATAAATCGGTACATTTTTGTTAACTGCAGGAATGGCTTTGACATAGCCTTGTTTCGTATCTGGACCAAAATATTGCAGTAACTGTTGCACTTCGTCAGGAAATTGATACACACCTTGATGTTGATTACGACGGAGTGCACTTGCGGTTGCCATGTCTGTCCCAGGTGCGCGCCCTAAGCCAAGGTCTACACGATCTCCATATAACGTGCTTAACGTACCAAATTGTTCAGCTACGACAAGCGGGGCATGATTCGGTAACATAATCCCTCCAGAGCCAATTCTCAATTCGTTCGTATGGTGTAATGCATGTTGAATGAGCAATGCAGTCGCTGAACTGACAAGGTTAGGTGCGTTGTGATGTTCTGCAATCCATAATCGCTCGTATTGATTTTGTTCTAAATGCTGAGCGAGTGCCACCATTTGTGCGATTGCTTCTTTTTCATTATTTCCTTCTCTAATCGGAACAAGATTTAATGCTGAGTATTTCATAGGATTTGGCATCGTTATAACACTCCTTTTCATAGCGCTAGTATAACATTTGTCTCATCTTCAACTCACAAAAACTGCTTTTTGGCATACATTGAATTATAAAGATGTAAAGATTACAATAGAAATGATTATAAACGTAAAAAAACACGCAATCACTGTACTAGAATTTTTAGAAAGCAAGTGCTAAAATAGGAACATTGATTATAAGAAAGGGCTGACGTAATGATGGGTGTTTATGCAGATTATGCGGCAACAACGCCAGTAAAACCTGAAGTTGCTGAAAAAATGATGGCTGTTTATCAAACACATTTTGGTAATCCTTCTTCGATACATTCACAAGGGCGAGATGCGAGAAGATTACTAGATGAATCAAGGAAAACGGTTGCACAATATTTAAATGCGAAACCGAATGAAGTCATTTTTACCAGTGGGGCAACCGAGTCTAACAATACTGTCATTAAAGGCATTGCCTATGCAAACGAAGCAAAAGGGAAGCATCTCATTACGACAAAGATTGAACATCACTCTGTACTGCATGTTTTCGAATACCTCGAGCAACAAGGGTTTGAAGTGACGTATTTAGACGTTGATGCTGGAGGACTCATTGATTTAGAGCAGTTAAAACAAAGTATACGTGAAGATACGACGCTCGTGTCAATCATGTTCGTAAATAATGAAGTCGGTACAGTTCAGCATGTTTATGACATCCAAGACGTGTTAGCTGACCATGACGTCTACTTTCATATGGATGCCGTTCAAGCAGTCGGTCATTTGCCAATTGATGTAGAAGAATTAGCTGTCGATGCATTAAGTATGACGGCGCATAAATTTGGTGGTCCTAAAGGGGTCGGCGTTCTTTATGTTAAAACGGGCACACGCATCACATATCCGCAATTAGGTGGCGAACAAGAAACGAAACGTCGTGCTGGAACTGAAAATGTACCGCAAATTGTAGGCCTTGCGACAGCGTTAACTTTAGCTGAAGCTTCACGTGATGATAATAATGTGCATTTGACACGATTAAAAGAACAATTGATCGTCGGTTTACAAGAACGTGCAATTCCATTTGAATACAATGGTTCAATGATTGATACGACGAACCATATTATTAATTTGCATTTCCCATTTGTCGATGTGGAAACATTATTAACGTTACTCGATTTAGCAGGCGTCTATGTTTCATCAGGATCCGCTTGTACTGCTGGTTCAACGATTCCTTCCCACGTTTTGTTAGCGATGTATGGCGAACAATCATCACGTGTGGATCATTCGATTCGGATTAGTTTAAATGAACAAGTCACTGAAGCAGATATTAGAGAAATTGTGATTGAAATACAGAAAATATATTTAAAATTTAAGGAGGAACAATAGTGACCAACCAAAACACACGTGTCGTAGTCGGCATGTCAGGTGGTGTAGACAGTTCAGTAACTGCCCATCTATTGAAAGAACAAGGCTACGATGTGATCGGTATATTTATGAAAAACTGGGATGATACGGATGAGTTTGGCGTATGTACAGCGACAGAAGATTACAATGATGTGATTGCGGTATGTAACCAAATCGGCATCCCTTACTATGCAGTCAATTTTGAGAAAGAGTATTGGGATAAAGTGTTTACGTACTTTTTAGATGAATATAAAAAAGGACGTACACCGAATCCAGATGTCATGTGTAATAAAGAAATTAAATTCAAAGCCTTTTTAGACCATGCATTAAAACTTGGTGCGGATTATGTAGCGACTGGCCATTATGCGCGTGTACGTCATCACGAAGATGGTTCAGTAGAAATGTTACGTGGCGTCGATAACAATAAAGATCAAACGTATTTCTTGAATCAGTTGACTGAAGCACAATTAAGTAAAGTGATGTTTCCAATTGGTGATATCGATAAGCAAAAAGTCCGTGAAATTGCGTTAGAACAAGATTTAGCCACAGCGAAGAAAAAAGATTCAACAGGGATTTGTTTTATTGGTGAGCGTAATTTTAAAACATTTTTATCGCAATATTTACCTGCGCAACCAGGTGAAATGCGTACACTTAATGGTGAATTGAAAGGTCAACATGGCGGTCTCATGTATTATACGATTGGCCAAAGACATGGGCTCGGTATTGGTGGCGATGGAGATCCTTGGTTCGTCGTAGGTAAAAACTTAGAAGACAACATTTTATACGTTGAACAAGGTTTCCATCACGATGCATTATACAGCGACTATTTAATCGCTTCTGATGTGTCATTTGTGAATGCAACAGACTTAACTGAGCCGTTGAAATGTACGGCCAAATTTAGATACCGTCAAAAAGATGTCGGCGTTACTGTGACTGCACATGGTGACGATGCAGTAAAAGTGACGTTCGACGAGCCAGTTCGCGCCATTACACCTGGCCAAGCTGTCGTATTTTACGATGGCGATGTATGTTTAGGCGGTGCAACAATTGATGACGTCTATAAAAAAGACGGCCAACTTGATTATGTCGTATAGGAAAAGGTGATTCAAATGGAACTTGAACAGATTCATCAACTCATTCAACAAGGACAATTCGAACGTGCATTACAAGAAAGTTTTAACAATATTGAAGCACATCCTGATGAAGTCGAAAATTATATCAATTCAGGTGTGTTATTAGCAGAAGCAGGCGAAATTGATAAAGCTGAACGTTTTTTTCAACGTGCACTGACGATTAAACCAGATAACGGTGTGATTTATTATAATTTGGCGAATGTTTACTTTAATGAAGACCGTTTTCAAGAAGCAGTTAAATTATATCAAGAAGCTTTATCGCACCATGTCGATCATAAAGATACGCATTATATGCTAGGACTATCCTTGATCCAGCTCGACGCTAAGAAGCAAGCCTTGCCTTATTTAATGCGTGCAGCAGAGTTAGACGCTCAATTTGAAGATCTTGAAGTCCAATTTCAATTTGCGTTGCTCATGTGTGAGTTGGAAATGTTTGATCAGGCGATACCGATTTTGAATCAAATATTAGAGCGCGATCCACAACATGCAGACGCACAATACAACTTAACATTAGCGCTTTACATGCTCAATGAAAATATCGATGCGGCCATTCAAGGCTTTGAACGTGCAGTACAAATGGATGAACAACATTTACTCAGTCAGCACGCACTGAAAACATTTCGATTAATAAAAGCCGAAGAGGAGGCGTAACCATGGAAAATCCAACACTGTTTGACCATACATTTATTAAAGGCACCGTAGAAATGATTTTGTTTCATAATGCGGACAACCATTATACAGTGCTTAAAGTGGAAATTGAAGAAACAAATGGCGACTTTGATGATATGGCAACAGTGGTTGGATACTTTCCGAATATGGTAGAAGATGAGACGTACACTTTTAAAGGTCAAGTCGTGCAACATGCAAGATATGGTCAGCAATTAAAAGCAGAGACGTTTCAAAAAGAAATTCCTCATACCAAAGATGCCGTTATTGCGTATTTATCTAGTGAATTGTTTAAAGGGATTGGTAAAAAAACGGCAGAATCCATTGTCAATACGTTAGGTGAAAATGCGATTCATGACATTTTGAAAGACGAATCTGTCATTGAACGGGTGCCTAAACTGTCTAAAGCGAAACAACAACAAATTGTCGAGCAGATTTATGCCAACCAAGAAAGTGAACAAGTGATGATTCGATTGAACGAACTGGGGTTTGGTTCAAAGCTTGCGATGGACATTTACAAGTTTTATAAAAGTGATACGTTAACGGTACTCGACCAAAATCCGTATCAACTTGTTTATGACATTAAAGGGGTTGGTTTTAACAAAGCTGACCAACTGGCCCAACAGCTCGGTATTCATCCTGAGCATCCCGATCGTTTGAAAGCCGGATTACTTTATTTAGTTGAAGAGACGTGTATTAAACAAGGTCATACGTACCTCCCACAAGAAGCGTTAATCAATGAAACGATTCAACTGCTGTCTCAAGCCAAAGCATCAAGTATCGACTATGACACCATGACGCAAATTTTGGCTGAATTAGTTGAAGAAAAGCGTCTAGTCAATCAAGATGAAATGGTGGCCATCCCAAGTCTTTATTATTCGGAAATTAAAAGCACACAAAATTTATATAAAATATTTGCCAATCGCGAACATTTAACAACATTTGATGCGTCTGATATCCAATTACATATTGGGGGAATTGAAGAGGTCAATGAAGTGCATTATGCCCCTTCTCAAAAAGAGGCTTTAGAATATGCTATCCGACATAAAGTTATGCTCCTCACGGGTGGACCAGGTACAGGAAAGACAACTGTCATTAAAGGGATTGTCCAGTTATACGCAGAAATTCATGGCATCTCATTAGATTACGATGACTATTCAGATGAAGATGATTATCCGGTCGTATTAGCTGCACCAACCGGAAGAGCGTCTAAACGTTTACATGAAGCAACAGGGTTAGAAGCAATGACGATTCACCGCTTAATAGGGTGGAATCAAGATACGAAACCACAAGACAAGTTAGACAATGAAATTCATGCGAAATTGATTATTATTGATGAGATGTCTATGGTGGACACTTGGCTATTCCATCAATTTATGGATGCAGTGCCTATCGATGCACAAGTCGTATTAGTTGGTGATGAAGACCAGCTCCCATCAGTTGGCCCCGGACAAGTTTTTAAAGATCTCATTGACGCGAATGTATTACCGCGCATTAATTTAACTGAAGTTTATCGCCAACAGGACGGCTCCAGTATTATTGATTTAGCGCATCGCATGAAACTCGGTGAAAAAGTCGATATTACCCAACGTTTTCACGATCGTT
Organism: Staphylococcus delphini; assembly: GCF_900636325.1. Classification (NCBI taxonomy): domain Bacteria; kingdom Bacillati; phylum Bacillota; class Bacilli; order Caryophanales; family Staphylococcaceae; genus Staphylococcus; species Staphylococcus delphini. Next base: position 1,401,324 of record NZ_LR134263.1, read on the forward strand.
CGTTTATTCCATGTCAAACCGATCAAATTCCACAAGTTGTAGAAAAAGTGGTCAACAATGCTGTGCAAAAAGGCTATACGATGGCAGATATTCAAGTGCTCGCACCGATGTATCGTGGGAATGCAGGGATTAAAAAGCTTAACCAAATTTTACAAGACATTTTGAATCCATTGTCAGACGAATCGCAACGTGAGATTGAATTTGGTGATGTCCTATTTCGTAAAGGCGACAAAGTATTGCAACTGATTAATCGTCCGAACGACAATGTGTTTAATGGCGATATTGGTGTCATTGTCGGAATTTTTTGGGCAAAGGAAAATGCTTTAAATAAAGATGTCGTGGTCGTCGATTATGATGGGAATGAAATTACTTATTTACGCTCTGATTTGACGGAATTGACCCATGCCTATTGTACTTCGATTCATAAAGCACAAGGTTCAGAGTTTCCGATCGTTATTATGCCCATTGTTAAGCAATATTTTAGAATGTTGCAAAAGCCGATTTTATATACTGGATTAACGCGTGCCAAACAATCGCTCGTTTTTCTAGGTGATGCGGATGCTTTTAATATCGGGTTAGCGACTGCAGGTCAAACGCGGTTAACGCAATTACAAACGTTCTTAACGCAATATTTTAATCCGGAAGATAGTGAGGATGAAGTAGATACTGATACGGATTCTGCTGCGTTTATTTTAACTGAAGCGACTATGTTTAAAATTCACCCGATGATTAATATGGGTGAAGTCACACCGTATGACTTTTTAGAAATTGACAAAGTTTAAACCTTTTTTATATAATCAAAGTTAAGTTCAAGTGCATAGCCGAGTAAATGAGTATCCACTTCACAGAGACGTACAAGTTGCTGAGAATGTACGAGTGTGATTCATTGAACGCTACTATGTATGAGCACGTATATGATAATGAGTGATGGCAACATAGCCATAACTAGGGTGGTACCGCGAAACATTCGTCCCTTTTTGAGAGACGGGTGTTTTTTTGTATCTATTTGAATCAAGGAGTTGTAAAGATGAAAAAATTAAAAGCAAGTGATATTCGTCAAATGTATATTGACTTTTTTGTTGAGAAAGGCCATATGGTTGAACCTTCAGCGCCATTAGTTCCGATTGACGATGATTCATTACTATGGATTAACTCAGGGGTTGCGACATTAAAAAAATATTTTGATGGTCGTGAAATTCCGAAAAAACCACGTATCGTGAACGCACAAAAATCAATCCGTACGAACGATATTGAAAATGTAGGTTTCACTGCACGCCACCATACATTCTTTGAAATGTTGGGTAATTTCTCGATTGGTGATTACTTTAAACGTGAAGCGATTGAATTTGCATGGGAATTTTTAACAAGTGAACGTTGGATGGCGATGGAACCTGAAAAATTGTATGTAACGATTCACCCTGAAGATACTGAGGCGTATGATTTATGGACAAATGTAGTGGGTTTGACTGAAGACCGTATCATCCGTATTGAAGGGAACTTCTGGGATATTGGTGAAGGACCATCTGGACCCAATACAGAAATTTTCTATGACCGCGGTGAAGCGTATGGACAAGATGATCCAGCTGAAGAAATGTATCCAGGTGGCGAAAACGAACGCTATTTAGAAGTATGGAACCTCGTATTCAGTGAGTTTAACCATAATAAAGATCATACGTATACACCACTACCAAGTAAAAATATTGATACGGGCATGGGATTAGAACGTATGACTTCTATTTCCCAAGACGTACGTACCAACTATGAAACAGACTTATTCATGCCAATTATCGGTCAAGTTGAAGCCATTTCAGGTAAAAAATATTTAGTCGATAAAGATAACGATGTCGCATTTAAAGTTATTGCGGACCATATTCGTACGATTGCTTTTGCTATTTCTGATGGCGCATTACCTGCGAATGAGGGCCGAGGCTATGTTTTACGTCGTTTATTACGTCGTGCGGTCAGATTTAGCCAAACGTTAGAAATCAACGAACCATTTATGTATCAATTGGTAGATATTGTGGCAGACATTATGGAACCTTACTATCCAAATGTAAAAGAAAAAGCAGATTTTATTGCACGTGTCATTAAATCTGAAGAAGAACGCTTCCATGAAACACTAGAGGAAGGTCTAGCGATTTTAAACGACTTAATCAAACAAGCTAAATCTTCAAACGAAACAATTGCGGGAGAAGATGCGTTTAAATTATATGACACATACGGTTTCCCAATTGAGTTAACTGAAGAAATTACGCTTAATGAAGGCTTAGCGATTGATATGGATTCATTTAATGACCATATGGAAGCACAACGTGAACGTGCACGTAAAGCAAGACAAAGCAGTCAATCGATGCAAGTTCAAAGCGAAGTGTTAAAAGAGATCAACACAGCGAGCACGTTTTTAGGTTACGAAGCGTTTGAAACACATGCGAAAATTACAGATATCGTGCGTGACGGTGAACGTGTGACGACGGCTGATGCAGGTGAGACGATTCATTTTATTTTGGATCAAACACCATTCTATGCAGTAAGCGGTGGTCAAGTGGCCGACAAAGGTACGGTGAGCAATGCGCAATTTGAAATTCAAGTGACAGAAGTCATTAAAGCGCCAAATGGTCAACATTTACACACAGGTGTCGTTCAATTTGGTGAAGTTCGTGAAGCGGCTGAAGTCACTGCAACGATCGATCGTCAAGCAAGAACGGCAATTATGAAAAACCATAGTGCCACTCACTTATTACATGCGGCATTGAAAAAAGTTTTAGGTGATCATGTCAATCAAGCTGGTTCATTAGTCGATAGTGACCGTCTCCGTTTTGACTTCTCACATATCGCACCAATGACAGCTGAAGAAATCAAGCAAGTTGAACAAATGGTCAATGAAGAAATTTGGAACAGTATTCCAGTTGATATTCAAGAAATGAACATTGAAGATGCGAAAGCTAAAGGTGCGATGGCGTTATTTGGTGAAAAATATGGCGACATCGTACGTGTTGTTGACATGCAACCATTTTCAATCGAGCTTTGTGGTGGGACACATGTTCGCAATACCTCAGAAATTGGTTTATTTAAAATAACAAGCGAATCTGGTACAGGTGCGGGTGTCCGTCGTATCGAAGCGGTGACAGGTCAAAATGCATTCCTTTATTTAGAACACTACTTAGATCAATTCAATGCGGTGAAGCAACAAGTGAAAGCAAAATCGGATGCACAAGTCATTGAAAAAGTTGAACAACTTCAATATAATGAAAAAACATTGAAGCAAACGATTGAAGACAAAAACAAAGCCTTAAATGAATTGAAAATGGGCAATATTAAAGATCAAGTCGAAACGATTAACGACATGTCCGTGCTGATTACTGAAGTTGAGGTTGACAATGCGAAAGCGATGCGTACAACGATGGATGACTTTAAATCAAAATTACAAGATAGTATTATCGTTTTAGCAAGTGATGTCGGTGGTAAAGTTTCATTAATTGCAAGTGTACCGAAAGCTTTGACGGATCGTGTGAAAGCCGGAGACCTTATTAAAAATATGGCACCAGTCGTTGGCGGCAAAGGTGGTGGCCGTCCGGATATGGCACAAGGTGGCGGTACTGAACCTGACAAGATAACAGAAGCATTACAATTTATTAAAAACTATATTAAATCGTTATCATGAGTGTTGAATTCATGTAAAATGAAAGAGTAATCTCATTATGGTTTAAGGAGTGTTAGACTATGGCTAATTTTGATAAAACAATGAAATTCAACTATGACGAACTTCCAAAAGACAATGTCGAAACAGTTTTAAACAACGTCTACAATACCCTAGAAGAGCGCGGATATAATGCTGTCAATCAGATTGTAGGTTATTTACTGTCAGGTGATCCCGCGTATATCCCTCGTCATAACGAAGCACGTAACCAAATCAGACGTATCGATCGAGATGATATTATGGAAGAGTTAGTGTCATACTACTTACAAAACCATAGTAAGGACGAGCATGCTTAAACATAAAATTATCGGGTTAGATGTTGGAAGCCGTACAGTTGGTGTTGCGATTAGTGATTTGATGGGTTGGACAGCACAAGGTTTAGATACACTCCAAATTAACGAAGAAGAAAATGAGCTCGGCATCGATGCCTTAATTGACATCATACAAAAGGAAAATGTGGGTACGGTTGTCATTGGATTACCAAAAAATATGAACAATTCTATTGGCTTTCGTGGTGAAGCTTCGTTAAAATATAAAGATGCACTTGCAGAGCGGATGCCTCATTTAGAAATTATAATGTGGGATGAGCGTTTAAGTACAATGGCTGCAGAACGTTCATTGTTAGAAGCCGACGTATCGAGAGCAAAAAGAAAAAAAGTGATTGATAAAATGGCTGCGGTCTTCATTTTACAAGGCTATTTAGATGGATTGAATTAAGGAGAGAGCGAATATGACAAACGAAAACCATAATCAAGAAATTGAAATTAAAAATGACGAAACTTTATTAACTTTATTTGATGAAGAAGGTAATGAAGTCTTATACCGTAAAATGTTAGAGTTTTATCATCCTGGTTTTGAAAAAGAGTATGTGATCCTTGCAGAAGAAGGCGCACAAGCAGATGACGATGATTTAATTGAATTGATTCCTATGATTAACGAGCCAGACGAATCAGGAGAAGGCGGACGCTTTTTACCTGTTGAGACGGATGAAGAATGGGATATGATTGAAGAAGTTGTCAATACGAATATGGATGATGAACACGACCATGATCATGAGCTTTAATAGCTGATGAGAATCACAGAGTAGGCATTGAAAGATGTGCCTGCTCTTTTTTTCTTTTAAATGATTGTTCAGCTCGTCTCCCATTCATTTCATAAAAAATAAGGGATAAGTTGGGAGGTATTTGTCCCAATCCGTAAATGGTGATTGATTTTGTCATCGTTCTTTCTAAAACATTTTAAATGAGCTTTATTAAATTCCATGAAATGTTTTACTAAAATGAGGATTGATGCTTATCAGTCTAGCAATTATGTGATAAAATGTATAGAAGTCATTTTAAAGTGCTATGAATGAGCGGATCAATGTGTGCCATATCCGTGATGATGCATATACAGACATCAAAGTTAAATCAGTCCAACTTGGCTGGTTTATTTTTTGATGATTTTTAGAATATAAAAAGGAAGTCAAAAATACATGGAAGATAAAAATCAATCATATCTTTTAGGCTTAAAACAATATGACAACGATATCGACCAATTGCGTCACTACGCAGAGACGCATCAAGTGCCTATTGTCGATCAGCTTTCTTTAGATCTCATTCAACAAATCATTCGTCTACATCAACCAAAAGAAATATTAGAAGTCGGTAGTGCCATTGGTTATAGTGCGATGCAATTCGCTTCAGTGGATAAAGCGATTAACGTGACGACCATTGAACGTAATGAAGCAATGATTCAACAAGCGAAAACAAATATTCGTCAATATGGTTATGCGGATCAAATTCGTTTAATTGAAGCAGATGCGACAGAAGCATTTGAACTCGTAAATGACCGTATTTATGATATGATTTTTATCGATGCTGCTAAAGCACAATCACAACGCTTTTTTGAGCTTTATAGTCCATTATTACGCGAAAAAGGTGTTTTGATTACAGATAATATTTTATACCATGGTTTCGTTGCGGACATTGACGTGGTCAGAAGTCGCAATGTGAAACAGATGGTAAAAAAGGTACAACGATACAATCAATGGCTAAGTCAACAGCAAGGTTTTACAACGAATTTTATTCATATGGATGATGGGCTAGCGATATCAATAAAGGAGAGTAAACATGACTGAGTTATTAGTGACACCGAAGTCTTTAAGTCACATCGAAACCTTAATTGAAAAAGGGGCAGATGCATTTGTTATCGGTGAAGAAAAGTTTGGCTTAAGATTAGCCGGGGAATTCAATCGAGAAGAGATGAAAAAAGCGGTTGAAATCATTCATCATGCTGGTAAAAAAGCATATGCTGCAGTGAATGGTATTTTCCATAACTACCATATTCCAGCACTTGAAGATTATATCGCGTTTTTACATGAAATTAGAGTAGATCGAATTATTTTTGGCGATCCTGCAGTGGTGATGATTGTAAAACAACAAGAAAATCCAATTCCGTTAAACTGGAATGCAGAAACACTCGTTACGAACCACTTCCAATGTAATTATTGGGGAAGACGTGGTGCGAAAAGAGCGGTACTTGCGCGTGAGTTAAGTTTAGAAGAAATCTTGAACATCAAAGCAAATAGTGATGTTGAGATTGAAGTGCAGGTCCATGGTATGACGTGTATGTTCCAATCGAAACGTATGTTATTAGGTAACTACTATACATTCCAAGACCGTCAAATGAAAATTCAACGTAATGAAACAGCAACGGACAGTCAATTATTGCTTTACGATGAAGAGCGCGATAATAAATATCCAGTTTTTGAAGATTATAATGGTACGCATATTATGTCGCCGAACGATATTTGTTTAATTGAAGAGCTAGAACCATTATTTGAAGCGGGAATCGACAGTTTGAAAATTGATGGGATTCTCCAATCAGAAGAATACATCAATGTAGCGACTGAGCAATACCGTGAAGCGATTGACTTATACGAAGAAGATCCAGAAGCGTATGAAGATGAAAAATTTATGCTTGTAGACCCAATTGAAGCAATACAACCAGAGCATCGACCGTTTGATGAAGGATTCTATTACAAGCAAACAGTATACTAAAGATAGGAGAGAGCATGGATGAAGGTACTTGAAGAAGTTAAGCCAGCAATGAAAGCGAAAATGAAAAAGCCTGAGTTACTCGCGCCTGCTGGTAATTTAGAAAAGTTAAAAATCGCCGTTCATTACGGTGCAGATGCTGTATTCATCGGCGGTCAAGAGTATGGTTTACGTTCAAATGCGGACAATTTTACAATGGACGAAATTCGTGAAGGCGTTGAATTTGCAAATCGATACGGTGCTAAAATTTATATAACGACAAATATTATTGCGCATGATGAAAATATGGAAGGTCTTGATGACTATTTAGAGCAATTAGAAGCAACAGGTGCAACAGGTATTATTGTAGCAGACCCATTAATTATTGAAACGTGTAAACGTGTCGCGCCGAAGTTGGAAATCCATTTATCTACACAGCAATCATTAAGTAACTATAAAGCGGTAGAATATTGGAAAGAAGAAGGTTTAGACCGTGTCGTACTTGCGCGTGAAACTGGTGCAATGGAAATGCAAGAAATTAAAGATAAAGTGGATATCGAAATTGAAGCTTTCATTCACGGTGCGATGTGTATTGCGTATTCAGGTCGTTGTACATTGAGTAACCATATGACAGCACGTGATTCTAACCGTGGGGGGTGTTGCCAAAGTTGTCGTTGGGATTATGACTTATTAACAGTTGATAATGACGGCGAACTCGATGTTTATTATGAAGATGGCAATGCCGTGCCATTTGCGATGAGTCCACGTGATTTAAAATTAATTGAATCCATTCCTAACATGATGGATTTAGGTATCGACTCACTTAAAATCGAAGGCCGAATGAAGTCTATTCACTATATTGCAACAGTCGTTTCAGTTTATCGTAAAGTGATTGATGCGTACGCTGCAGACCCAGAAAACTTCAAAATCAAACCGGAATGGCTCTTTGAATTAGATAAATGTGCAAACCGTGATACCGCACCCGCCTTTTTCAAGGGGACACCCGGTTATGAAGAACAAATGTTTGGAAATGAATCAAGTAAAAAAGCACCATTTGACTTTATCGGCTTAGTATTAGACTATGATAAAGACAGTCAAATGGCGACAATCCAACAAAGAAATCACTTTAAACCAGGTCAAGAAGTCGAGTTTTTCGGACCTGAAATTCAAACCTTTAAACAAGTCGTCGATAAGATTTATGATGAAGAAGGAAATGAACTTGATGCGGCACGACACCCACTACAAATCGTGCAAATCAAAGTTGACCAGCCTATTTATCCAAACAACATGATGAGAAAGGAAGTTTAAAGAATGGCAACAACGATCATTGGTATTGCTGGAGGCTCTGGTTCGGGTAAGACATCTGTGACAAATAAAATTATGAATAATTTAGAAGGTCATAGTGTTGCACTTATTGAACAAGACTATTATTACAAAGACCAATCACATCTGACATTTGAACAACGTCTTAAAACAAATTATGACCATCCATTTGCGTTTGATAATGATTTGTTAATCCAAAATCTTAAATCATTACAGTCAGGTCAAAGTGTAGAAGTACCGACTTATGACTATACAAATCATACGCGCAGTGATAAAACGATTGCATTTCAACCTAAAGATGTTATTATCGTAGAAGGTATATTTGCGCTCGAGAATGAAGAATTGCGCAATATGATGGATGTTAAGATTTACGTAGACACTGATGCAGATTTAAGGATTTTACGCCGTCTTGTGAGAGATACTAAAGAGCGTGGTCGTACAATGGAATCTGTAATTGATCAGTATCTTACTGTTGTGAGGCCAATGCATAACCAATTTATTGAACCAACGAAAAAATTCGCGGATATTATTATTCCTGAAGGTGGTTCCAATAAAGTTGCTATTGACATCATGACAACTAAGATTCAAGCACTTGTACGTAAAAAAGATTAAATCATAGTTAAAGGAAGATGCAGACAATGGAAAACCAAAAACAATATCCAATGACGCAAGAAGGATACGAAAAACTTGAAAAAGAATTAGAAGAATTAAAAACAGTCAAACGCCCTGAAGTGGTTGAAAAAATTAAAGTTGCACGTAGTTTTGGTGACTTATCTGAGAACTCAGAGTACGATGCAGCGAAAGATGAACAAGGGTTTATCGAGCAGGACATTCAACGTATTGAAACCATGTTACGTCATGCTTTAATCATTGAAGATACAGGTGACAACCATGTTGTCCAAATTGGTAAAACAGTAACATTCGTTGAGCTTCCAGGTAACGACGAAGAGTCTTATCAAATCGTGGGTTCAGCAGAATCTGATGCATTTAATGGTAAGATTTCAAACGAATCTCCAATGGCACAAGCGCTCATCGGTAAACAAGTGGATGACGAAGTACGTGTTCCACTTCCAAATGGCGGCGAAATGAACGTTAAAATTGTAGATATTCATTAATCAATGCGGCAAATTGATATGCGTACAAGCATCATCTCATAATACAATTTAATATTTGATATGAGGCATCATAAGAAAAATGGCTGGGAAAACTTCATCGTATCCCAGCTTATTTTTTATACTTATAAGTTAACTAGATCGTTAGGATGATAATTCCGAGCGTTATTCTCTTATATTCATCAATACTTAATTGTCACTGATACTGTATAATGATAAAATATATAATTGTAAGGGCTTTCTGAAAGGGGGATGTACATGCATTTTCGACAAATTAGCGAGCAATCTTTTATAATCTACTTCAAAGCCGAAATTAGTGAATCGGTCTATGAACATGTTAATGCTGTAGTGGAGCATATTCAAATGATGAACCATCCACACATTCATGAAATTGTACCTTCTTATCGTGCGATTATGGTGTATTTCGATGGCATTCAAACAGATTTCGAAACGTTAATTCAAGCACTACAACTTGATACATTCGACATGCAACAAACGAAGGTAAATACGGTTCAAAAGAGAATCGTGAATATCCCAGTTCTCTATGGTGGAAAATGGGGACCAGATATTGAGATTGTAGCGGATCATAACGATTTAACGGTTGATGAAGTGATACAATATCATACAGAAAATCATTATCTTGTTTATATGATTGGATTTATGCCTGGATTTCCATTTTTAGGCGGTTTGAGTCCTCAGCTTCATACACCGAGAAAAGAAGAACCAAGAATTAAAATTGATGCAGGCTCAGTTGGGATAGCAAATAATCAAACAGGTTTATATCCATCTGATTCACCAGGAGGTTGGCAAATTATTGGACGTACACCGATTGATGTTTTTAATCCGAAACGGGAGCCTAAAATTTTATATCAACCTGGGGACAGAATTAAATTTTATTCCATTAATGAAGAACAATTTTTACATATTCAAAAGTATGTGTGTAAAAATCAATTAGACTATGACGAATGGGTGATGATAGAAGATGGCCATTAAAATAATTAAACCTGGATTGTTTACGACAGTTCAAGACAAAGGACGTTCAGGCCATCAGTTTGAAGGTTATTCTCCTGCTGGCGTGATGGATCGCCCGAGTTATGAAATCTTAAACACTTTATTAGAAACAGAGGGACAACCTGCATTAGAATTTACGATGATTGGCCCAACGATCAAATTTCTCGATCAAAACTTATTTGCGATGACTGGTGCGCCATTTTCTGCTACGTTAAATGGGCAACCTGTGCCACATCAAACTGTCATTAAAGTTGAAAAAAATGATGTTTTAGAAATAGGGCGTGTCATTCACGGGATGCGTGGTTATATCGGATTTGCGAAAACACTAGATATTCCACTTTTTGAAGGCAGCTATGCGACACATACACGGACAGGAATTGGTGGTTTCAAAGGTCGTGCATTAAAAGCCAATGATATTATTCCTACACAATCTTCATTTTTAGATTATCAACTCATCGGCCGTTCGAGTGATTTTTCAAGTTTTACGAAAGCGCGACAATTACCGATTGGATTAATGGATGGACCACAGCTAGAATCATTTACACGTCGTACGATTAAAGAACTTGAGCAGCTCGAATTCACTATTTCAGAAAATTCAGATCGGATGGGGTATCGGCTTAAAGGACCAACGATACAACCTTTTACAGAGGCTGATATTATTTCTGAACCCGTCGCATTAGGAAGTGTCCAAGTGCCTAAAGATGGTCATCCGATTATTTTGCTCAACGACCGACAAACAGTAGGGGGGTATACCAAAATAGGCACAGTGATTGATTCTGATATTGTTGATATTGTCCAAAAACAACCTGGTGATAAGGTGAAATTCGAATGGATGACATTTAACGAGGCGAATGAAATATTAGCACGAAAAAATAGAAAGTTAGAAGAGGCGAAAGCACAAATTCGTCAACGACCTCAACGTTTACTGCACAATATTAGACCTACACAACAAAAAATTAAAACGGTTCTAAAAGGAGATAGTATACCATGGACTTAAAACAAATCGAGCAAACATTAAATTTATTAAAGCAATATGGCGCGAAGCATTTTAAATATCGTGATGATGAGATGGAGCTAGAACTGGATTTATCGTCCATTCAACAAACAGAAGCGTCTGTAGCCCCACCACAAAACCCGCAACCGTCAAACCAACACGTAGAACAAACACAGCAAACAACTGATTCTGCAGAAGATGATACAAAAGCGATTCGTTCTCAGATGATTGGGACATTTTATTTACAAGATGAAAAAGAATTAACTAAACCTGCTGTAAAAGTAGGCGATAAAGTCAATAAAGGGGATATTATCGGCTACATTGAAGCGATGAAAGTGATGAATGAAGTAACAGCAGATGAGTCAGGTGAAGTTCAAGAAGTGTTGGTCGGTCATGGTGAAAATATAGAATTTAATCAAGTCATTTTAACATTGAAGTAAAGGGGGGATTAGATGTTTCGAGTATTAGTTGCAAACAGAGGTGAAATTGCGGTTCGTATTATACGTGCGTTAAGAGAGCTAAAAATGGAGTCTGTCGCTATTTATGCTGTGGGTGATGAAAATAGTCTACATGTTAAATTAGCAGATCAGGCAGTTTGTATCGGCCAAGCGAACCCTCTAGACAGTTATTTAAATATACGTAAAATATTAGCTGCTGCTGAAATCACAAAAGCAAACGCTATACATCCCGGTTATGGCTTTTTATCTGAAAGTCCTGTGTTTGCTGAAAAGGTTGAAAATGAAGGGCTTTACTTTATCGGGCCGACGAAAGAAACGATGCAACGAATGGGCGATAAAATTACTGCGCGCCAAACGGTTGATGAAGCAGGTGTGCCGATTATACCTGGATCTAAATCGTCAGTCGAATCTGTTGATGAAATTAAAACACTTGCTGAAGAAATCGGCTATCCGCTCGTTATTAAAGCAGCGAGTGGTGGCGGCGGCAAAGGGATTCGTATTGTCAAAGAAGAGTCACAACTTGAACGTGCATTCAAAGAGGCGAAAAGTGAAGGCAACAAATATTTCAATGATGATCGAGTTTATGTTGAAGCATTTATACCTGTTGCGAAACATGTTGAGGTGCAAGTGCTTGGAGATGGACAATCACGTTATATTCATTTAGGGGAACGGGACTGTTCAGTGCAGCGTAAAAATCAAAAACTGATTGAAGAGTCACCATGTAGTGCATTAACTGAAGAAAAACGTGAGAAAATTTGTAATGATGCTGTCAAAGTCGCAAAAGCAGCACAATACCGCAGTGCGGGTACAATTGAATTCTTAGTTACTGAAGATGCGTATTATTTTATTGAAATGAATGCACGTATTCAAGTTGAGCATACAGTGACGGAAATGCGCACAGATGTCGACTTAGTACGTGAACAACTCCGTATTATGCAAGAGGGTACACTTTCACTTACACAAGACGATATTCATTTTTATGGGCATGTCATTGAAGCGAGAATTAATGCAGAAGACCCACAAAAAGCATTTCGTCCGACACCGGGTACAGTTCAAAGATTGCATTTACCTCAAGGATTCAATGTACGTGTTGACTCTTTACTTTATAGTGGTTATACTGTTTCTTCATACTATGATTCACTCGTCGCAAAAGTAATTGTTAAAGGTGAAAATCGTGCACATGCGATTGAAAAATTAAAAGTCACATTAGATGAACTGGTGATTGATGGGTTTACAACGACAGCAGATTTCTTATATGCAGTCTTATCTTATCCACCATATTATGAAGGCGATGCACGTGATGTAGACATCAAATTCTTAGATCGTCATCGTATTTTTAAGGAGGAGAATGAAGATGAAAGTTGATTTAAACTGCGATTTAGGAGAAAGCTTTGGTAACTATCAAATCGGCAACGACCGAGAAGTTTTACCATTGATTACCTCTGCCAATGTTGCCTGTGGTTTTCATGCGGGTGATGAAAATGTGATGGCTGAAACTGTACGACTTGCTAAAGAAAACGGCGTACGTGTAGGTGCCCATCCCGGTTTTCCAGATCTACAAGGTTTTGGCCGACGCAATATGGATATGTCTTTAACTGAGATTTATAACATGGTCGTTTATCAAGTAGGTGCTTTAAAAATGTTTTGTGATATTAATGGTGTGGTGCTTAATCATGTTAAACCGCATGGCGCGCTTTATCAAATGGCTGTGAGAGACGAAGCCATTGCACGTACGATTGCCTCAGCAGTGTATGATATTGATCCGAATCTGTATTTAGTCGGATTATCAAAATCTTTACTCATTGATGCCGGCAAAGCACAACGTCTTAAAGTCGCGTCTGAAGTATTTGCGGACCGTCGTTACGAAAGTGATGGTCAATTAGTGAGCCGTAAAAAAGAAGGCGCAACGATTGAAGACAGTGAAGAAGCCATTGCGCAAGTAGTACAAATGGTAACGGAAGGCACAGTTAAAGCGATTTCAGGTGAAGTAATTGAGATTGAAGCAGATACAATTTGCGTTCATGGTGATGGGGCCCATGCACTTGAATTCGTTAAAGAAATTCGTTCGCGTTTATCAGAAGTGAATGTCGATATTGTAACTTTAGGGGGTTAAATGATGAAGAAACAATCCAATCAAATTAAAAAACCAGGTGAATTTGTATTCACTAAAGCGCATCGAAGGTTGTTACTCGGCTCTGTTTTTTTAATGGCCACTTCTGCAATTGGACCTGCATTTTTAACACAAACTGCAGTGTTTACTGAACAATTTTTGGCAAGTTTTGCATTTGCAATTTTATTATCTATCATTATTGATATTGGGGCACAAATTAATATTTGGCGTGTCCTTGTCGTAACGGGTTATCGAGGTCAAGAAATTGCTAATGAAGTCGTTAAAGGGTTAGGTACTTTTATTTCTTTCCTTATCGCGTTAGGGGGATTGGCATTTAATATTGGGAATATTGCCGGAGCTGGACTAGGTTTAAACGCCATCTTTGGTTTAGATGTTCGTGTAGGTTCAGCGATTACTGCGGTTATTGCGATTCTCGTTTTTATTTCTAAAAATGGCCAGAAAATCATGGACGTCATTACGATGATTCTCGGCGTGCTTATGATTTTAATTGTGGCTTATGTGATGATTCAATCCAATCCGCCATATGTAGAAGCCGCACAACGTATGGTATTGCCAGAAAATCCTTCAGCACTTGTTCTGCCCATTATTACATTAGTAGGTGGCACTGTAGGCGGCTATATTACATTTGCAGGGGCGCACCGTATTCTTGATGCAGGGATTAAAGGGAAAGACTACTTACCATTTGTGAATCGTTCAGCTATTTCGGCGATTTTAACAACAGGTGTGATGCGGAGTTTACTATTTTTAGCAGTACTTGGTGTTGTTGTCACAGGTGTCGCTTTAAATCCTGAAAACCCACCAGCTTCTGTCTTTGAACACGCTATTGGACCAATCGGTAAAAATATTTTTGGTATCGTACTGTTTGCGGCGGCGATGTCATCTGTTATTGGTTCAGCGTATACGAGTACGACATTTATTAAAACAATGCACAACAAGTTGAGAACGTACGATAATTATGTTGTCGTGACATTTATCGTGGTATCGACATTGATTTTCTTATTTATCGGTCGTCCGGTTAAATTATTAATTATTGCTGGTGCGTTAAACGGTTTAATTCTTCCTATTATTTTAGGTACTGTATTAATTGCTTCGAAAAATAAGCGTATCGTTGGAGATTATCAACACCCGACTTGGATGTTATTATTCGGTATTGTTGCAGTTCTCGTTACAATCTTTACCGGCTTCTTCTCGTTACAAGGTTTAGCTGCATTGTGGAGTCAATGATCGCACCCATGGTTGAGAGGAAATTTTGCTATATTTTTTAACTGAATAACTTGCCCTCTTTCTGAGCATGTCAATGGCTTGTGATTGCCGTCTTGGACTCGCGTTCTTAGGGGCTGAACCTTCAACTAACCAACGCTTGATTGAACCGTTACATTTGTTGAAGCGTTGGTGGATTTTCCGGTTCAGCTGATCCCTCAAGAGTCTCGTCCAATGTGGCAATCTCACGCTAACTTTTGGGAAAGGGGCAAGTTTTTGTTTTAGAAATATCTGATCCCTCGGGAGTCTCACCCATTTTTGCAATCAATTATATAAGGCTGAAAAGAGGGCGAGTTTTTGTTTTGAGAAATATAAGCAAAATTTTACTCGTGTTTAATAAGGGAAGGGCTGCTTGGTATTGTGGCTCGGGCGTCTCTCTCATTTAGGAACGTACTGGTATGGGAAAAAATAGAAAGCACTTTTGTGAGCTATATCACCCAACTACACAGGACGATTTTTAACTTTTCGGAACGGGGCTGGGACATTGTGTTTTCCAGCCCCTCTCCTACGAGAAACATAAAGCAAAATATGGAAATATTAAATTAATTAAGGCGAATAAGCATAAAATTTTTTGATTAATCGAGAACACATTTTACGTTGCCATTCAGTTCTCCATATATTATCAGTCATTTTAGCCTCAGTTCTCGTAAATGAAATCACAACTTATAAAAATGAATTCACTACCCTTAATATGATAAAATAGCTACGATATGTATTAAAGTCATCACTTTTTAAGGAGGCATTTGAATGATCGGAATCATCGGTGCAATGGAAGAAGAAGTAGCAATTTTAAAATCTCAAATGGATGCGGTAGAAGAAATTAAAATCGCACATGCCATTTTTTATAAAGGAACATTGAACGACAAAGATATTATTTTAACTCAAAGCGGTATCGGTAAGGTGAATGTAGCCATTTCTACAAGTTTACTGATTGATCGTTTTCAACCCCAATGTATTATTAACACAGGATCAGCGGGAGGATTACAGCCTGGATTAGCACTTGGCGATGTGGTCATTAGTCGACAAGTGGCTTATCATGATGCTGATGCACGGGCGTTCGGCTATGATATGGGACAAATTCCAGGTATGCCAACCTATTTTGATGCAGATACGTCATTATTTGAAAAAGTAGATAACGTCTTAAAAACTTTAAATCAAAATGGTAGAGAAGGCTTGATCGTTTCAGGTGATAGTTTTATCGGCACAAACGAACAACGTCAAGCTATTTTGGAACATTTTCCTAATGCATTAGCTGTTGAAATGGAAGCCACTGCCATTGCGCAAACATGTCACCAGTTTCATGTGCCATTTATCGTGACACGAGCGATTTCTGATTTAGCTGACGGTGAAGCGGGAATGACATTTGAAGCTTTCCTTAAAGTGGCAGCAAAGTCATCAAGTCAAATGGTCAACGAACTTGTGAAAGTACTCTAACAAAACACGCAATGATTGCACATAAATATGCTATAATATAACGAATGAAGTCTTTTAAAGTGGAGGATGAACATGGGTATCATCAAGCAATTATTTTTACCAAATCAATATGTGAATTCGATTTATGAAATTGATTTTGACAAACTGAAACAATTGAATATCAAAGGGATTATCACAGATTTGGATAATACATTAGTCGGCTGGGATGAAGCGCAACCGACGCCTAAAGTTGAAAATTGGTTCAAAACTTTAGATGAACAAGGATTTAAAGTGACTGTTGTTTCTAATAATAATGAACAACGCGTAAAATCTTTTTGCCAAAATTTAAAAGTGGATTATATTTTCAAAGCACAAAAACCTAGAGGTAAAGCTTTACGCCGTGCGACCGAACAAATGGGTATCCAAAAAGATGAAGTAGTTGTTATTGGAGACCAAATGTTAACAGATGTATTTGGTGGTAATCGACACGGACTTTATACAATTATGGTCGTACCAGTGAAAAATTCTGATGGTTTTATCACAAAATTTAATCGTTTAGTTGAACGACGATTATTAAAGCATTTTAAAAGAAAAGGCTATATTAAATGGGAGGAATCGTAATTGACTGAAACTTTAAAATGTATTGGTTGTGGGGCAACACTACAATCTGAAGACCCCCAAAAACCGGGTTACGTTCCAAAAGCAAGTTTAGAAAAAGAAGATGTCATTTGTCGTCGTTGTTTTAGACTGAAAAATTACAATGAAGTGCAAGATGTGGGCATGGAAAGTGACGACTTCTTAAAATTATTAAACGGCTTATCAGACAAACCGGGTATCGTCGTCAATTTAGTCGACGTATTTGACTTTGAAGGTTCTTTTATTCATGCAGTCAAACGTATTGTCGGCAATAAAAAGATTATTTTAGTTGCGAATAAAATTGACTTATTGCCAAAACAAATCAATAAGCGTCGTGTTACTGAATGGTTACGACGTTTAGCTAAGGAATACGGTTTATACCCCGAAGATGTATGTTTAATTTCTGCGTATAAAGGCATTGGTATTGATGATTTATTACAAACGATTGAAAAGCATCGGGATGGCCAAGATGTCTATATCGTCGGTACAACGAACGTTGGAAAGTCAACGTTAATTAACAAGTTGATTGAACAAACAGTAGGCGAAAAAAATGTGGTCACAACTTCGCGTATTCCAGGTACGACATTGGATATGATTGATATTCCGATTGATGATGATCACTATATGTACGATACACCAGGGATTATTCAAGAACATCAAATGACCCATTATGTATCGACAAAGGCATTAAATACGATTATGCCTAAAAAAGAAATTAAGCAACGTGTATACCAATTAAACGAAGCGCAATCGTTATTTATAGGTGGTTTAGCGCGCGTCGATTATTTAAAAGGTGGAAAACGTCCGCTCGTTTGTTATTTTTCAAATGAATTGAATATCCATCGCACAAAATTAGAAAAAGCAGATGATTTGTGGCGCAAACAAATTGGCACACTTTTATCACCACCATCCCCGAAAGATCGTTTTGACTTTGAGCAGTTGAAAACAGTTCGTTTAACGA
Organism: Staphylococcus delphini; assembly: GCF_900636325.1. Taxonomy (NCBI): domain Bacteria; kingdom Bacillati; phylum Bacillota; class Bacilli; order Caryophanales; family Staphylococcaceae; genus Staphylococcus; species Staphylococcus delphini. The sequence goes on from NZ_LR134263.1 coordinate 1,419,337, forward strand.
CGGAAAATGAGAAAAAAGACATTATGATTTCAGGTTTAGGATTTGTCACAGTGGACGCAGGTGCAGAATTAGAAGTGATTGTGCCTCAAAATGTTGAAGTGACATTGAGACCTTCAATTATGTAAGGAGTGTGAGGTTGAATGAAATTTGCAGTTATTGGACATCCGATTGACCACTCGTTGTCACCACTGATGCATCATGCGAATTTTAAAAGTTTAAACTTAGATTACGGCTATGAAGCGCTTAATATTCCACCTGCACATTTTGAACATATTCGAGATATTATTGGTGAAAAAGAACTTGACGGCTTTAATGTGACGATTCCGCATAAAGAGCGCATTATCGACTATTTAGATGACATGTCGGATGAAGCACGGGCCATTGGTGCGGTGAATACAGTTAAAGTTGAAAACGGGAAATGGATTGGCTATAACACGGACGGTACTGGATTTGTTAAAGGATTACAAGCGAAGTATGGTGATTTAACTGACGCGCACATTTTAATACTCGGTGCAGGGGGCGCAAGTAAAGGGATTTCTTATGCGTTATCTCAAGTGACTGAGAAAAGTATAGCCGTTGCTAATCGTACGATGTCCCGTTTTAATGATTGGCAACTTCAAATTCAACCGCACTCACTTGAAGATGTCGCATCTATCGCACATCAATTTGATATTATTATAAACACGACACCTGTTGGGATGCATCAATCTCAAGATAGTGTGATGTCATTTTCGCAGTTAAAAGCGGATGTGCTTGTATGTGATATTATTTACATTCCATTTCAGACGACATTTTTAAAAGAAGCCGCTGAAAAAGAGTGTTCGACTTATAATGGATTAGATATGTTTATTTATCAAGGTGCTGAAAGTTTTAAAATATGGACGGGTTTAGAGAGTGATATTACAACGATGCGCAACGCAGTATTAAATAAATTAAATTCAACAACAACTTAAGGAGGCCATTATGGCATTAACAGGTAAACAAAAAAGATTTTTAAGAAGTAAGGCACATCATGTTGATCCTACTTTCCAAATCGGTAAGTCTGGGATTAACGACAATATGGTAGAGCAATTAAAAGAAACACTTGAAAATCGCGAATTGATCAAAATTCATATTTTACAAAACAATATGGATGATAAAAGCGAATTGGCACAAAATATTAGTCAAGCAACAGGTAGTGAATTAGTCCAACTTATCGGTTCAATGATTGTCCTCTATAAAGAATCTCGAGAAAATAAACAAATCGAGTTACCATAAATATGGAAAAAATCGTTGTTTATGGTGGACAATTCAATCCAATTCATAGTGGACATGAAATGGTTGCAAGTGAAGTGAATGCAGCTATTCAACCGGATCACTTTTATTTTATGCCTAGTTTTATGTCACCATTGAAAAAGCATGATGAATTAATTGAGGTTGAACATCGTATTCAAATGGTTAAGTTGGTCATAGAAAATTTGGGGTTTGGGACGCTTCGATTAGATGAAATTGAGCGTAAAGGTCAAAGCTACACATACGATACTTTGTTGAATATTCGTCAAGAATCACCTGACGCAAAGTTGTATTTTGTCATCGGAACGGACCAATATGAACAACTTGATCGATGGTATCAAATAGATGCACTAAAATCTTTCGTAACATTTGTCGTCGTGAATCGTGGTAAGGTGGTTCAATCAAATGACGATGCAATCATGACGATTAGCATACCTGAGATGGCGATTAGTTCAACTGAAATTCGTCAGAGAAGGTCTCAACAACAAACAATTCATATGTGGGTGCCGCTCAATGTAGAGCACTACATATTGAAGGAGGGGTTATATGGATCGAACATTCGCGATTGAACTTGTCGAACAAAAGCTACCGAAAAAGAGATTTGAACATTCTTTACGTGTAGCAGAAACGGCAGTTAAATTGGCAGATATTTATGAGGGAGATAAAGAAAAAGCTGAACTTGCAGGGATTTTGCATGATTTTTGTAAATATGACGATTTAAGCTTTTTATACCAACAAGTGACACGATACGATCTCAGTCATGATTTATTAAGTTATGGTTCAGAGATTTTACATGGACCTGTCTGTGCAGCAATCATGAAGCATCAATATGGTATTCAAGATGACGAAATTTTATTAGCAATTTACAATCACACGACAGGGCGTAAACATATGACTAAAACCGAAAAATTAGTCTTTATTGCTGATTACATTGAACCTGGTCGAAATACGCCAAAAGTGGAAGAAATTCGTGATTTGGTATACAATGGCGGTGGGTTAGATAAAACAATTTATGAAATTTCAAAAAGAACTGTCTTGTACCTCGTCAAAAAAGATGTTAGCGTATACCAAGCCACTATTGATTGTCTGAATTACTATAATTTTAATGACTCTAAAATAAAGGATGATTAAATGAACGCAAAAGATTTATTAATGTTAACAGTTGAAGCAGCCGATGCAAAAAAAGCAGAAGAAATTATTTCGCTTAATATGAGCGGTGTTTCTGATCTCACTGATTACTTTGTTGTATGTCATGGGAATAACGAAAGACAAGTTCAAGCGATTGCTCGTGCTGTTAAAGAAAGTGCTGAGTCACATCAAATTGAAGTGAAACGTATGGAAGGTTTTAATGAAGCGCGTTGGATACTTGTAGATTTAACAGATGTTGTTGTACATGTCTTCCATAAGGACGAACGTAGCTATTACAACCTCGAAAAATTGTATCAAGATGTAGAGATGTTAGGTTATAAAGAGGTTATTAACTCATAATGCAATATGAAAACTTGAGTGCATTTTACGATCGACTTACAGATGATCAACCTTATGATCTGTGGCTCGATTTGATACAACAGACACTTCAACAACAAAATGTTTCCCGTGTACTCGATATCGGTTGTGGCACAGGAACTTTGACACAGCATTTTACACAATTTGCTGATGAAGTCATGGGTATGGATTTAAGTGTTGAAATGTTAGCTTTAGCCAAACAAAAATCAAGTCAAGTGCAATGGATTGAAGGCGACATGTCGGATTTTAATCTGCATACCGACTTTGGTTTAATTACAATTCTTTGTGACAGTTTGAATTATTTAGCTGATGAAACGGCTGTGATGGCAACATTTGAACATGTTTATCAACATTTGAATGCAGATGGCTATTTCATTTTCGACGTCCATACGACGCATAAAATGACACATCAGTTTAACGGACAAGTTTATCTTGATGACCGTGAAGATTTAACATTAGTATGGCAAACTGAACCTGCTGAAGCACCATACAGTGTTTGGCATGATTTAACATTCTTTATATTAAATGAAGCACAAACATACGTCAGACAAGATGAATCGCAATATCAGCGTACTTTTGAAAAGGATCAGTATATTGATATGCTGAAACAAGTCGGTTTTAATCATATCGAAACATTTTATGATTTTAACAAAGCTTTACAAGACCCAGAAAGTGATCGCTTATTCTTTATTGTAAAAAAATAACAAGTAAAAAACCTCCATCATGCGTGTAATACGTATGATAGGAGGTTTTATTTATGTTTTCTGTAGATCAATTTATCGCGTTAGTCAAACAGTACAAAATGCAAACAGCTATTGTTATAACATTTCTCATCGCGCTAGGGGGATGGCTCGTGTTTAATTCTGGTGAGGAAGACACTGCAAAAGACGCTTTAGCGATGCAACAAACGCAGCCGATTGAAGCCCATCAAGCAAAACCAAAAAGTAAAGACAAAAAAGAGCAAAAAGAGCAAACGTCTCAAAAAATTATTGTCGATATTAAAGGTGCAGTAAAAAAGCCGAATACGTATGAAATGCAATCAGATGATCGAATGAAACAGCTATTAGATAAGGCTGAACCGTTGAAAACTGCTGATTTGAGTCGTGTTAATTTAGCTGAAAAGTTAACGGATCAAAAAATGATTTATATTCCGAGTCAAGGTGAGGCGTCATCCACTAACTCTAGTCACGCCTCACAACAAGATCATACGTCAGCTACGTCTACTTCACAAAATATCTCCATCAATTTAAATACTGCCGACGAGAAGGAACTAACCCAAATTCCTGGCATCGGGCCTTCAAAAGCACAAACGATTATTAAACACCGCGAAGAAAATGGGCCTTTCCAAAGCGTTGAAAATTTGAAAGATGTCAAAGGCATTGGGGAAAAAACATTTGAAAAACTAAAAGACTATTTAACCGTTTAATTCTAAATAAGGCGTAACTAGTCGAAGCAAGTCGAATCCTTTATAATAAGAATAAATTGAACAAACAATACGAGGTGACAAAAAGTATGAAACGTATTCAATGGCATGATTATTTTATGGCACAGTCTCATTTATTAGCATTGAGATCTACTTGTACACGTCTCTCTGTAGGTGCAACAATTACTAAAGATAATCGTATCATCGCGGGAGGTTATAACGGTTCAGTTTCAGGTGAAGTCCATTGTATAGATGAAGGCTGTTTAATGGAAGATGGACACTGTATTAGAACGATACATGCTGAAATGAACGCGCTACTGCAATGTGCGAAACAAGGTGTCTCTACTGAAAATGCAACAATTTATGTCACGCATTTTCCTTGTCTAAACTGTACAAAATCGATTATTCAAGCGGGTATTAAAACGATTTATTATGCTGAAGATTACCATAACCATGATTACGCAGTGAAGCTCTTAGAACAATCCGGTGTACATTATGAAAAAATCAGTTTTAATCCTCAACACATTGCGGAATATTTATTAAAATCATAATGACTTATTGGTTAATTACATATATTATCGGCAACATTGCATATCATCATTTGTTCACTGCATGCTTCATATATAGTGTGTTAGCATGCAGTTTATGCTTAAAGAAAAAGTCATGGGCATTCATCATTTCAACCTTGATTATCGTGCTCATTGGCTATACCGTCGAGACGATACAACATCAAAATGAGGGGCCAACCCTAACAGCAGTTCCGGCGTCATCTCCCCAAACCATTAATGTCCATTTGACGACGTTACCTATCGTGACAGACCATCTTTTAACTGTTCAAGCAACATTCAAAAAAGAAGAAATACTGATTAAAGGACGGATCAAACCACAACAATTTATCCCAGATGCGCACTTTCTCCTAAATCACCAATGTCAATTGACAGGTGCTTTTCAACCGCCACTTTATCGTCAACAACGACCACTCTTTGCTGTTAAAAATATAGCATTTGACCAATGTCAGATAACAACACCGACGTTAAAACAACGCATTACGTATGTAAGAAATGTTGTAACTGAGCGATTGTTAAATTCACAACTTTATGGAAAGAGCGAACTGATCGCGATTGCAACGGGAAATTCAAATTATTTAGATAAAGATATGAAGGCATTAGCGCAACAGTTGGGTGTTTCTCATTTGTTTGCTGTGAGCGGGACCCACGTGAGTATATTCATTTTCATGTTTTATGCAACTGGGAAACGTCTCCCTTTACCTATGTATTATACAGAAGTGGGATTAATGCTTTTTTTACCGGTATTCTTGATCTTTGTAGGTGCCAGTCCAAGTGCAACACGTGCGGTGACTATGACGTTACTCATGTTGGTTGTTTCAAGGCGCTTTCATATGACCTCATTGCAGTCTCTTTTACTCGTTTATTGTGGTATGAGTCTGTTGAATGGCGACTATCACTATCACTTAGGCTTTTTATACTCTTTTTTGATTTCTGGAATATTGATTTTGATGAAAGATATTTTTACAGAGCGGCCTTTTTATCAATCACTCTTTTTAGGTTCTTATGTCGCTGTTATTGCAGCCATTCCTTTAAACTATGCGCAACTTAATGAAATTCAATGGCAAGGGTTAGTCTCAAACTTATTTTTCATTCCACTCTACAGTTTAATCATCATTCCACTTGCATTTGCACTTGCCATCATTGCCATCGTTGCACCTGCCTTTTTATCTTTGTTCACGCATATTACACACTTTATTTTTGATATCCAAGTTTTTTTGTTAAAACGACTCACAGTGCTAGAAAAGTTCACACTTCCTATTCCTGACTTTGGCGAATTTGGGTTTCTTTGTTGTACGATCGTAACGTTTATACTGCTTTATTTGCTCTCTCAACGGCGATATATCTTATCTATGGTTCTGGTTTGTTGTCTGTGCGTCATACTTTGGCAAGTTCATCCCCGTTATACTAACCAAATGACCATGATTGATGTGGGTCAAGGTGATGCTATATTATTCCAAAGCAAAACAGGTGAAACACTGATGATTGATACGGGTGGCGCCTATGAAAGTCATCAACTCAAACAGTCGAATATCAATATTGCAAAGAAAAACATTTATCCATTATTTAAGAAACTGGGGATTCACCAAATCGACTATCTCGTCATCACACATGCACATCAAGATCATATGGGCGAAATCGAACATTTGTCGCAATATGTGAATATCAAAAATGTGATGATTAATCCATCACATTTTGATAAAGGGAAGTTTCAAAAAGTTCAACATGTGATTGCAAGTGAACATGCACAATTGTATTCATATGAGGACCTCTCTCGTATTGTGTTAGGGGATTTTCAATTTCAATTTTTCAACACTGACATTCCTGAAAGTGAGGATCCTAATGAGCATTCTATTGTGACATTAGCGACCATTCACGACATTCATGTTTTATTGATGGGCGATGCTACGACAAAAAATGAGGAGATCTTGTTAAAGCAATATACATTACCACAAATTCAAATATTAAAAGTAGGTCATCATGGCAGTCAAACAAGTTCTTCTAAGACCTTTCTGAGTCAAATTCATCCAGACATCGCACTCATTTCTGCTGGTAAACAAAATATGTATCATTTGCCACATCCTTTAACGCTACAAAAATTACATGACATTCATGCGAAAATTTATAACACCGCAGATAATCATCATATTCACGTCCGTTTTGATGATACCAATGAAGCAGGTTATACACTCCGGACAGAGCCGTTGAACTGATAATGAAGTCAGCTGAGCATTCATGTTATAATACAGCTAAAGCAATGAGATAGAGAGGAATCACATCATGTCAAATATTCATGTCATTCACGGTGAAGTCCCAGAATTAATAGATCGTGAAACAGAACAACTTACTAAAAAGTATTTGGGCAATGAACCTAAAGATGACTTTAATTTTGTTAAATACAATTTGTATGAAACGACCTTAAATACGATTATTGAAGAAGCGATGACACTTCCATTTTTTTCAGATAAAAAGATTGTCGTTGTACAAAATAGCTATGTATTTACTGGTGAAAAACCACCTAAAGAGGCACATGCAAACGCAGACAGCTTATTAGAGTTTATTGAAAAGTATGATGGGGCTTCTTTAATTATTTTTCAAGTTCAAGCAGCGAAGTTAGACGAAAGAAAAAAAGTTGTTAAAGCATTGAAAAAAGTGGCGAACATCAAGAAAATTGAACAAATGACTGAACAAGAAATGCAAAAATGGATTCATCAATATTTGAATCAGTCCTTCAAAGAGATCAAACAAGATGCATTAGAAGCGTTGATCCAATTGACAGGCATTCATTATCGTATGATTAAGCAAGAATTAGATAAGTTATTGCTATTTGTCGGTGATCGCCCAACCATTAATAAAGAAGATGTCCAGACGATTGTGAATAGAAGTTTGGAGCAAAACGTTTTTTTATTGACGGATTATATTCAAAAAGGACAAAAGTCACAAGCCATTTCGCTCGTTAAAGATTTAATTCAATTAAAAGAAGAGCCGATTAAACTGTTGGCGTTAATTACAAGTAACTATCGTTTGTATTACCAAAGTAAAATTCTCAATCAAAAAGGATACTCAGGTCAGCAGATCGCAAAAACGGTAGGTGTCCATCCTTATCGCGTAAAACTCGCATTGAATCAAGCACGAAAATACGATTTAGAGACGTTGTTAACCATTATGGATGTTTGTGCAGAAACAGACTATCAATTGAAATCATCTTATATGGATAAGGTGCTGATTTTAGAATTGTTTATTATGAAGTTGTAATTGATGGATAGAACTAGAGGGTTTAAGAAGGCAAGATGTTAGTTAGACACGTGTGTCACTTCAACATAGAAGTGTGATATATGCACGTGTCGCTCTCACTTTATAAAAATGAAGTGGGGTTAGTGCATAATGAAAAAGAGCTATACCTCAAATGGCACAGCTCTTTTTCATTATTTTGCTGACATTAATTTTGATTTCATTCTATCAGCTTTGTTAGAATGAATTAAATTCTTTTGAGCAGCTTTATCAATACGTTTCACTGCTTTGCTTACTAATTCTTGTTTATTATCAGCATTAGTTTCAATTGCTTTTTTCGCGCTTTTCACTGCAGAACGCATGTCATTTTTTTGTGAAATGTTTTTGCTTTCTGCTGTATGAGTTGTTCTCACACGTTTAATTGCAGATTTGATATTTGGCATGAAAGACACCTCCTATAATCGTCTTCGTATCAAAATAATTTGATTACAACAAGATTCATTCTATCAAAACTCTATTCATTGTGCAATAATTAATTGAACCGTTGAATTATTTTTTTCGACGACATGCACTGAAGTGACAACATCATTTCTTTGATGTAGACGTGACCATGACGAAAATGATTTCTATTAGAAGTATTGAATTGATGTATTTTACTCCTCGTTTTGCGTCGTGATAGAGTTGCAATTAATGCTTAAAAACGTTATTATAGCAAAGATGTAATCGTTAATTTACGGGTAAACTTATGAAAGTGAGTATGATGATATGGATAACCAAGAACGTTTAAATAGACGTGAAAATATCAGGAATTTTTCGATCATAGCGCATATCGACCACGGAAAATCAACATTAGCCGATCGAATTTTAGAAAATACAAAGTCTGTTGAATCTCGAGAAATGCAAGCACAACTGTTAGATTCTATGGATTTAGAGCGTGAACGTGGTATCACCATTAAATTAAATGCTGTGCGTTTAAAATATGATGCTAAAGATGGACAAACCTACACGTTCCATTTAATCGACACACCAGGACACGTCGACTTTACATACGAAGTGTCACGTTCGTTAGCTGCTTGTGAAGGCGCGATTCTAGTTGTAGACGCGGCACAAGGTATCGAAGCACAAACTTTAGCGAATGTATATTTAGCACTCGACAACGACTTAGAATTGATTCCTGTCATTAATAAAATCGATTTACCGGCTGCTGAACCAGAACGTGTGAAACAAGAGGTTGAAGATGTTATTGGTTTAGACAAAGATGATGCTGTTTTAGCGAGTGCGAAAGCTAATATTGGTATTGAAGAAATTTTAGAAAAGATTGTTGAAATGATTCCACCTCCAGATGGGGATCCGGCTGCACCATTGAAAGCATTGATTTTTGACTCTGAATATGACCCATATCGCGGTGTCATTTCTTCTATACGTGTTGTTGACGGTGTAGTTAAAGCGGGTGACCGTATCCAAATGATGGCGACTGGTAAAACTTTTGAAGTGACTGAAGTCGGCATTAATACACCAAAAGAATTACCGGTTGAAGAGTTGACTGTCGGTGATGTAGGTTATATCATCGCAAGCATTAAAAATGTAGATGACTCACGTGTCGGGGATACCATTACCCACGCCAATAGACCAGCTGAAACGCCTTTAAAAGGGTATAAAAAAATGAATCCAATGGTATATTGTGGTCTTTTCCCAATTGATAATAAAGACTACAACGATTTACGTGAAGCATTAGAAAAATTACAGTTAAACGATGCGTCATTAGAATTCGAACCAGAATCTTCAAAAGCACTTGGATTTGGTTATCGTACAGGTTTCCTCGGTATGTTGCATATGGAAATCATTCAAGAGCGTATCGAACGTGAATTTGGAATCGAACTGATCGCAACAGCACCATCCGTTATTTACACAGTGATTTTGAGAAATGGCGATGAGATTCAAGTAGATAACCCTGCACAAATGCCTGACAGAGATCAAATCGATAGAGTGTTTGAACCTTATGTGCGTGCAACGATGATGGTGCCAAATGATTATGTCGGAGCAGTTATGGAACTGTGTCAACGTAAACGTGGTCAGTTTGTCAATATGGATTACTTGGATGATATTCGTGTAAGTATCGTTTATGAATTACCATTGTCAGAAGTCGTTTTTGATTTCTTTGACCAATTGAAGTCCAACACGAAAGGTTACGCTTCTTTTGATTATGAATTTATCGAGAATAAAGAAAGTAATCTTGTGAAAATGGACATTTTACTTAATGGCGATAAGGTAGACGCATTAAGTTTTATTGTGCATCGCGATTTTGCATATGAACGTGGTAAAACACTTGTAGAAAAATTAAAAACGTTAATCCCTAGACAACAATTTGAAGTGCCTGTTCAAGCTGCAGTTGGACATAAAATTGTCGCGAGAACAAACATTAAGTCAATGGGTAAAAACGTCCTTTCAAAATGTTACGGCGGTGACATTAGCCGTAAACGTAAATTATTAGAAAAACAAAAAGCCGGTAAAGCCAAAATGAAAGCAGTCGGTAGTGTGGAAATTCCACAAGATGCTTTCTTAGCTGTACTGAAAATGGACGATGAATAAAGTCAAAATTACATGCTCCCGCGCATCTTGAGGTGTCGAGGGGGCATATTTTATGAGGTGAAAACTAATGGTGGCAAAAAGTGCATATATTCATATTCCTTTTTGTGTAAAAATTTGTACGTATTGTGATTTTAATAAATATTTCATCCAAAATCAGCCTGTCGATCAATATTTGGCGTGCTTAGTTGAAGAGATGAAACAATCCAAAGCATCTCAGTTAGAGACGATGTTTGTCGGTGGTGGTACGCCTACCGCATTATCTGAATCCCAATTAGAATATTTATTACAAGCAATTCAAGCCCAGTTTGATATAAAAGGAGAATATACCTTTGAAGCGAATCCTGACGAACTGACAGAACAAAAAGTGGCGCTATTGAAACGATACGGTGTGAATCGACTCTCACTCGGCGTACAAACTTTTGACGATACTTTACTTCAAACATTAGGTCGCAGTCATCAAAAAGCTGATATTTATCAAGCGATAGAAAACGCACGTCGACATGGTATTCCATCCATTAGTTTAGATTTAATGTATCATTTGCCTGGTCAAAGTATGCAACAATTTCAAGAGAGTCTAGAGGAAGCACTTCGCCTTGATATCGACCATTTATCGAGTTATGGCTTAATTCTAGAACCTCAGACACAGTTTTATAATCAGTACCGTAAAGGGAAACTAAAAATGCCAAACGAAGATGTTGGTGCAGAAATGTATCAATATTTAATGAAGCGGATGAAAAATAGTCCATTGCAACAATACGAAATTTCTAACTTTGCTAAAAAAGGGCATGAATCTGTACACAATCAAGTCTATTGGAAAAATGAAAGTTATTATGGCTTTGGTGCAGGTGCAAGTGGTTATATTGATGGGGTACGTTATACAAATGTTAATCCGGTCAATCACTACATTAAAAAAATCCAACAACATGAACTGCCGCGTTTAACCGAAACAACGCCGACTGTCAAAGAACAAATTGAAGAAGAAATGTTTCTAGGATTAAGAATGAATGCCGGCGTTGATAAAGCACAGTTCCAAAAGAAATATCAACAAACGATTGAAGATATCTATGCAAAAGAAATTATCTCTTTGGAAGGTCAAAACCTCATTGAACAAACCGATACACATATCGCGTTAACGGAACAAGGAAGAATCGTTGGAAACGCGGTATTTGAGGCATTTATTCAAGTCTAAAAACTTTTTTAGAGAAATGATGCTTTAACATTGACTTACTTTGACCAATTTGATAAATTATAATTAGCACTTGGGGAGAAAGAGTGCTAATGAGGTGAAAAACATGATTACGCCAAGGCAATTGAAGATTTTAACTGCAATTGTTGAAGATTATGTTGACTTAGGACAACCTATTGGATCTAACACATTAATACAAAGGCACAATGTAGATGTCAGTCCTGCGACGATTCGTAATGACATGAAGACACTAGAAGAAAAATCACTCATCACTAAAACACATTTTTCTTCTGGCCGAATCCCTTCAGAAGCAGGATTTAGACTGTATGCCAATCATTTGTTAGAACAACCCTATAATTTTGAAATGCAAGGTAGTCTTGATATTCATCAGATGTTAGTGAATCATCATTATGATCTATCATCGACATTAGACACCTTTGCAAAAGTGTTTTCAAATCAAGCACATTATACCACTCTTGTAATAGGACCTGATCATTCAAAGGCCTCTATACTGGATGTGCATTTGATGAAGTTAAATCCACACCATTTAATCGTAGTGATGATTGATGAGACGGGACAAGTGAAACATCTGCATGTGACAAGCGATCAACCCTATGCTGATCATTCGATTATTAAAGTTTCCAACTATCTATCCGAACATATGAGTCGATTTTTTGATGGCAATGATGTGCAATCGATAGAAGTGTATCGCACGTTAGGATTTCGTGCAGAAGAAGCAGACTTAATCGTCCGTATTTTACACATGCTCCATCAGTACCGTAACAATCAATCTACGCGTGTTTATTTAGGTGGTAAACATCAACTCATTGAAGGATTAAACGAGTCAACTGTAGCGTCCATACAACCTATATTGAAATATATTGAGTCCGATCGTATTGCTGATGTGATTCATCATATGTCTGACCAATTGATTAATGTACGTATTGGGACCGAGATTGAACAACATTTACACGGCATTGCGATATTAAGCCGTTCATATCAAATAGATAAAGATTTAACAGGTCATATTGCTGTTATTGGTCCTACTGCTATGCATTATCATAATGTGATACAATTGTTGAGTCGGATTTCATAACGAAGTGATACGAAATGTTTAAACGTAATGGAGGTTTGAAAATGTCAGAGGAAAAAGACATGCGTATGGACGAAGAAATCAAAGAAACTGAGTCACAAGAAACACCAGAAACTTCAGAACCAGAAGTGGAACATGAAGAAGTTGTAGTAAATCAAGACTCTGAAAACGAAAATGATGCAAGTAATGATGAAACGCAAGATCCTAAAGATGAGGAAATCGCTTCTTTAAAAGCTGAAGTTGATGCGAAAGAAGAACAATATTTGCGTTTATATGCAGAATTTGAAAATTATAAAAGACGTATTCAAAACGAAGCGCAAACACAAAAGAAATATCAGGCACAAAAAGTACTCACTGATGTATTACCAGCACTTGATAATTTTGAACGTGCTCTAAAAATTGAAGGTGATGATGAATCATTTAACGCACTGAAAAAAGGTGTGGAAATGGTTTACGACAGCCTGTTAAAAGCACTAGAAGATAACGGATTAGAAAAAATCAAAACTGAAGGTGAACAGTTTGATCCAAATTTCCATCAAGCTGTCATGCAAGATGAAAATCCGGATTTTGAATCTGGACAAATAACCGAAGAATTGCAAGCTGGTTACCAATTGAAAGATAGAGTCTTACGTGCTTCAATGGTAAAAGTAAATCAATAATTTTGACGAAGAAAACCATTTATGTGAAAATAATTATGTTTGAAAATTAGGAGGAATTTGACTATGAGTAAAGTAATTGGAATTGACTTAGGTACAACAAACTCTTGCGTATCAGTATTAGAAGGTGACGAACCTAAAGTCATTCAAAACCCTGAAGGCGCTAGAACTACACCATCTGTTGTTGCATTTAAAAATGGTGAAACACAAGTTGGGGAAGTTGCGAAACGTCAAGCAATCACAAACCCTAATACAATCCAATCTATTAAACGTTATATGGGTACAGACCATAAAGAAAATATTGACGGTAAATCTTATACGCCTCAAGAAATTTCTGCAATGATTTTACAGAACTTAAAAAGCACTGCGGAAAGCTACTTAGGTGAAAAAGTTGAAAAAGCGGTTATTACAGTTCCTGCTTACTTCAATGATGCAGAACGTCAAGCGACTAAAGATGCGGGTAAAATCGCTGGTCTTGAAGTTGAACGTATCATCAACGAACCAACAGCTGCAGCATTAGCTTACGGTTTAGACAAAACTGACAAAGATGAAAAAGTACTTGTATTCGACCTTGGTGGCGGTACTTTCGACGTCTCTATCCTTGAATTAGGTGACGGTGTATTCGAAGTATTAGCGACTGCAGGTGACAATAAACTTGGTGGTGACGATTTTGACCAAGTGATTATTGATTACTTAGTACAACAATTCAAATCTGAAAATGGTGTCGACTTATCACAAGATAAAATGGCATTACAACGTTTAAAAGATGCTGCTGAAAAAGCGAAAAAAGACTTATCAGGTGTATCTTCAACACAAATTTCATTACCATTTATCTCAGCTGGTGAAGCAGGTCCATTACATTTAGAAACAACTTTAAGCCGTGCGAAATTTGAAGAATTAGCATATGATCTTGTACAAAAAACGATGGGACCTACACGTCAAGCAATGAAAGATGCTGGTCTTTCAAACGCTGACATTGATGAAGTCATTTTAGTTGGTGGTTCAACTCGTATTCCTGCAGTACAAGAAGCAATTAAAAAAGAAATCGGTAAAGAACCAAACAAAGGTGTAAACCCTGATGAAGTTGTTGCGATGGGTGCAGCAATCCAAGGTGGGGTAATCACTGGTGATGTGAAAGATGTTGTATTATTAGACGTAACACCACTTTCATTAGGTATCGAAATTATGGGTGGTCGTATGAATACGTTAATCGAAAGAAACACAACTATCCCAACATCTAAATCTCAAGTTTACTCAACAGCTGCAGATAACCAGCCAGCTGTAGACATTCACGTTTTACAAGGTGAACGTCCAATGGCTTCAGATAACAAAACATTAGGTCGTTTCCAATTAACTGATATTCCACCAGCACCACGTGGTGTACCTCAAATCGAAGTAACATTTGATATCGATAAAAACGGTATTGTAAATGTCACTGCAAAAGACTTAGGTACAAATAAAGAACAAAACATTACAATCGAATCATCTTCTGCATTATCTGATGAAGAAATCGATCGTATGGTGAAAGATGCTGAACAAAACGCTGAAGCAGATAAAAAACGTCGTGAAGAAGTAGATTTAAGAAACGATGCGGATCAACTTGTATTCCAAGTAGACAAAACATTGAAAGACTTAGGCGACAATGTGAGCGAAGAAGATAAAAAAGAAGCTGAAGCAAAAAAAGACGAATTAAAAACTGCATTAGAAGGTAGCGACATTGAAGACATTAAAGCGAAAAAAGAAGCTTTAGAACAAGTCGTACAACAATTATCAATGAAAGTTTATGAGCAAGCACAACAAGCTGCACAACAACAAGGTGGCGCGAATGCTACTCAAAACGATAGTACTGTTGAAGATGCAGATTTTAAAGAAGTAAACGACGACGACAATCAACAAAAATAGGTCATTCGATCATATAAATTGACTGTAAAAGGTCGCTCAAAGGGGCTAGGACATTCAATCGTCCCAGCCTCTTTTTATTCAAAAAATCAATTCAAAAGGAGAGAGTGCATTGGCAAAACGAGATTATTACGAAGTCCTTGGCGTGTCTAAAAGCGCGAGTAAAGATGAAATCAAAAAAGCCTACCGTAAATTATCGAAAAAATACCATCCAGATATTAATAAAGAAGAAGGTTCAGACGAGAAGTTTAAAGAAATTTCTGAAGCCTATGAAGTATTAAGTGACGAAAATAAACGTGCGCAATACGATCAGTTTGGTCATAGCGGGCCTCAAGGTGGCTTCGGACAAGGATTTGGTGGTCAAGACTTCTCTGGATTCGGTGGCGGCGGCTTTGAAGATATCTTTAGCCAGTTCTTTGGCGGTGCACAACGTCAACGTGATCCTAATGCGCCACGTCGCGGTGACGATCTTCAATACACAATGACTGTCACTTTTGATGAAGCTGTATTCGGTACAAAGAAAGAAATTTCAATTCGAAAAGAAGTGACATGTCATACTTGTGATGGCGAAGGTGCTAAACCAGGTACTAAAAAGAAAACATGTTCATATTGTCATGGAGCAGGTCACGTTTCTGTCGAACAAAATACTATTTTAGGACGTGTGAGAACTGAAAAAGTTTGTCCCGAATGTAATGGGACTGGCGAAGAATTTGAAGAACCATGTCCAACATGTCACGGTAAAGGGACAGAATTAAAAAATGTTAAACTTGAAGTGACTGTGCCTGAAGGTGTCGATAATGATCAACAAATTCGTTTGGCAGGACAAGGGGGACCAGGTGAAAATGGCGGACCAGCTGGTGATCTTTTCGTGATTTTCCGTGTGCAACCATCTGATAAATTCACACGTGAAGGCGATGACATTTTATATAATCACAATATTAGCTTTGCACAAGCCGCATTAGGTGACGAAGTTAAAATTCCTACATTAAAAGGTCATGTCATGCTTACAGTGCCTGAGGGAACACAAACAGGTAAACAATTTAGACTTAAAGGTAAAGGGATTAAAAATGTCCACGGTTATGGCTATGGTGATTTATTTGTTAACATCCGTGTACAAACACCAACTGGCCTTAACGAGCGTCAACGTGAATTGTTAAAAGAATTTGCCGAAATATCTGGAGAAACAGTGAACGAACAACCTTCAAATTTTAAAGATAAAGCACGTCGTTTTTTTAAAGGAGAATAACCCATGAATTGGATTGAACTTTCAGTAACTGTTAACCAAGCAGCAGAATCTATCGCCACTGAAATTTTACAAGAAGCAGGTTCGAACGGTGTTGCGATTGAAGACTCAAGTGAGGTTTCTAAAATTCGAGAAGATCGTTTTGGAGAAATTTTCCAACTTAATCCAGCTGACTATCCAGAGCAACATATGATTGTTAAAGCTTATTTTAATGATTTACAATATGACGAAACATTGAAAAACAGCATCTTTTCACAACTTCAAGCGTCACCCTTAATAGACCTTAATGTGTTGACGATAGAAGAAAAGTTCGTCCAAGAGTCTGATTGGGAAAATGAATGGAAAAATTACTTCCATCCATTTCAAGCATCTGAACGCTTTTTCATTGTGCCAAGTTGGGAATCTGTCGAGCGTGATGATACGCATCTCTACATTGAATTGGATCCAGGTATGGCCTTTGGTACTGGAGATCATCCAACAACAAGTATGTGTCTCAAGGCGCTTGAGCCGGTTGTCAAACCAGAGCACCGTGTCATTGATGTCGGCACAGGTTCAGGTATTTTAAGTATCGCTTCATATTTATTAGGGGCACAATCGATTAAAGCAACGGACTTAGATGAAATGGCTGTCCAAGTTGCAAAAGAAAACTTTGAGAAGAATCATTGTTTAGACGCGATTGAAACAGCAACAGGTAATTTACTGACAGAAGAAACAGGTCAATATGATGTCGTCATTGCTAACATTTTAGCGCACATCATTGAAAAAATGGTTCAAGATGCATACGATCATTTAAATCCTGAAGGCTACTTTATCACTTCTGGTATTATTGAAGAGAAACGTGAATCTATTCAAACATTAATGGAAGAAACAGGGTTCACAATTAAAGAAGTTAAAAACGATGAAGGATGGATTTGTATCATCGGTCAGAAGGTGAATTAACATGCAAAGATACTTTTTAAATGAAAACGCTGAGCAACATCAGCGTTTTTTTATCACTAATAGTAATGATATACATCATATTAAAAGTGTGATGAGACAAAACGTTGGTGACGCACTCATTATGAATTTTTTAAATGCCGTCACGTATCGCTGCAAAATTATTAATATTGAAGCACAACGTATTACGATTGAAACTGTGGAACGTATAGAAGTAGAAACGGAGCTCCCTTTGAATATCACAATTTGTAGCGGTTTAATTAAAGGTGATAAATACGAATGGTTGCTACAAAAAGCGACTGAACTCGGAGCGACATCGTTCATCACTACACAAATGGATCGTTCTGTCGTAAAACTGAATCAACAAAAAGCGGCCAAAAAGGTAGAACGTTGGCAAAAAATAGTGAAAGAAGCGGCTGAACAGAGTTATCGTCAAGTCGTGCCTCAAGTGGAATTTGTCTCGAATTTACACGAAATATATGATATGATTAGTCAATATGATTATGTACTTATGGCATATGAAGCGGCGGCCAAACAAAATGAACGCGCTCTTTTTAAGCAACAATTACGTCAATTCAAACACGGGTCCCATGTATTATTATTATTTGGCCCAGAAGGTGGTTTTTCTGAGAGTGAAACCGCTCTTTTTGAAGATGTTGCACAAAGTGTAGGGCTAGGACCTCGTATTTTACGTGCTGAAACGGCGCCACTTTATGCATTAAGTGCCATAAGCTACGAAATAGAATTAATGGGGTGAATCTATGTCTACAGTTGCCTTTCATACATTAGGTTGTAAAGTAAACCATTATGAAACTGAAGCAATTTGGCAGTTATTTAAAGATGCAGAATATAACCGTGTAGATTTCGAACAAAATGCGGACGTATTCGTGATTAATACATGTACAGTAACCAATACGGGTGATAAAAAGAGTCGTCAAATCATTCGACGTGCGATTCGACAAAATCCTGATGCAGTGATTTGTGTGACAGGATGTTATGCACAAACGTCATCAGCTGAAATTATGGAAATTCCTGGTGTCGATATTGTTGTCGGTACGCAAGATCGCCATAAATTATTAGATTACATCGATACGTATCAAGACGAACGTCAACCGATCAACGGTGTGAGCAATATTATGAAAAATCGTACATACGAAGAGTTGGATGTACCATATTTTACAGATCGAACACGTGCATCGCTTAAAATTCAAGAAGGTTGTAACAACTTCTGTACGTTCTGTATTATTCCTTGGGCACGTGGTTTAATGCGTTCAAGAGACCCACAAAAGGTGATTGAACAAGCAACACAACTCGTGAACTCAGGGTATAAAGAAATTGTGCTCACTGGTATTCATACTGGCGGCTACGGTCAAGACTTGAAAGACTACAACCTCGCACAATTGTTAAGAGATCTAGAAACAGTAGATGGTTTAGAACGTATTCGTATTTCTTCAATCGAAGCGAGCCAATTAACGGATGAAGTGATTGAAGTATTGCAACAGTCACAAAAAGTAGTACGTCATTTACACATTCCACTTCAATCGGGCTCAGACAGTGTGCTTAAACGTATGCGCCGTAAATATTCAATGGCTCATTTTTCTGAGCGTATCCAAAAATTACATGCTGCGTTACCTGGTTTAGCCGTTACAAGCGATGTCATTGTTGGTTTCCCAGGTGAGACTGAATCAGAATTTCAAGAAACGTATGATTTTATCGTTAACCATCACTTTTCTGAATTACACGTCTTTCCATATTCACCACGAATTGGTACACCAGCCGCACGTATGGATGATCAAATTGATGAAGAAATTAAAAATGAACGTGTCCATAAATTGATTGAATTGAGCAATCAACTTGCTAAAACTTATGCGTCAAAATTTGAAAATGATGTATTAGAAGTCATTCCTGAAGAAAAAGGTTCAAAAGACGGCGTACTCGTTGGCTATGCAGATAACTATATGAAAGTTGAATTTGCAGGAGACGAATCACTTATTGGACAAATTTGCAAAGTGAAAGTGACACAAGCCGGTTATCCAACCAATCAAGGGACATTATTACGTGTCGTTGAACATGCGACAAATGCTTCAGAAAATGAAAAGGTTTTAAGTTAGGTGCATAATTCAACATACTACTCGAGTAAATTGTCTGCTTTTATTTACATTTTTTATTATCACGTAAAAAAGATTCATATTCTGTAAAAAAATGTAAATTTGAAGATTGACCGAGAAAAAGATTTAATTTATACTATTCATTACATGGTTAGTTACTGTGTAAATGATGAATAAAAGTTTTTTTGATATTTGGAGGGAGGGAAATACAGATGTCTAAAACAGTAGTCCGCAAAAACGAATCATTAGAAGATGCTTTACGTCGTTTTAAACGCTCAGTTTCAAAAAGCGGTACAATTCAAGAAGTTCGTAAACGCGAATTCTATGAAAAACCAAGCGTAAAACGTAAAAAGAAATCTGAAGCTGCGCGTAAACGTAAATTCAGATAATCATTCATTGTGTTGAACTCCCTCAACATTCAAATGATGATATAAAAGAACGCTTACTCCATTTTGGGTGAGCGTTCTTTCTAAATATGACTCTCTTATCACTATTCCTATTTTGAACTTTTTAATCCCCCGAAGCGTTATGGCTATTTTCAAACTAAATCAGTCTATCTCATATTTTCAGTGTGCCCTGTGTGACTATCAATCATTGCTCTATACAATAGATGTTCGAATAACAATTTAAATTAAAATGAATAAAGTCAAAATCTTTTAATAACTTTCTTAATACCACTACATGATTTAACATTTTTCATGTATACTACAAGGAAGAGAGTGAGGTGTGTGACATATTAATTATCTCATACATATAAACCCAATCATCGGGAAAATTATTGGATCAAATGTTTTTAGTCAACTTGGAGAATGGTTAACTTCCCAAACGATTTCGCTAATTTTAACATGTATTGTCTTTCTAGGTTTTTTATATCAACTCTATTCTCGAAAGATTAATTTTGGCGGTATCATCGCATTATTCGCGTTATTAACAGTCTTTTTAGGTTTTGTCATTCAGGGTAGTTTAACGATTATTACAATCATGTTTTTCGTCATTGGTGTGATTCTAGTCATTATCGAATTGTTCGTATTCGGTGCAGTGTTGGGAATTGTGGGTATGATACTCATCATCATTAGTTTTATGACACTTGGAAATGACTTATCAATGATGGTATTCAATGTCGTATTCGCATTAATTTTGACATTAATCGAGTGGGTGATTTTAGTGAAATTCTTTAAAAAGAGTATAGCGATATTTGACAAAGTTGTATTAAAAGATTCAACGAGTAAAGAATCTGGCTATACATCTCATAATGATCGCTCTCATTTCGTAGGTGAAACAGCAGTGACTTATACTGATTTACGTCCTTCAGGCATTATTATTTTGAACAACCAACGTATTGATGCTGTTTCTGAAGGGTCATACATTAGTAAAGATACTGAAGTTACAATTATCGAAGTTGAGGGCACACGTGTTGTCGTAAGAGAAATTTAAATATAAGGAGCGAACGTCATGTTAACAAGTGGATTCATTACTTTCATCGTTATTGCCGTATTAATTATTGTTGCTTTATTGATTTTATTTTCGTTTGTTCCAGTCGGCTTATGGATTTCTGCATTAGCTGCTGGCGTAAAAGTAGGAATTGGTACATTAGTTGGGATGCGTTTACGTCGTGTGTCACCGCGTAAAGTCATCGGGCCACTCATTAAAGCGCATAAAGCAGGTTTACATTTAACAACAAACCAACTAGAGTCTCATTATTTAGCTGGAGGGAACGTGGACCGTGTTGTTGATGCGAATATCGCGGCGCAACGTGCGGATATTAATTTACCGTTCGAACGTGGTGCGGCTATCGATTTAGCAGGTCGTGACGTATTAGAAGCTGTACAAATGTCAGTTAACCCTAAAGTTATCGAAACACCATTTATTGCCGGTGTTGCAATGAACGGGATCGAAGTAAAGGCAAAAGCACGTATTACAGTGCGAGCAAACATTTCACGCTTAGTCGGTGGTGCGGGTGAAGATACGATTATTGCCCGTGTAGGTGAAGGGATTGTCTCAACAATTGGTTCAAGTGAACACCACACACAAGTTTTGGAAAATCCTGATAACATTTCTAAAACTGTTTTAAGTAAAGGTTTAGATTCAGGAACAGCCTTTGAAATTTTATCTATTGATATTGCTGACGTAGATATTAGTAAAAACATTGGTGCCGACTTACAAACTGAACAAGCCATTGCAGATAAAAACATTGCACAAGCCAAAGCGGAAGAGCGTCGTGCGATGGCCGTTGCACAAGAGCAAGAAATGAAAGCGCGTGTACAAGAAATGCACGCGAAAGTAGTCGAAGCTGAGGCGCAAGTACCTCTAGCATTAGCAGAAGCATTACGTTCTGGTAATATCGGTGTAAAAGATTATTATAATCTAAAAAATATTGAAGCAGATACAGGGATGAGAGAAGCCATTAATAAAAGCACTCAAAACAACAACTCAACACCTGAACAGTAATTGAGGTGATTAGATGAGCATTGGAACGATTATATTTATTATCACCATTGCCATTTCTTTATTTAGTGCAGTTAGTGATAAAAGTCATGAGAAACGCCAAAAACAAAATAAACCTCAAAATACTCAGAAGGAAACAGCACCTCAAAAAAGTGGGGGTTTCCTAGAGAAAATGCAACAAAAGCTTGAAGAGTTTGAACGAGAACTTTCAGATTTTGATGAACCAACCGAACCGTCTCAGCCACAACCAGCACAACAACCAAAACGTGAAAAGACGGTAAGACCTCAACCTACTCAATTCGAAAAACAAGCTGAATCGACAAAGTCAAAAACGCAAGAAAAACAAAAGCAGGCTACAGAAATGCAACAAATGTTGGATCAACATATGCATGAACTCGATCAACAACTTGATAAAGAAAGACAAAAGCGAATTGCACATATTGAAAGACGCGCTAAAAATATCATTCAAGATAGCTATTTATCGAATCGTACAAAGCAATTTAAATTAAAACAATTGTTGGAAGAAAACAATACAACCGCTATCCAACAAGGCGATTTAACATTTTCCAATAATGAGGTCGTGAATGGGCTCATTTGGTCAGAAGTTTTAAACCGACCAAAGCAGTTATAAAACTCTCTTAAGATGAGGCAAGAGATAATTTCAGTAGAGAAGCTGAGATTGTCGCTTGTCTCATTTGTTTTCTTTTTTAATTCTAAATTAATGTAGAAATTTTTCATGAGGCATCGTATCGCTTCAATGAAAAATGCACATCGCCATTCTATCTTTAAAATGTTAAAATAGATTCCCGATAAAAATGCTGAAAAGTTATATTTCAACATATGAATTGAATGTGAATGACAAGTAACAAACGGCGTAAACGTGATATAATAAGTGTGTAGCAATCACAAAATATAAATCGTATCACACATGACAATTTGATACATTGATAATAAACAATATGAGCAAAGGAGTTACTTTATGCCTGAATTGATTCAGATCGACGACATCAACCAAGCACAAGCTTTATTAGGAAACAATGATGAACATATTCAACTGATTGAAGAAGCATTTGATGTTGTCATTCATGCCAGAGGACAAGAAGTTGCAGTTAAGGGCGAAAAGGTCAGTGCTGTAACAGAAGCTGAATCTGTGCTAATCAACTTATTAAAAGTCATCGAACAAGGTGCATCCATTACTGTTAAAGATGTGCAAGCTGCAATTAAAATGGCTAAAAACGGACAAATCGAGCATCTCATTGATTTATACGAAGAGGAAATTACTAAAGACGCATTCGGTAAAACGATTCGAGCTAAAACGATGGGGCAACGGATGTATATCCATGCGATGAAAAATAATGATTTAGTGTTCGGAATTGGGCCTGCTGGAACAGGTAAAACATTTTTAGCCGTTGTTTTTGCTGCAAAAGCATTACGTGCAGGACAAGTGAAACGCCTTGTTTTAACACGTCCAGCCGTAGAAGCGGGAGAATCACTGGGCTTTCTACCAGGCGACTTAAAAGAGAAGGTGGATCCTTATTTACGTCCGCTATACGATGGTTTAAATACTGTTTTAGGGGTGGAACAAACGGCAAGATTGATTGAACGTGGTGTCATTGAAATTGCACCACTTGCCTACATGCGTGGTAGAACTTTAGATGATGCATTTGTCATTTTAGACGAAGCGCAAAATACGACACATGCACAGATGAAAATGTTTTTAACGCGCCTTGGATTCGGCTCAAAAATGGTTGTCACTGGAGATAAAACTCAAATCGATTTACCTCGTGGTGTTAAAAGTGGTCTGATTGAAGCTGAACAACGCTTGAAAAATATTAAAGGGCTCGCAATTCAACATTTAGATCAAGCTGATGTGGTCCGCCATCCGTTAGTCGGTCAAATCATCAGTAGATATGAGGAGGACTAATTGATGTTTACAATTGATTTTAGTGATCATACCGATCAAGTGAAAGATGACTGGTACACACAGATTCGAGATGTGTTAGAATTCGCTAAAAATGAAGAAGGCATTGAAGAAGACGCCGAACTTTCTGTCACTTTTGTAGATAAAGCTGAAATTCAAGAGATTAATCGTGATTACCGTCAAAAAGATAAAGTCACAGATGTCATCTCATTTGCATTTGAAGAAGAGGAAGACATTTTTGAAGGTATGGATGTTCCACGCGTGTTAGGAGACATCATTATTTGTACGGATGTCGCAGCAGAACAGGCAGAACAATACGGACATTCTTTTGAACGTGAACTCGGCTTTTTAGCACTTCATGGCTTTTTACATTTGCTAGGCTATGATCATATGACAGAAGAAGACGAAAGGGTTATGTTTGAGCGTCAAAAAGACATTTTAAATCAATTTGGATTGACGAGAGACTAATGTTCAATCGTTTTAAATATGCCTTTCAAGGGTGTCGAACGATTTTAACTAAAGATCGAAACTTTTTGTATCATCTTATCACAGCACTCTTGATATTCATTTTAGGATCGGCATTGTCATTAAGTACGATAGAATGGCTCTTCATCATTTTAGCGATATTTCTTGTCATCATTACCGAAGCCATCAATACTGCAATAGAATACGTGGTCGATTTGGCGACGCAAGATTACCACATTTTTGCGAAACATGCTAAAGACGTGGCAGCATTTAGTGTCTTACTTGCATCACTCTTTGCATTTATAGTAGGATGCATCATTTTTATACCAAAATTCGTTTCATTTTTTTAAGAGGAGAAGATAAACATGGGCTATACAGATAAACACTACACAGAGGTTAGAAAAGCACAACAAAAAGCTTATGCACCATACAGTCAATTTAAAGTTGGCGCATACTTAGTCACTAAAGATGGACAAACTTTCCATGGCGCTAACGTTGAAAATGCCGCTTATCCATCATCTATTTGTGCAGAACGTTCCGCATTAGTGGCGGCGATTTCGCAAGGGTACAAACCGGGAGATTTTGAATCAATTACGATTACAGTAGATAGTCCAGAACTTGCATCGCCGTGTGGGCCTTGTCGACAAGTGATTAAAGAACTTTGTGATGACGATATGCCAGTCTATATGACGAATCAAACAGGTGAAATGCGCGAAGCAACAGTAGCTGAACTATTACCATATGGATTTTCAGGAAAGGATTTAGATTTATGAGTGAATATAAGTCAGGATTTGTGACCATTATCGGACGCCCGAATGTAGGAAAATCAACGTTTGTCAATCGTGTTATTGGTCACAAAATCGCGATTATGTCCGATAAAGCACAAACAACGCGTAATAAAATTCAAGGTGTGATGACACAACAAGACGCACAAATCGTCTTTTTAGATACACCTGGTATTCATAAACCAAAACATAAATTAGGCGACTATATGATGAAAGTTGCTAAAAACACGCTTTCTGAAATTGATGCGGTCATGTTTATGGTCAATGTTAATGAAGAAATTGGTCGCGGTGATGAGTACATTATGGAAATGTTAAAAACCGTTAAAACACCTGTCTTTTTAGTGCTGAACAAAATCGATTTAGTTCATCCAGACGCTTTAATGCCGAGAATCGAACAATATCAACGTTATATGGATTTTGCAGAAATTATCCCTATCTCTGCTTTAGAAGGACATAACGTCGACCATTTCATCAATGTCTTAAAATCATATTTACCAGAAGGCCCGCAATATTATCCTGATGGCCAAATTTCAGATCATCCTGAACAATTTGTAGTGAGTGAGCTCATTCGTGAAAAGATTTTACAAACGACGAGTGAAGAAATTCCGCATGCGATTGGTGTCAACGTTGAACGCATGACTCAGGAATCAGAAGATCGCGTCCATATTGAAGCGGTCATCTATGTGGAACGTGACTCACAAAAAGGTATCGTTATCGGTAAAGGCGGTAAAAAACTGAAAGAAGTGGGTAAGCGCGCGCGTTTGGACATTGAACATTTGCTGGGTTCTAAAGTTTATTTAGATTTATGGGTGAAAGTTCAAAAAGATTGGCGTAACAAATCAAGCTTTATTAAGCAAATGGGTTATGTAGAAGATGAATAAACGTTAATTAGAGGTGGTGATGAAGTGCTTGTTAAACAAAAAGGCATCATTATAAAAGCAGTCGATTATGGTGAGTCTGACAAAATCATTACCATCTTAAATGAACATGGAGCAAAGGTGCCGCTCATGGTCCGCCGTGCTAAAAAGGTTAAATCCGGCCTCCAAGCTACAACTCAAATTTTTGTACAAGGGTTGTTTATATATAATCAGTGGAAAGGGATGGGGACGCTCACTTCTGTTGACGTCCTCAATCTCAATTATGAACTCCGCCAAGACATTTATGCGCACAGTTATGCCAGTTTATGTTTGGAAACGATTGATCGTGCGATGGAAGCGGATGAGGTCAATCCGGGAATGTATCGATTGTTGGATTTTGCTTTTGATCGTCTTCAGCAAGGTGTATCGCCACAACTGATTGCCAATATTGTGATGTTAAAATGTATGCCTCGGTTTGGGTTTGATGTGGATTTATCGAAATGTGTTATGACTGGTGAGACCAACCCTGCTCAATTAACACATTTTAGTTTTAAATTTGATGGCATCATCGCAACAGAAGTGACACATCGCGATCCGCATGCAGTGCCTTTATCAAATAAAACAATTTATTTAACGTATGTTTTAAAAGATTTACCGTTAGACAAAATTAACACATTGCGTATTCAAGATGCGATTGTTGAAGAAATGTCTAAATTCATCTTATTGTTATATAAAGAATATGCAGGGATGTATTTTAAAAGTCAACGGTTGATTAATCAATTGAATCGTCTAAAGATCACAGATACCACTGATGATTGATATGTTGAGTTTGACCATCTGAAATAAAACATCCCATGATTAAACCTTTATTTCTCAAATTCGTTATTTATATAAAAAACCTCGTCCGATCGTTCGTATCATTGGACGAGGTTTTTATTTGACATTAATTAGAATTTAACTTTTTCAGCTAAAAATGCATTCAGTTCGCTAATTGGCATACGGACTTGTTCCATTGAGTCACGGTCACGTACAGTTACTTGTTGATCTTCTAATGAATCGAAATCAAATGTAATACAGTATGGTGTACCGATTTCGTCTTGACGGCGGTAACGTTTACCAATAGATTGAGATTCGTCAAAGTCTACTACAAAGTCTTCACTCAATTGTTCGTATACTTTAATCGCATCTGCAGACAATTTCTTACTTAACGGTAATACAGCAGCTTTATATGGTGCGATAGCAGGGTGGAAGTGAAGAACAGTTCGGGCATCTTTGCTTCCTTCAACACCTTCTTCATCATAGGCATCACATAAAAATGCTAATGTCACACGGTCTGCACCTAATGAAGGTTCGATACAATAAGGAATATATTTTTCATTCGTTTCAGGATCGTGATAGCTAAAGTCTTCACCAGAATGTTCGCTATGTTTTTTCAAGTCAAAATCTGTACGACTCGCGATACCCCATAGTTCACCCCAACCAAATGGGAAGCGGTATTCGATATCTGTTGTCGCGTTTGAGTAATGTGATAATTCATCTTCATCATGGTCACGTAATCGCGTATTTTCTTTATTCAACCCTAAACTTTCAAGCCAATTTGCCGCAAAATCTTTCCAGTAGTTTTGCCACTCAATTTCAGTTCCTGGTTTACAGAAAAATTCAAGTTCCATTTGTTCGAATTCACGTGTACGGAAAATGAAGTTACCTGGCGTAATCTCATTACGGAATGATTTACCGATTTGACCAATACCAAATGGCAATTTTTTACGCATTGAACGTTGAACATTTTTATAGTTGACGAAAATACCTTGTGCTGTTTCTGGGCGTAAGAAAATTTCGTTTGTAGAATCTTCAGTTACACCTTGGAATGTTTTGAACATTAAGTTGAATTGACGGATGTCTGTCCAGTTTGCAGTACCACTAACAGGACACGTAATGCCTTCTTCGTCAATAATACGTTTCATTTCATCAAAACTTAAACCGTCAGCGATAAAGTTTTCGTCACCTTTCACGTTAGCCATATAATCTTCAATTAACTTGTCCGCACGATAACGAATTTTACTGTCTTTGTTATCAATCATTGGATCGTTAAAGTTACCTAAGTGACCTGAAGCTTCCCAAGTTTTAGGGTTCATTAAAATAGCAGCATCTAAACCAACGTTGTAAGGGGACTGTGTAATAAACTTTTTCCACCATGCTTTTTTAACGTTATTTTTAAGTTCAACACCAAGTGGACCGTAATCCCAAGTATTTGCTAAACCACCATAAATTTCACTACCTGGGAAAACAAACCCTCTATGCTTTGCCAGTTGTACAATCGTATCCATGTTTTTCTTTTCCATATTTTACACTCCTTAAAAATTAAAAAAATCCCAAGCCAAAGAATTAACTTTGCCTTGGGACGAATTATTAGAATAATCCGCGGTTCCACCCAAATTAGTGTAGCCACTCTCTTTTATTTAAATTGAATCGTTACGCCAAATCGAAGTGTTAAGCTTTCACCGTCCTTAACTCGCTTTATTTTTAATTTTAAATTATACGAAAAAGAAAGGCAAGGAAAAACATAATTGTCTGATAATCCATAACAAGTTATAATGGAAATTGTATTCAATAAAAAGATGCATTGATTTACGCCATAAGACTATTCTAGGTGATGTGACATAGTTATCGTTTTTTCGCTGATGAATATGGATGCACATCACAAAGGAGTCAATTCGAGTAACAAATGATGATACGAGATGTAAAAAATATAGTGCTAATATGTAAAAAGGAGGCACTTCTGCTATTTAATTAGCATAACCGCTTATTTTGTCGGTTTTAAATAGACAGAGATTCAGATAGAACTCAATCCAAGACAGGAACACATTGTTGAAATTGTAAAGTCTGATGGGCCTATTACTGGAGAAAAAATTGCGGAACAACTGAATTTAACACGTGCAACATTACGCCCAGACCTTGCTATATTAACGATGGCAGGATTTTTAGAGGCAAGACCGCGTGTCGGTTATTTTTATTCAGGCAAATCGAGTTCGCAACTTTTGACCGAGAAATTCAAAAAATATATTGTTAAAGATTACCAATCCCAGCCCGTCATTTTAAAAAGTAATGTTACCGTTTATGAAGCGATTTGTTCAATTTTTATTGAAGATGTAGGAACGTTATTTATCGTTAATGAAGATAATGAACTCGTAGGCGTATGTTCAAGAAAAGATTTGCTTAGAGCGTCGATGGCAGGACAAGATATTCATACGATGCCTGTCAATATCATTATGACACGTATGCCGAATATTGTTTTACTTAGAGAGAATGACCTCGTACTTTATGCTGCGAGACAAATGATTCATAAAGAAATCGACTCAATACCTATTGTAAGAGAAAAAGATAACGGCAAATTTGAAGTCACTGGCCGTATCTCCAAAACGACGATTACGAAATTATTTGTATCGTTGTTCGATTAGTAGGAGGATAATCTATGACGAATGTAAAAATCATTATTGCTTCAGACTCAGTGGGAGAAACAGCTGAGTTAGTTGCAAAAGCGTGTATGTCTCAATTTAATTATAGCGATTGTACAAATCATATTATTCGCTATCCTTATATTGAAACGAAAGAAAATATAGATGAAGTCATAGCGGTTGCTAGAGAAGTAGAATCTATTATTATCTATACACTCGTGCGACCAGATATTAGAGCGCATATTCAAGAAAATATCGATAAATATGGCCTCAAATCTGTCGACGTCATGGGACCAATGCTCAATGTAATGGAAGATACATTTCACAAAAAACCATTGAATGAGCCTGGTGTTGTGCATAAATTAGATGAAGATTACTTTAAAAAAATTGAAGCGATGGAATTTGCAGTGAAATATGACGACTGTAAAGATCCAAAAGGGTTACCTAAAGCGGATATAGTACTTATTGGTATCTCCCGTACATCAAAGACGCCTATTTCACAGTATTTAGCGCATAAACGTTATAAAGTGATGAACGTGCCGATCGTACCTGAAGTGACACCGCCGGAATCATTATTTGAAGTGGATCCGAAAAAATGTGTGGCACTCAAAATTAGTTCGGATAAATTAAATGCGATTCGAAAAGAGCGATTAAAACAACTTGGCTTATCGGATTCAGCACGTTATGCAACTGACCAACGTATTGCTGAAGAGTTAGCATATTTCAATCAAATCGTCGAACGAATCGGTTGCCCAGTGCTCGATGTCTCTAACAAAGCGATTGAAGAGACGGCGAATAATATTATCCAAATTATTGAGCATAATCATTCCTTTACGAGTGAATAAGTTGTACAATGTTAAAACTATGTGTAAATTCTACCCATAGCATAGAGATGAATGGTAATACAAGGTGATGACATGAGAATACCACAAAATACGATTGAAGAAATTAAGCAACAGTCTGACATACTCGACATTGTGAGTGAATATGTAAAGCTTGAAAAAAGAGGGCGCAATTATATCGGTTTGTGTCCTTTTCATGATGAGAAGACCCCATCGTTCACTGTTTCTGAAGATAAGCAAATTTGTCATTGCTTTGGCTGTAAAAAGGGAGGCAATGTCTTTCAGTTTATTCAAGAAATTGAAAATATATCTTTTACAGAGGCTGTTCAACATCTCGGTGAACGCGTCAATATAAAGGTTGATATTGGCGAGACAGATGATGATATGCATATCGCTTCTGATGATTTAAAGATGATTCAAATGCATGAAGAGCTATTGTCATATTATCATTATTTATTGAAAAAAACTGTTGAAGGGGAACAAGCTTTAAATTATTTATATGAACGTGGCTTCACAGATGATATGATTGATGCACGTAATATTGGCTTAGCACCTGATTCATCACATTTTGCTACGGATTTCATGGAAAAAAAAGGTTATGATTTACAGCTTGGCTATGAAGCAGGTATTTTGTCTCGTAATGACACAGACTTTAATTACTACGATCGCTTTCGGAACCGTATCATTTTCCCACTTGCCAACGCACAAGGGCGCATCGTAGGCTATTCCGGTCGAACGTACACTGGACAAGAACCGAAGTATTTGAATAGTCCAGAATCACCTATTTTCCAAAAGCGCAAACTGTTATACAACTTATCCGAAGCACGTAAAAGTATTCGTCAAAAAGATGAAGTCATTCTTCTGGAAGGCTTTATGGATGTGATTAAAGCGGATGATGCAGGTTTGAAAAATGTAGTAGCCAGTATGGGGACACAACTTTCTAATGAACACATCACATTTTTAAAGAAACTCTGTAGTCACGTCACGTTGATGTTTGATGGGGACTTTGCAGGTATTGAAGCGACAATGAAAATAGGACAACAACTTTTACAGCAACAGTTTAACGTCTATGTCGTACAATTACCGTCAAAAATGGATCCAGATGAATATATTATGAAATACGGTGCAGAAAAGTTTAATAGCTTTGTGAACACTGAGAAAAAGGCATTTGTCAGTTTCAAACTTCAACAACATCAGCATGAGATTCAAAACAATGATTTAGCATATGAAAAGTACTATCACATGTTTATTGAAGATGCTGCATTCATTTCATCTCATATTTTAAGAAATAAAGTCGTACAAAATGCTTCAGAAGTGTTTAAAGTGAGTGCTGATAGTCTAAATAAGGAAGTAGAAAGTGTTCACCCACAGCAACATTTTGAACAAGTCGGACCTGTACCGACACAAACGACGCAGTGGATGCAACATAACAAATATGAAAAAGCTGAACGTGCAATTTTAAAGCATTTCATTATGGATAAAGAAGTATTTTTAAGTTTTTATCAAGATATTGATGAAACAGACTTTACAAATGAATATTTTAAACGTATATTTATTACCTTACGAGAATTTTATTCAAAATATGATTCGTTTACGATGAGCGAATTTGTCACGTATATAGATCACGATATATTAAAAGAAGTGTTGATATATTTATGGGATTATCCACTTAACCGGGAACCATATGAAAACGAGATTGCTGACTATATACAAGTGATGACTGAACATCGCTATTCTGAGTCGATTGAATCACTCCACGAAAAATTGCGAGAAGCGACACGTGTTGGAGATATTGCATCTCAAAAATACTATTTAGAGATGATTGTTAATAAAAATAGAGCTAGATTGAAGAGTCAAGAATAATTTTGGGAGGCCTTTTTATGTCAGATAACCAGGTAAAAGTAATCAAAAAAGAAACCATCGATCCGACACTCACATTAGAAGATGTAAAAAAACAACTTATTGAAAAAGGTAAAAAAGAAGGTCATCTAAGTCATGAAGAGGTAGCAGATAAATTACAGAATTTTGATATGGATTCTGATCAAATGGACGAATTTTTCGACATGATTAATGACAATGACATTCAACTTGTTAACGAAAAAGACAGTTCTGATACAGATGATAAATTGAACCCTAATGATTTGAGTGCACCTCCAGGCGTTAAAATAAATGACCCTGTTCGAATGTATTTAAAAGAGATCGGTCGTGTCGATTTGTTAAGTGCGCAAGAAGAAATCGAACTTGCGAAACGCATTGAACAAGGTGATGAAGTAGCGAAAGCACGATTAGCTGAAGCGAACTTACGTCTTGTTGTCAGCATTGCCAAACGTTATGTCGGTCGTGGCATGCTATTTTTAGATTTAATTCAAGAAGGTAATATGGGCCTCATCAAAGCAGTTGAAAAATTCGACTTTAGTAAAGGTTTCAAGTTTTCTACTTATGCGACATGGTGGATTCGACAAGCGATTACACGTGCGATTGCTGACCAAGCACGTACGATTCGTATTCCAGTACACATGGTTGAAACGATTAACAAATTGATTCGTGTACAACGTCAATTATTGCAAGATTTAGGCCGTGATCCAGCACCTGAAGAAATAGGTGAAGAAATGGATTTACCACCAGAAAAAGTTCGTGAAATTCTTAAAATTGCTCAAGAACCTGTATCACTTGAAACACCGATTGGCGAAGAGGACGATAGTCACCTTGGAGACTTTATTGAAGACCAAGAAGCACAAAGCCCATCTGATCATGCGGCTTATGAATTGTTGAAAGAACAGTTAGAAGATGTCCTCGATACGTTAACTGACCGTGAAGAAAATGTATTACGCTTACGTTTTGGTTTAGATGATGGTCGTACACGTACACTTGAAGAAGTAGGTAAAGTATTCGGTGTTACGCGTGAACGCATTCGTCAAATCGAAGCTAAAGCATTACGCAAATTAAGACATCCAAGTCGAAGCAAACGCTTAAAAGACTTTATGGACTAATACAAATGAAAGGGATGGCGACAGAGGATGTCCCATTCCTTTTTATTATGATTATCAATATGAAGGAGAAACATCATGATTCCTATTAATAAACGACTGGATAAAGTAAGTGAGTTCGTGCAAGGGGACGTGCTTGCAGATATTGGTTCTGACCATGCATTTTTACCCATTTATTGTATTCAAAATGGCACGATTCAACGAGCGATTGCAGGAGAAGTCATTCAAGGCCCTTACCAATCTGCACTAACGAATGTAGCGACACATGGCTATCAAGGACAAATTGATGTTCGTTTAGGTAATGGCTTAACGATATTAAAACCAACAGACCGCGTCGATACTGTAACGATTTGTGGCATGGGAGGTCCGCTCATCACGCGCATTTTAACTGAAGGGATTTCATATATTCCAAATCAACCGAGACTCGTCCTCCAATCTAATATTCAAAGTGAACCGATTCGTCGTTTTTTACAACAACACGGCTATCGCATTACAACAGAAACTTTGATAAAAGAACGTGCACATATTTATGAAATTATCGTTGCAGACCCAGGAAATATGCAATTATCTGACAGAGACTTTAAATTTGGTCCATACCTTCATCCAGAACCGAATGCACTGTTTGTAGAAAAATGGGAGCGTGAACTCGTAGCATTAGCAGATATTAAGCAACAATTAGATCCTGATAAGCATCATCATCGTTATCAAGAAATTGAAGCTCAAGAAAACGACATTAAAGAGGTGTTATCACAATGAAATTACATGAACTGCTAACAACATTAAATCAAGAAGTACCGTTTCATACTGCTGAATCTTGGGATAATGTCGGTTTACTCATCGGGGATCAACAAAGTGAAGTCAACGGCATTTTAACGACGTTAGATTGTACGTTAGATGTTGTAGAGGAAGCAGTCAACCAAAATATTAACACCATTATCGCACACCATCCGCTTATTTTTAAAGGCGTGAAACACATTACAGAAGATGGCGGCTACGGTTCGATTTTATATCGTCTCATTCAAAACAATATCAATTTGATTGCATTGCATACGAATTTAGATGTCCATCCAAAAGGCGTCAATGCGATGCTAGCTAAAAAGTTAGGCTTAAAAAATAATGAAGTGTTAGATAGACAAACAACGGCGTATTATAAAGTTCAAGTGTTCATTCCAAAAGAAAATGCACAGGCCTTTAAAGATACTTTAGCTGACCATGGTTTGGCGACTGAGGGTAATTATGAATATTGTTTTTTCAATGCTGAAGGACAAGGTCAATTTAAGCCTGTGGGAGAAGCGAATCCACATATTGGACAAATGGGTAATATTGAAACGGTTAATGAACTCAAAATTGAATTTATGATTCGTAGCGGTCAAATGACATTCGTTCAAGAACTTATTGAAGCAAATCATCCATATGAAACACCTGTATATGATTTTATACCGATGAAAAAAATGAGTCAGTATGGCCTCGGCATGATAGGCGATTTACCTGAACCGCAGTCAGTTGAAAGTTTTGTTCAATCAGTGAAAAAAGTGCTCAAGATGCCAAGTGTGCGTTATATCGGCAATCGAGTCGAGACAATTCAACGTGTTGCAATCGTTGGCGGTGCAGGGATAGGTTTTGAAAACCTTGCACATCAACGTGGTGCAGACTTGTTTATTACAGGGGACATTAAACATCATGAAGCGTTAGATGCTAAAATGGCTGGAATCAATCTATTAGACATCAACCATTATAGTGAATATGTAATGAAAGAAGGCTTAGTATCACTACTACTTGATTGGTTACCAGATGTATCAACACAAATACCACTTAAAGCATCAACCGTACACACTGATCCTTACGATTATATGTAGACGAGAATGTTCATTTGGACATAATTGAGATATGTTCAAACGCTTACCAAAAAACACATATGCAAAAATTTAAACAGTGAAAAAGCCTGAGATGCAACCTCCCAGGCTTTTTATAATGTCCCTTTACTCAATGAAACATGATTTATTCCATAATTTTAACCGGTTTAGCTTTTTTAATTTTAGGTAAGATTTTTTCAACCGGTACGTTAGAGGCAGTGACATGTGTTTCAGGATTCATTGGATCATAATCTTTTAAGAAATTAATCACTTCTTTAACAATAGGGGTAGGGGTTGAAGCACCCGCAGTCACCGCAACTGTTTCCACGCCTTCTAACCAACGCAAATCAAGCTGTGATAAGTCAGCAATACGATAAGAATTTGTATGTGCAATATCTTTTGACACTTGCGCAAGACGATTTGAATTATTACTTTTTGGATCGCCTACAACGATGAGTAGATCTGCAGCACCCGCTTGATCTGCAACTGCTTCTTGACGTACTTGTGTCGCTTGACAAATCTCTTTATGCTGCTCGACATGAGGGAAGCGCTCTTGTAAATCATCCATTAAATGTGAGACATCCCATTGTGACATTGTTGTTTGATTGGTCACGATTAAAGGATAGTCGTTCAGTGTATCGGGCAACGCTTCAACGTCTTCTTTCGTTTCCACGAGATAAACGATATCAGGTGCGACACCAACAGCTCCCTCTGGCTCAGGATGTCCTTTTTTACCAATATAGACAACATGATAGCCCTGCGCTTTTTTATCCCGAATGAGTTGATGGGTATTTTCAACATCTGGACATGTCGCGTCAATACATGTCAATCCTTTATCTTTGGCACGTCTTTTAACTTCCGGTGATACACCGTGTGCAGTGAAGATAACTGTTCCTTCATTAATCTGATCTAATATTTCTAAACGATTCGGTCCGTCTAATGTAATAATTCCGTCTGATTCAAAAGCATCTGTCACGTGCTTGTTATGCACAATCATTCCTAATATATATATCGGACGTGGTAAGTTTGGATCAAGTGATGCATTACGCGCAATCACCATCGCATCGACCACGCCATAGCAATAACCACGTGGGGTAATTTTAATGATTTCCATTCTGTAAGCGAACCTCCTTTAATAACTCATTATACCAATTACACAGCAGTTTTAAAATTAATACACAACTAGCGATTTGTAAAGTCAAGGACATTAAAAACTAAAAACATTCACTTGCATGTTTTCATTAATCATAAATTCATTTATAATATAGAGACGAATCTTTAAGGAGGCCAAACCATGGCAAAGCATCCATTTGACCAATTTCGTTTTGATTCAACTTTAATTGAAGCAATAACGGCATTAAATTTTAAACAACCGACAGAAATACAACAACGTGTTATCCCTAAAATTATGAAGCAAGTCAATCTTATTGGTCAATCACAAACAGGGACAGGTAAATCACATGCATTTCTTTTACCATTATTCCAACAAATCGACCCAGAAATTCACGAGCCACAATCTATCATTGTAGCGCCAACACGTGAACTTGCAACACAATTATATCAAGCAGCCACACAATTAAGTGAATATAAAACAGGGATTAAAGTGAGTTTGTTTATCGGTGGCACGGATTTTGAAAAAGACAAACAAAAAACGACAGTACAACCCCAGTTAATTATCGGGACACCGACACGTATTAACGATTTGGCTAAAATTGGTGCACTCCACGTTCATCTTGCGCATTATTTAGTCATTGACGAAGCTGACTTAATGATTGACTTAGGTTTAATTGAGGAAGTCGATCAAATCGCTGCAAAACTTGATGATGACGCAAAAATGGCTGTATTTAGTGCAACCATTCCCAAATCATTACATCCATTTTTAAATAAATATTTAGAACATCCTGAATTTGTCGAAGTGAAGAGCGAGACGAAAAACAAAAAAAGTATCGAATTTTATCTCATCCCAACTAAAGGGGCTCAAAAAATCGAAAAAGCAGTTGCATTGTTTGAAATGTTGAATCCATACTTAGCAATCATCTTCTGTAACAGTAGAGACAGTGCCAATCAACTTGCCATTGAACTTCAACATCAAGGCATTCAAGTGGGTATGATTCATGGTGGTTTAACGCCTCGTGAACGTAAACAACAAATGAAACGAATTCGTAACCTTGAATTCCAATATGTGATTGCGAGTGATCTTGCTTCTCGTGGTATTGATATTGAAGGGGTGAGTCATGTCATTAACTTTGACGTCCCTAAAGATATTGATTTCTTTACGCACCGTGTTGGCCGTACAGGCAGAGGGAATTATAAAGGTGTGGCGATTACACTTTATACACCTGAAGAAGATGGTTTAATTGCGGCTATCGAAAACAAAGGCTATCATTTTGAAAATGTCGATATTAAAGATGGCGAATTAAAGCCAATCAAAGCGCATAATACACGACAATTGCGTCAAAAACAGGATGACCATATTACACAAAAAGTAAAACATAAAGTGAAGCGCAATACGAAAAAGAAAGTCAAACCGGGCTATAAGAAGAAATACAAACAAGAACTCGAACAACTGAAACGCCAAGAAAAACGTCAATTTAGTCGTATGAAAAAGCGTCAATCTCGAAAAAAATAGTTCATTAAAAAGGATAGGATAAATATGTTAATCGGATCACATGTGTCTATGAGTGGTAAAAAAATGTTAGAAGCATCAGCAGAAGAAGCACATCAATACGGTGCTTCAACATTTATGATTTATACAGGTGCACCTCAAAACACACGTCGTAAAGCGATTGAGGACCTGAATATCGAAGCAGGCCATAAAGCGATGGAACGTTACAATCTTTCTAATATTGTCGTGCATGCGCCTTATATTATTAATATCGCGAATACGCAAAAGCCAGAAGTGTTTGAATTAGGTGTTAACTTTCTACAAAATGAAATTGAACGAACTGAAGCACTTGGTGCGAAAGATATTGTGTTACATCCAGGTGCGCATGTCGGTGCTGGTGCTGAAGTAGGTATTAAGCGTATTATCGAAGGGTTAAATGAAGTTTTAACGAATCAAAACGATGTCAGAATTGCATTAGAAACGATGGCAGGTAAAGGTTCAGAAATCGGTAGAACTTTTGAAGAAATCGCACAAATTATCGATGGCGTTACCAATAATGAACGCTTATCTGTTTGTCTCGATACGTGTCATATTCACGATGCGGGCTATGATGTCGTCAATGATTTTGATAGTGTTTTAAACGAATTCGACCGTATTATTGGTGTCGACCGTATTAAAGTTGTCCACGTTAACGATAGTAAAAATCCGATATCAGCACATAAAGACCGTCATGAAAATATCGGTTTTGGACATATCGGATTTGATGCATTAAATTACGTGGTACATCATGAACAATTTAAAAATATCCCTAAAATTTTAGAAACACCATACGTCGGTGAAGACAAGAAAAATAAAAAGCCACCGTATCGTTATGAGATTGAAGCATTCAAAAATGAAACGTTTGATCCAGAAATGAAAAACAAAATTATATCACAAGCATAATCAACGCTTTAAAACAGCCGTATCTCAATTGAGGTAGGGTTGTTTTTATTTTTACAATATGAGCTACACTTGTTTTCTCACTTTAAACCCACTTTAATTGTGGTATAATAATAAAGTCTTATCGTAAACGTTACTATTTACATTTCCGTAAAGGCGCGTTATAGTTAGAGATTGAGGTGAAAAAATGTCACAACCTGTATTTGAACTCAAAAATATAGATTTCTTTTACGAACATAAAAAAGTGCTAGAAAATATTAATATTCGTATTCATCATGGCCAGTTTTTGGCTATTGTCGGTCCGAATGGGGCAGGGAAATCAACGCTCCTTAAATTAATATTAGGCATTTTACCTATTCAAAAAGGGGAGATTTATATTGACGGTGAATCTTACAATAAGAAATTAACGACTGATAAAATTAGTTATGTGTCTCAAAAAGCATCGTCCGTTACTGCAGGTTTTCCAGCAACCGTGAATGAGGTTGTATTGAGCGGCCTGACACGTAAGAAAAAACTGTTTAAATGGTTTAGTAAAGAAGACGATCACAAAGTGGATCAAGTACTAGAAAGACTGAATATCTCAACACTAAAACATAAAAATATCGCACAGCTTTCTGGCGGTCAACAGCAACGTGTATTAATTGCACGTGCCTTAGTGTCTGACCCTGCTGTACTCGTTTTAGATGAACCGACGAATGGGATTGATGCCAAACATGTGGGTGAGTTTTATGAAACATTAAGCCATCTCAAACAAGAAGGTGTGACGATTATTCTCGTGACACATGACATCGGTGTCGTTGCTGATACAGCTACAGATGTGGCTTGTTTAAATAAGCACCTTCACTTCCATGGTGCAGTCAGTGAATTTAAATCATTAGATGAAGTAGAAATATCAAAAATCTATGGTCACCCCATTAAATTTGTAGACCATAAACATGATAGGGATTGTTGTGTATGATTGATGCAATATTAAATTTTGAATTTATCAGATACTCATTTATTAGTGGGATACTCATTGGTTTGATTGCACCACTCATCGGGACATTTATCGTGGTGAGGCGTCTCTCATTGATTGCCGATGCACTGAGTCACGTCACGTTAGGCGGTATCTCATTCGGGATGTTTTTAATTACACTCTCACCGCTATTTGCATTCGTTAATCCAATCTGGACAGGGATTCTATTTGCGATAATTGGTGCACTGCTCATTGAATATTTGAGAACTTCATATAAAAATTATCAAGAAATTGCGATACCGATTATTATGAGTACAGGTATTGGTTTAAGTGCTATTTTTATTTCGTTGGCTAAAGGGTTTAATCAAGAACTTGTCGGTTTACTGTTCGGTTCAATCAGCGCGGTATCCATGAGTGATTTAATTACTATTGTAACCATCTCTGTTTTAGTGCTAGCTTTCATTATGTTGTTTTATAAAGAATTGTTCATCCTGTCTTTCGATACAGAATATAGCCAAGTGATTGGCATTCCGAAATGGATACAATTTTTGTTTATTGTAATTGTCGCACTTGTTATTTCTGCATCGATGCGTGTCATTGGTGTGCTGTTAGTGAGTGCACTCATCACTTTACCTGTCGCTATTGCAATGCGTTGGACAAAAGGGTTTAAACAATTTATATTAATAAGTATCATTATCGGAGAGTTTTCAGTTATTGTAGGGCTAGTTACAGCGTTTTATTTAAATATCTCACCTGGTGGAATCATCGTAGTAATTTTAGTCATCATGTTAGGTTTAACACTTTTCTATCAGTCCTTTGTTACTGGGAAACTAAAAGGAGTGAAGCGTAATGAAAATGGAAGAAGCCATTCGTATATTGAAAAATAATGGGCATAAATATACAGATAAACGTCGAGATATGATTGAAATGTTTATCAACGAGGATAAATACATTAATGCAAAAACAGTGCAGCAACAATTGAACAACGATTATCCAGGAATTTCATTTGATACGATCTATCGTAATCTCCATCTATTTAAAACTTTGGGAATTATTGAGGGAACTGAGTTGGATGGAGAAATGAAATTCCGTGCTGCATGTACGTCACATCACCATCATCATTTTATTTGCACCGTTTGTGGTGATACGAAAGTCATTGATTTTTGCCCAATGACAGAAATTAAAGCATCATTGCCTAATGTAGAGATTGAAATGCATAAATTAGAAGTATACGGCATGTGTGAAAAATGTAAATAATAAAAAAGGAGCTAGGACATTAAGTTTCCTCAGCTCCTTTACTATATTTTGTTGTGTATACCAAGTGATGAGGCTTGAAAACTTTTGATGCTATTGATGCAATATTTTTGTTAAACTTGCCCTCCCTATGTCTTGTAGCTTTAGATTGCCTTCATGGCTTCGCGTTCCTAGGGGCTGAGGGGAGGTTGTGACAAAAGCGCTTAGGAT
This sequence comes from Staphylococcus delphini, assembly GCF_900636325.1. Taxonomy (NCBI): domain Bacteria; kingdom Bacillati; phylum Bacillota; class Bacilli; order Caryophanales; family Staphylococcaceae; genus Staphylococcus; species Staphylococcus delphini. The sequence continues at coordinate 1,460,618 of NZ_LR134263.1, forward strand.
TTGAGCAGAACCGAGCGATGAGCAAAATTGATTTCCAAATTTTGCCGAAATCGCGGGAGTTCTGTCGAAAATCCTGCTTTTGGAACACCGTTTATTGATTCCCAGCGCACCCATTCATCGTGGATTTTGGGAGCAGTACAGAAATCTCATGTGTAACAAAGATTTCGTCGTACTGCCCCCGCAAGGCTGACTAGACTTCTCAAAAGTGTATACGTTGAGAAGTCAGACAGCTACTGCGATAAACAGCAACCACTATTAAAGTAAAGAAGCGACTGTCAGCAGTATGCACGCATTCCCTCAGGAGTCTCAGCCCTCTGGACAATCTTATATGAAATACAGCGAAACTGAGGGCAAGTTTATGAAATCAATAAATCAATAGCATCAATGTTTTATCCATTCATCCTCATTTTCCAACTACTTTAAAATCATTTAATCAGTCAAAAATATATGAATGGATTGAGACTTGAAATTTTTATGTGTTATCCCCTTTTTAATTTTAGTACAAGGACATACATAACCGCTGTTCTATAATCTAAAACATCCACGACACGCCCGCTTCAAATGTAACTGTAAAATCAAACTGTGGGTCAGTTGAAATGACACCCTGAGGAAGGGGGCGTCAATAGATCAATCATACATAAAAGCTCCCCACAAAAGTAGGAAGCTAAAATCTCATTCATGTTTTTAGGTGGGAAATGAAGTTTTTAATTTTGAGCCGCTTCTTGTTTCTTGTTTTCTTCCCATTCAGCAGCCAATTTATCAATTTCCATCTTCAATTCGTCAACCATTGTTTCTTCAGGGACTTTACGCACCGTTTTACCTTTCATGAAAAGTAATCCTTCACCGCGAGCACCGGCAATACCGATGTCCGCTTCACGTGCTTCACCTGGACCATTAACAGCACAGCCCAATACCGCAACTTTTAATGGAATTTGTAGTTTTTCGATGTATTCTTCAACTTCATTCGCAATTGAAATTAAGTCGATTTCAATACGTCCACAAGTTGGGCATGCAATCAATGTCGCTGCGTTACTTGCAAGACCGAATGATTTTAATAAAGATTTAGCCACTTTAACTTCTTCAACAGGGTCTGCTGATAAAGAAATACGCATTGTGTTACCGATACCTAAAGCTAAAATCGCACCTAAACCTGCTGAAGATTTTACTGTACCATTAAACAACGTACCACTTTCTGTAATACCAAGATGTAATGGATAGTCGAAAGCTTTTGCTGCTTTTGTATAGGCTTCAATAGCTAAATTAACGTCACTCGCTTTCATTGAGACGATAATATCATGGAAGTCGAGTTCTTCTAAAATTTTAATATGATGTAAAGCACTTTCTACCATACCATCTGCAGTAGGGTATCCGTATTTTTTTAGGATATGTTTTTCTAGTGAGCCCGCATTCACACCAATACGAATCGGAATACCTTTTGCTTTACATGCTTCTACTACAGCTTCTACTTTTTCACGTCTGCCGATATTCCCAGGATTGATACGAATTTTATCTGCACCGTTTTCAATCGCAATTAAAGCGAGTTTATAATTAAAGTGAATATCAACGACGAGTGGAATATTAATTTGTGCTTTTATATCTTTAATTGCGTGCGCGTCTTCCTCATTAGGACAAGCAACACGTACAATTTGACAACCTGCTTCTTCTAATCGCTTAATTTCAGCTACTGTTGCCTCAACATCGTGAGTTTTAGTCGTTGTCATACTTTGGATAACAACTTCATCTGCACCACCAATTGTTAGATCACCAACTTTAACTGGTCGCGTATTTTTACGATGTGTTATTTCAGCCATGTTAGGAACTCCTTTATAAATAATTTTAACTTGAAAATGTACTTCTCAGAGACCATTAATCAACGTTATTACATATTATACAATATGCGTACGTGTTTATTCAAAATAATATGTTTAAAACGATGCAAAAATTTCACGATATCGTCATTATTTTCAGCGTTACGATCACACATCAGTCTTTTGGAGTATTTTCAATGAGCATGTTTAAAAATCCTAGAAATGAGCTATAATATATAGTGTAATTCTTAATATGATTACGTACCAACTTCCTTTAAGCAAATTGATTGATTAAAGGTACAAAGTTGATACAATAAATATGGAATCAAATTTAGGAGGATGATTAATTATGGCTTTTGAACTACCAAAATTACCTTATTCTTATGATGCATTAGAGCCACACATTGATAAAGAAACTATGGAAATCCATCACAGCAAGCATCATAACACTTATGTAACAAAATTAAATGCTGCTGTTGAAGGTACTGAATTTGAAAATAAATCATTAGAAGATTTAATTGCAAACTTAGACAGCGTACCAGAAAACTTACGTACAGCAGTTCGTAATAATGGTGGCGGTCACTTAAATCACTCTATTTTCTGGCAAATCTTAACACCTAACTCAGAAGAAAAAGGTGAAGTTGTCGATAAAATTAAAGAACAATGGGGTTCTTTAGATGAATTCAAAAACGAATTTGCAGACAAAGCAGCTGGCCGTTTCGGTTCAGGTTGGGCTTGGCTTGTTGTTAACAACGGTAAATTAGAAATCGTTACAACTGCAAACCAAGATAGTCCATTAACTGATGGTTTAACACCAATTTTAGCGTTAGACGTATGGGAGCATGCGTACTACCTTAAATTCCAAAACAAACGTCCAGACTACATTAGCACATTCTGGAACGTTGTAAACTGGGAAAAAGTTGACGAATTATACAAAGCTGCAAAATAATATTCAGCTTTCACAATTCAAATGTAAAATGAATGATTGAGGCTAGGCAATGTGATATTGCTTAGTCTCTTTTTTTGATTTATACGCTTACAAATCTAAAACTCACTTGTCATGTCTGTTGTGTTGAACATATAGTTAATAGAAAAACGGCCTCATCATTCACACGATTAAACGCCATTGGATTCATATAAACATAGGATGAATTTTTTTGTTTGATTCATCACAAAACATTAGCAAAAACGATGTATTTCATATATCATTTTAAAGAGAACGATGTGAATAGAGGTCGGTTGTATTGTTAAAACGATTAAAAGAAAAAACAAATGACGAGAAGATGCGTCTTCATATGAATCAACGGATAAACTTTATATTTGCGATCATCATTTTTGCGTTTGTGGCGATTGTATTAAGACTAGGTTATTTACAAATTGCTCAAGGCTCACAATATAATCAAATGATTCGTGAAAGTGAGAATGTGACTGTGAATGAATCTGTGCCAAGGGGACGTATTCTTGATAGAAATGGTAATGTGATAGTAGACAATGCATCAAAAAAATCCATTACCTATACACGCGGTAAAAATACAAACCAACAAGAAATACTGAACACAGCGAAGAAGCTTTCAGAATTAATTAAAATGGATACTTCAAAAATTACCGAACGAGATAAAAAGGACTTTTGGATTCTAAAACATCCTGATAAAGCGAAAGATTTAATGAAAAAAGAGCAACAATTGTATGAAAATGGTGATATTTCTCAAGAAGACTATGACCAACAGTTGCTCACAAAAATTTCTGATCAACAACTCGACAGTCTCTCTAAAAAGGACTTGCAAATATTAGCAATTTATCGCGAAATGATGCAAGGGTCCACATTAAGTCCGAGAACGATTAAAAAAGATAAGGTCACTGATGAAGAGTACGCATCAGTCTCTCAAAAGTTAGCGGATTTACCAGGCATTAATACAGAAATGGACTGGGATAGAAAATATCCGTATGGCAATACACTTCGAGGCATTTTAGGAAGTGTTTCGACACCTGAAGAAGGTTTACCGAAAGAACTGACAGACGATTATCTTTCAAAAGGCTATTCACGTAATGATCGTGTAGGTAAAAGTTACCTTGAATTACAATATGAAAATGTGCTGCGGGGTAAAAAGAAAGAGATGCGCTATACAACAGATAAATCTGGTGCAATTATTGATTCAGAAGTTGTGAATGAAGGTTCGCGTGGGGACGATTTAGTGCTCACGATTGATATTAAGCTCCAACAAAAAACTGAATCATATTTAGAATCACAAATTAAAAAATTACGATCTGAAGGCGCCCAAGATATGGATTCCGCAATGATGGTCGTTCAAGATCCTAAAAATGGTGATATTTTAGCGATGGTCGGTAAAAAAATTGCAAAAGATGGCACTTTAACCGACTATGACATCGGGACATTTACGTCTCAGTACGCAGTGGGGTCTTCAGTCAAAGGGGCAACATTACTTGCAGGTTACCAAAATGATGTCATTCACGTTGGCGATAAAATGGTGGACGAACCTTTGACATTTAAAGGCGGATTAACCAAACGTTCGTATTTCAATAAAAATGGTCAAAAACTGATTGATGATAAAGAAGCGCTCATGCATTCTTCTAACGTATACATGTTTAAAACGGCCTTGAAATTAGCAGGACTCGAATATCAACCGCATATGTCATTGCCAACAGATGTGACAGTACCAGGTCAAAAATTGCGTAAAGGATTAAACCAAGTAGGCCTTGGTGTCAAAACAGGGATCGACTTACCTAATGAAGTAAGTGGTCAAATTGAACCTTTAAAAGACAATCCTGGTAATTATCTTGATTTAGCAATTGGTCAATATGATACTTACTCACCATTACAACTATCGCAATATGTATCGACAATCGCCAATAACGGTTACCGTATTCAACCGCATATCGGTAAAGAAATTCATAAAGCGACAAGTGATGACGCATTAGGTCCAGTTAAACATAAAATTAACGGCCGCGTCCTTAACCGTGTCAATAATACACCGGATGAAATTAAGGAAGTGCAAGAAGGTTTCGACATGGCATTTAATAAGCCACAAGGTACCGGTTATGTGAGCTTTAATAAAACAAAAGTGCGCGCAGCTGGTAAAACCGGAACAGCCGAAGTATTCCAAGATGGCGAACCACGTGTTAACTCAACATATATCGGATATGCGCCAGCAGATGATCCACAATTAGCGTTCTCTATCATTTACTCGAACCAACCTGTGCCAGAACCTTGGCTCAACGGTGGGGATTTAGGACGCGATGTCATCAACTATTATTTTGATAAATAAGTTACACATTCATAACTGAAAAGCAATAGACAGGGCTGGAATCTCCAAACATTCTAGCCCTGTTTTTTTACTCTCTTTGAAGACACTTCAACTGCTACATGACGCTTTCTCCAAAACAATCATCTTTCACCAAACTGAATTTAATACATAAAAATATATCGAGCAATAAATTAATGCAAACTTTACACTTCATTCATTCCTAATTAATAAAACATTTGTATCCTTAAATTGTAAGCAAATCGAAAGTTAATTCTAGGAGGATGTTTCAATGAAAAGATGGCAAACACTGGGCGGTACGCTGATTGGTGCTTCATTAGTTTTAGGTGCATGTGGTGGTGCATCTCAACAAAGTAGTGATCAAGGTGATACGAAAAGTTCTAACGTTGAAGGAACAGTTAAAGGAAACGGTTCATCAACAGTAGCCCCAATCATTGAAAAACTGAACGAAGACTTTTCTTCAAGTCACGATAAAGCAACGGTAGAAAACGTGACTTCAGGAACAGGTGACGGTTTTAAACAATTCATTGCAGGTAAAACTGACTTCTCAAATGCATCACGTCCCATTAAAGATGAAGAAAAAGAACAATTGAAGGATAAAGGGATTGATTATACAGAATTCAAAGTGGCTCAAGACGGTTTAACGATTGCAGTCAACAAAGATAACGACTTTCTTAAAGAGGTTTCTTTAGAAGATTTGAAAAAGATTTATTCTGGAGAAGCTAAAAAGTGGTCAGATGTTGATGCTGATTATCCTGACAAACCGATTAAAGCATTCTCGCCAGACCAATCCCATGGTACATATGATTTCTTTACTGAAGAAGTCATGGGTGACGAGGATATTCAAGCTGAAAAAAATCAAAATACGGATGTCATTGTAAAATCTGTTCAAGATAACAAAGAAGGTATCGGTTTCTTCGCATATAACTTCTATAAAGTAAATGAAGATAGCTTAAAAGCGGTTGAAGTAAAAGGCGATAACGGTAAAGCAGTTGGACCAGATCAAAAAACAATTCAAGATGGTTCATATCCATTAAGCCGACCATTATTCATTTATGCAAACAATGAAAAATTAAAAAGCAATGATGCGTTTGCTGAATTTATGAAATTTACATTAGAAAATAAAGGTAAAGCCGCTGAAGCAAAAGGTGTCGATTATGTAGCATTACCTGAAAAAGATTATGATGCGCAACTTGAAAAATTAGAAAAAATAACGGGTGAAGAGAAATAAAAATCTCACGCGCTTACCATACTGATTAAACAACTGAATTGTAAGTAGTCATGTTCGGGGTTGAGTATTGTCACAAAAGATGATACTTCAACCCTTTTTAGAAAAGGAGTCAGTAAGATGAAATCACAAAATAATATTAGAGCACTCATTCAAAAGAAGAGTCATGCAGGCGCATCTCTCAGTGCTAAAATGATGCCGATCATTTTAGCCATTATCGCTGCGATATCCATTTTGACAACACTTGGCATTGTGATCACGTTGCTCACCGAAACAATCACTTTTTTCACACGCGTGCCGTTATCTAAATTTTTTCTCGAAACGGATTGGAATCCTTTTAGCGCCACGCCTCGATACGGCATTTGGGCATTAATTGTAGGTACTTTAAAAATTACGTTAATCGCAACAATTTTTGCAGTACCAGTTGGTTTAGGTGCCGCAATTTATTTGAGTGAATATGCATCTAAAAAAACGCGTAAAATCATTAAACCGATTTTGGAAGTTTTGGCCGGTATTCCTACAATTGTTTACGGCTTTTTTGCACTCACATTAGTGACGCCTATACTGAGAACGATTTTCCCAAGTATTGGCAGTTTTAATGCAATCAGTCCAGGTTTGGTTGTAGGCGTCATGATCATTCCAATGATTGCAAGTATGAGCGAAGATGCCATGTCGTCAGTTCCTCAAAAAATTCGCGAAGGTGCACTGGGTCTCGGTTCAACTAAACTAGAAATGGTGTTCAAAGTGGTCATCCCTGCAGCAACATCAGGGATAATGGCTTCAATTGTATTAGCTATTTCACGGGCTATTGGTGAAACGATGATTGTGTCACTCGCAGCAGGTTCAAGCCCATCATTTGATTTGTCATTCTCACATTCAATTCAAACGATGACAGCCTATATTGTTCAAGTGTCACAAGGGGATGCAACGAATGGTTCTGACCTATATTACAGTATTTACGCAGTTGGATTCACATTATTTATGTTCACATTAGTGATGAACTTTATTTCACAATGGATGACGAAACGTTTCAGGGAGGAGTATTAATCATGAATTTAGTTGATCAAAAAAATGTCGAAGCGCAACTCTCTGGCCGTTTGACTAAAAACAAAGTATTTAAAACGATTTTCTTTATGTGCACATTATTGGGACTGATCGTTTTAGCCATTCTTATTATTGACATTTTAAGAAAAGGGCTACCAGTGATGAGCACTGACTTTTTTACAAACTTTTCTTCATCATCAGCAAGTTCTGCTGGTGTGAAAGGCGCCTTCATCGGAACATTATGGCTCATGATGACTTTAATTCCGATCGCCCTCGTTTTAGGAGTAGGTAGTGCCATTTATTTAGAAGAATATGCAAAAGACAATGCATTTACTAAATTTATTCGTGTTAATATTTCAAACTTAGCATCGGTTCCATCAATCGTTTATGGTTTATTGGGCGCAACGATTTTTGTCGCATTGCTACAATTAGGGAATTCGGTCATAGCTGCTGCATTAACGCTCGCATTACTTATTTTACCTGTGATTATCGTCGCTAGCCAAGAAGCTATCCGTTCTGTACCTCAATCAGTAAAAGAAGCATCTTATGACTTAGGTGCGAATAAGTGGCAAACGATACAACAAGTCGTGTTACCCGCAGCAATTCCCGGCATTATTACAGGTGTTATTTTAGCCATTTCACGCGCCATTGGAGAAACCGCACCGTTAGTCGCGATTGGTATTCCAACGATTTTATTACGTACACCGAACAGTATTTTAGATTCATTTCAAACATTGCCTTTACAAATATATGATTGGGCACGTAAGCCTGGCATTGACTTCCAAGCGTTATCATCTGCGGCCATTATCGTATTACTCGCCATTCTACTTATTTTAAATACGATTGCAGTCATTATTCGGAACAAATATTCTAACAAGTATTAAGGAAATGAGGGTTATTCATGACTGAAATTCAAACATTAGAACGAGAAACTGAAATCGTTCATCAAAAGCAACAAATTCAAACAGAACAAAATCATTCTATCGTATATTCTACGCAAAACTTAGATTTATGGTATGGTGAACAACATTCTTTAAAAAATATTAACTTAGACATTTACGAAAAGAACGTCACTGCGATTATTGGGCCGTCCGGTTCTGGTAAATCAACCTATGTAAAAGCACTCAATCGCATGGTAGAACTTGTGCCTTCTGTAAAAACGTCAGGCAAAATTTTCTATCGAGATCAAAATATTTTCGATAAACGTTATCCGGTTGAAAAGTTACGGACACAAGTTGGGATGGTTTTCCAACAGCCGAATCCATTTCCAAAATCCATTTATGACAATATTACGTACGGGCCACGCATTCACGGCATTAAAGATAAGAAAATATTAGATGAAATTGTGGAAAAATCACTTAAAGGGGCGGCGATTTGGGATGAATTAAAAGACCGTCTGAATCAAAATGCATATAGCCTTTCTGGTGGACAACAGCAGCGTGTATGTATTGCGCGTTGTTTAGCAATTGAGCCGGATGTGATTTTAATGGACGAACCGACATCAGCGCTTGACCCTATTTCGACGTTAAAAGTGGAAGAACTGATTCAAGATTTAAAGAAAAATTATTCCATCATTATTGTCACACACAATATGCAACAAGCAGCACGTGTATCTGACAAAACAGCCTTTTTCTTAAATGGTTACGTAAATGAATATGATGACACGGATAAGATTTTCTCGAACCCTTCTGATAAACAAACAGAAGATTATATTTCAGGGCGTTTTGGTTAATATGACAGTCATTCGAAAGCGTTATGAAGACCAACTCAAAGATTTATTAAAAGATTTACGTGCTTTAGGGTTGCACACGTACAGTATGATTCAAAAATCCGTGAAAGTCTTATCAGATGAAAAGATTACACATGCACGACAAATTGTGAAAAGTGATAGAGCAATCAATCAAATGGAATATGATATTAACGAAAAAGTCGTAATGCTGATTACACGCCAACAACCAATTGCGAAAGATTTAAGAATGATGATTGCAACACTTAAAATCGCATCCGAATTTGAACGTATCGGGGATAATGCCGCAAATATCGCTAAAATTCGAACACGTGCACAGATTACCGATCACTATATTATGACACGGCTTGAAACAATGGGCACGTTGGCATTGTTGATGCTGCAAGATTTATATGATGCGACTAAAAACGATGATTTAGAACTTGTGAAAGAAATTATAGAACGTGATATTGACATTGATGATTTATATAAGCAAATTATTAATACGAGTTACTTAATCGATAATGATCCGTTTGTCGCGGGTCAGGCGCATCTAGTTGCACGATATTTAGAACGCATTGGCGATCACGTCGTCAATATCGCCGAACATTTGTATTATTTTATTACCGGTGATCGTTATGAATCTTATACGAATTAACGCTTCCCAATTTTCATTTAAAATGGTATGATAATAAGGTCGTATTTTAATGATAGATGAGGAGGGTTAATATGCGCGTAAACGTTACTTTGGCATGTACAGATTGTGGAGATCGTAACTACATCACTACTAAAAACAAACGTACTAATCCTGAACGTATTGAAATGAAAAAATTCTGTGCACGTGAAAACAAACAAACATTACACCGCGAAACAAAATAATTGTTTCAATCTTGGGCTAGGACATTGTGTTCTAGCCATTTTTTATAATTATTTTTCAAAAAACTGTGCGTCAATTCGAGACGATCTTTCCATGACACAACGCCGAATGCACGATATAATAGGTTGAGATGTGAGGGAGTGAAAATGAAATGACTAAAAAGGCATTACGTCAAGCGACATTACAAAAAATGAAAATGCTTCAAACCGAACAAAAAGAAGCAGCAGATCGTTGGTTATTCGAACAACTCATTCAACACCCTAAATATCAACAGGCAAAGCAACTCGGCCTAGTATTGTCAATGTCACATGAAGTTGCGACTGATCCCATTATTCGACACGCGATCAACGAAGGCAAAACCGTTTATGTGCCTACAACAGATTATGAAAAGAAAGCAATGGTGTTCCAACAGTTCACAACCTTTGATCAGTTAGCAACAGACGATAAGGGGATTCGCTATATTCAAGTTGATAGTCCGGTACAAAACGACTTAGATTTAGTCATCGTGCCTGGGGTTGTATTCAATCAAGACGGTTATCGTATTGGTTATGGTGGTGGTTATTTTGATCGCTATCTATCACAATATGAGCCTACCAATTTAAGTCTCATTTATGATATACAACTCAATGAAATAGTGGACATTGAACCTCATGACTATCCTGTGTCAGAACTTATTATTGCAAAGACATAAAAAGACTGGAGGTAACATATGTTTGAAGAAAAACATTTATGGCAAACAAGTTTTCTATGGATGCGTTACTTAAACTATGAATGTGTTCATTACGAAAAAGATAAAAATGAAGTCTGGCTTGCGCATCAAAAGCGGCAACATGTTGTTATTTTTAAGCAAGGGACATTCACTACGCAAGAACTCGATTTCGATAAAGATCGTATTGTAGAACATCAAAAACAGATTGCCGAGTTTTTAGGCTATGCTATTAAACGCTATGATGTATATGTGTTGACGGATAAATCTTTTAACACGGTGAACTTTAACGTACACGAACCGCTTCAAGTGCAATTTCATAGTATTCATAATGTCAAAGCACTTCGCAATATCACAACGCATCCCATCGTCAAACGAAAATTAGGTCAAAAAGATTCAAAATCATTAAAAGAGTACCAAAAACGTGTCCTTAATCAAAATATCGTTGAAAAAGCAATGTATCGTTTTACGCCGATTACATATGCAGTCATTGCAATCAATGTGCTCATTTGGATGATTGTTACTTGGTTTACACCACATCATACCGATTATGAAATTATAAATTTAGGTGCATTAGCGCATTTTAATGTGGTCCATGGGGAATGGTACCGACTTATTACATCAATGTTTTTACATATTGAATTTCAACATTTATTATTAAACATGTTGTCTCTCTTTATCTTCGGCAAACTCGTTGAAGCATTTATCGGTCCTTTGAAAATGTTAGGGACGTATCTTTTATCAGGTATTATCGGCAACCTGATTTCACTTGCTTTAATAACAACGAGTTTTTCATTAGGTGCGAGTGGCGCGATTTTCGGTTTAATGGGTGCTTTAGTTGCACTCATGATTATCAGTCGTCGCTTTGATCAAAAAGTAATTTTGCAAATGGTCATTGCTGTTGTGGTCATGGCGAGCTTGACACTTCTGATTCAAAATGTGAATGTCGTTGCACATTTAGGCGGGCTGCTTGGCGGTGTACTCGTCGTTTATTTAGGTTATTTTTTCAATCAAAAACGTCTTTATTTTTATATTTTACTCGGTATTTCAATCGTGATACTGATACTGATTTGCATTAAAATCTTTATGACATCCGATACGAATATTTATAATCAAATTATTCAGCGTGAAATGTATGATGGGCAATATACCGAAGCGAAAGATATGATTAAACAAACGTATCAAAATGGATATGCAGATGATGTGACTTATTACTTATCAGGTATTATTATTGCTACACAGGATTCTAAAGCTGAAGCAATGGCTGAATGGGAGCGCGGTCTGAAATATTTTCCTAACTCTCCAACGTTAAATTATCATATGGCCATTGCGAATCGCTCATTAGGAGATGATAAACAAGCCAAGTCTTATATCCAGAAAGCCATTAAAGCAAGCCCAAACAATCAAGATTATCAGAATTTGAAAAAAGAACTGGATGATTAATATGCAAACACAATTGAATACGTTTTATGATGTACTCCAACTATTAAAAAAATTTGGCTTTATTATTTATTTCGATAACAAAGCTGATATGCTAGAAATGATAGAACAAGAAATTCAAACATTATATCGCCATGAATTAATCACTAGAGACGAATTTGTCCAATCTAAATTATTAATTAATCAAAGAAGGATGAATAAAGAATGAACAAACATTTAATTTTAGCTGCAGATATTGGTGGCACGACATGTAAATTAGGTATTTTTGATAAATCATTAACACAATTATCTAAATGGTCTATTGAGACGGATATCTCAGATCCAACAGGTGAAGTATTACTTAAACAAATTTATGATGCGTTTGTGCATGAGATGGAACACAACCACTATGATATGAATGAAGTGATCGGTATGGGAATTGGTGTCCCAGGCCCTGTTAAATTTGAATCTGGCGTTGTCAATGGTGCCGTTAACTTAAATTGGCCGCAACCTGTTAACGTTTCTAAAATCATGCAACAATTTGTGTCATTCCCGGTATATGTCGATAACGATGCAAATGTGGCTGCACTCGGTGAAAAGCATAATGGTGCTGGTAAAGATGCGGATGACGTCGTTGCAATTACGCTAGGGACTGGTTTAGGCGGCGGTATTATCGCTAATGGTGAAATTGTTCATGGTCATAACGGCTCAGGTGCTGAACTTGGACATTTTCGTGTCGACCACGATCAACGTTTCAAATGTAATTGTGGTAAATCAGGGTGTATTGAAACAGTGGCTTCTGCGACAGGTGTCATGAATTTAGTTCATTTCTACTATCCGAAGCTCACTTTCAAGTCTTCAATTTTACCGCTCATAAAAGAACATAAAGTCACAGCTAAAGCAGTATTCGATGCGGCAAAAGCAGGGGATCAATTCTGTATTTTCATCACAGAGCGTGTCGCACAATACGTCGCATATCTTGCAAGTATTATCAGTGTCACAACTAACCCTAAATACATTATTTTAGGTGGCGGTATGTCCGATGCAGGCGATATTTTAATTGAGAATATTAAAACAGAATATTACCACCTTGCATTCACACCATCACAACAAGGCACTGAAATCGTACGTGCTGAGTTAGGTAACGATGCAGGTATTGTGGGTGCTGCAGGGCTCATTAAAACATATATCATTGAAAAGGAGCGTATTTAAATGGCGATTGTTGATGTAGTAGTCATTCCCGTTGGCACAGAAGGACCGAGTGTCAGCCAATACATTGCAGAAATTCAAACGAAATTAGAGGAATATAAGCAAGAAGGTAAAATCGACTATCAACTCACACCAATGAATACATTAATTGAAGGTGACTTAGCCGATTTATTTGAAGTCATTCAAGCCATTCATGAGTTACCGTTCAATAAAGGGCTCGATCGTGTCTGCACAAACATTCGTATAGACGACCGTCGTGATAAACAACGTAAAATGAACGATAAATTAGATTCTGTCAAAAAACATTTGAAATAATGAGGGTGTCACATGAATATTTCTAATCTTACTTTAGGCTTTGTTAGCACAAACACTTACTTTGTGGAAAATGATACAGAGATGATTTTGTTTGATCCAGCTGGTGAAATTGATAAAATTGATGACAAAATTAAACAGTCTGGAAAGCAACTGATTGCTATTTTGTTAACACATGCCCATTTTGATCATATCGCTGCATTAGATGATGTGCTGAAACGATATGACGTACCTGTTTATATGCATGCGGAAGAATTTTCATTTTTAACAGATCCACAAAAAAATGGTTCGGCAAAATTTACAGATTATGGCCTTCCTATAATTACGAGTCAAGCAGAACCACACGCACTTGATGAAGGTACACATCAAATTGGCCAGTTTAACATTCAAACATTACATACACCAGGACATTCTCCAGGCAGTTTGACTTATGTGTTTGATGAATTTGCTGTAGTGGGCGACACGTTATTTAATAATGGGATTGGACGAACAGATTTATATCAAGGAGACTATGAAACATTAGTTGACTCTATTAAAGATAAATTGTTTAGTTTAGACGAACAGTTACCGTTATATCCAGGTCACGGGCCTTCTACAACAGTTGAAGATGAATATATGAATCCGTTTTTAGACGGTCAAGGTTAAATCAAAGAGCAGGAGAAAATGTCAATGAAAACATTTCTTCTGCTCTTTTTATATCTCATAGACGTACGTGTACATGACAAAAATTCAATGTTTTTTAGTAGCGTAACAAGTAATTTGCTCACCTCCTGCGTGTATAGATGCAAGAGGTGATTTTTATGCAACTACTATTAGATCATGTCATACAATTTGCACTTCAAAATGAGGCATCGGACATTCATTTCATCCCTTCACAATCACAAGTCGAAGTGAAACTCAGAGTGAAAGATCAACTTGTATTATATGACACATTAAATCTAGAAACGTATCAAAAATTGTTAACTTTGTTGAAATACCAAGCTGGATTAGATATTTCGACACGCCACAAAGCACAAAGTGGGCGCTATATTTATGAACATAAAGAGTTATATTATTTAAGAGTGTCCACGTTGCCTTTAAACTTAGGTACTGAAAGTTGTGTTATTCGTATTACACCCCAATATTTTCAAAATGCGAAAGCCCACAGCGTTTTAGACATCAAATCTAATATGGAGAAAAAGCAAGGTTTAATTCTGTTTAGCGGGCCTACAGGTGCAGGAAAAAGCACGTTAATGTATCAAATGGTCGTCTACGCTAAACAAAAGTTAAACTTGAATATCATCACGATAGAAGACCCCGTGGAGCAGCTTGTCAACGGTATTACACAAATTTCCGTTAACGAAAAAGCTGATATTACGTATGGGTCATCGTTAAAAGCAATCCTTCGTTGTGATCCAGATGTTATCTTAATTGGTGAAATTCGTGACAGCCATATTGCAAGGGACGTGATACAAGCGAGTTTAAGCGGACATTTAGTCTTGTCGACGATACACGCCAACGATTGTCAAGGGGTGCTCCTGAGACTGATTGAAATGGGACTCTCTCACCAAGATCTATCTCAATCCATCAATCTCATCATCAATCAAAGACTCATTACAACAAAAAATGACCAGCGACAACTCGTCTATGAAACGATGGATCAACAAGAAATTCACTACTTTTTGAATAATAACTTTCAACTACCTACTGCTTTCACAAGCCTTTCTGATAAGCTTCAACTTTTGAATAAAGAGGGGGTTATAGATGAAAAAATTTTACGAAAGTATACGATTTAAACGCACGTTAAGACAACTTCATGTGCAACACTTACTCATTATGAAGCGCCTCTACCAATTATTATTACATGGTTTTACTTTTGCTGAAGCGATGCTGTTTATTTATGAACAACTCAATATACGACATCCTACATTTGAAAATCAACTCGTTGAAAAATTAAAAGGGGGTGCAAACTGTTACGACATTTTCCAGATGTTTGGTTATCCTGAAACCATTTTGATGCAGCTTTATTTTGCTGAACGGTACGGCTCGCTACCTGAAACGTTAAAATTGTGTCATCAGTTTTATACTAAAAACCGCAAACTAAAAAAACAGCTGATTAAAACTATCCAATATCCGATCGTACTCATTTTAATCTTTCTCGCGCTAATCGTAACTTTGAACCAAACGGTCATGCAACAATTTGACCAAATGTATGAAACGATGCAATTGAATCAATCCACATTGCAATATATGGTTAAGATGTTCATTCAAAACTTTCCAGCCATCTTCTTAATCATTTTGCTCGTGATTGTAGCAACTTATTATATGGTCATATTACGTTTGAAACATCTCCCAATCGAACGCCAAGTTCATTTTTTAACCCATCTGCCTATTTTCAAAAGATATTATAAACTTTTTACAACTTACCACATGACGAACCAATTTGTATTATTTTTTAGAAACGGTATTACATTAAATGATATTGTGAAGATTTATTTGAACCAAAAGGCAAATTTGTTTTTACAATATGTCGGCCATACATTGAAAGAACACCTTCAGCGAGGCGAATCTTTTTCTCTCATATTGCTTCAATTAGACTGTTTTGAACCTCAATTTATAAGCTATATCAAACAAGGTGAAAAACGAGATAAGTTGGATATTGAGTTAGAGGTCTATAGCACATTCTTGTTGGACCGTATAGAAGCATTCATTCACCAGCATATTAAATGGATCCAACCGATTATGTTCGCATTTATTGGTATTTTAGTGCTATCTGTCTATTTAATTATGATGTTACCTGTTTTTGAAATGATGCAAGCGATTAAAGAATAGGAGTGATTGATAATGATTCAACAACTTAAATCAAAATTCAACCAAAAGAAAGGATTTACTTTAATTGAAATGTTACTTGTGCTGTTAATTATTAGTGTGCTATTGATACTCATTATCCCGAATATTGCTAAACAGTCAGATCATATCCAAAAAACGGGCTGTGCAGCACAATTAAAAATGGTCGATAGTCAAATAGAAGCCTATGCTTTAAAGTTTAACCACAAACCGAATACGATTGATGATTTAGTTCGTGAAGGCTACATTAAAGAGAGTCAAAAAACATGCAAATCAGGTGAAGATATCACAATCAGAGATGGCGAAGCAGTTGCGTCATGATGGCTTTACACTCATTGAGATGCTACTCGTACTCACCATAATCTCTGTCTTTATTTCGATAACTATGTCGCACCCTCAATTCAATTTGCTCCAAAACACGACAGAATATGAAATTAAAAAGCTGACAAGTGAAATCGACTATTATCAAGCGTATGCCATTAAAAGTCACGCGCCTGTCATGCTACTTTTTCGTCCCAACCGCAACGATATTAAAGTCGAAACCATTCATCCCCATCGAGTGACAACGATTCCACTTGCACCGCTTCAATTAAAAATGAATTCAAACATTCGCGCGCTCATTTTTGATAAAGACGGAAAAGCGAATCAATTCGGCACATTACGTTTTGAACATCAACAGCGTGCCTTTTCTCTTATTTTCCACATTGAGCAAGGGAGGTACCGTATATCTTATCAATAGTCAACAAGTTAAAAGCAACATCAGGCTTTGTTTTTATAGAAAGTCTCTTTGCGATGTTTCTCCTCAGTATCATGATCTTTCAACTTATTCCTATGACCCAGCAAATGGTCAAAACATATCATGAAGCGGTGGAAGATTTAACATTAAAACGTACATTGTTTGAAGTCATTCAACATCAAATCCCAGAAAAGAAGTTGACGGTGTCTCATTATGAAATTATTCCGACAGCACATCAATTGTGTATACAAAATCATCAAACTAAACAAAAATATTGCTATCGAAAAGCAGGGCTTCACACTCATTGAAAGCCTCGTTGCTCTATTAATTCAAATGACGATTGTATTACTCATACCCTTACTTATTTTCAGTTTAAGTCAATTAAAAACAACAGTATTTGAAGATCGAACATACGATATAGAACTGATGATTAAGGATATCTCAAATACACTTCATGCTAAAGATGTCAAAGCAAAGATTGTTAGAAAGAAAGAACTAGAAATAAGAGATTCGAATACAGAGATTAATTACAAATTGCGCAACAAAAAAATAATAAAAACTGTCGGTCATCGCGGAAATATTACGATGTGTAACCGTGTTGTAGACGTTTACTTTGAACAACTAACACATGATTTAATACTAATGAAAATAACTTACCAAGAAGGGACTACAACACATGAAAAAGAGATTCTATTGTAAACACGGCTTTACCTTGCCACTATTGTTTATCATTTTATCTGCATATTTTACTTTTATCTCTTTTTATTTACTGATTTATAGTCTAAAATTACAAACTATAGATGCGCTGTCAGATGACTATGAATATCAAATAGCGCGAATTATCGATAAAGGTGAGTAATATATGAAATCAAAAATGGATACACCGCTTCTATTCATCGGATTTATGGGTGCAGGTAAAACAACCATTGCAGAATCATTAGCAGAGACTGATCAATGTTCATTCATTGATTTAGATACTTATATCGAAACTGAAACGCAAAAATCAATTCCACAAATTTTTGAAGAAGAAGGCGAACAAGGTTTTAGAAAGCATGAATTTGAATGTTTAAAAAAAGCAATACAATCTTATGATATCATTGCGACAGGCGGCGGCATTCTCACACATGACGCAACGTATCAATTTCTTAAAGAGGCAGAAGTGAAAGCCGTATGGGTTGATGCACCGATTGAAGCCCTCTATGAAAGAGTTAAAGACGATACGAATCGACCTAATGCAAATAAAAAAAGTTTCGAATCTTTAAAACACTTGTATTCGACGCGTATTTCAAGATATAATGAAATCGCATTCATTAAGATTTCATCTGCAACACCGTTATCAGAAACGCTTAATGAAATAAAAATTAAATTGTCTGCGAATGATCAATATTAGAGAGTATGGGTACGACTCATCACCGAAGGAGCAAGTAATTATGGATTACGAATCTCTCAGGTAAAAGGATAATATTGTGACGCATTCCTGAAGGCATCTCAACAGGGGAGTATGAAGGTACTCCTCTGTTTTTTATTACACATTAGGAGGGGACTACATGTCAGAAGAACTAAAGAAAACGCCACTTTACCAACATTACGTTGATGCAGAGGCTAAAATTGTTGAATTTGGTGGTTGGGCGATGCCAGTTCAATTCTCAAGTATTAAAGAAGAACACAACGCAGTACGTACTAACGTTGGCTTATTCGATGTGAGCCATATGGGGGAAATTCGCATTGAAGGTCCAGAAGCCGCACAACTTGTTCAATATGTACTTTCTAACGATACGAACCAACTGACATTATCAAAAGCACAATACACAGCTTTATGTAATGAAGAAGGTGGTGTCATTGATGATTTAGTCATTTATCAACTTGGAGAAACGGCTTATTTATTAGTCGTTAATGCTGCCAATGTCGATAAAGATTATGACTGGATTGTACAACATAGCGCACGCTTTGACGCTACAGTGACAAATGTATCCGATCAATATGGTCAGCTGGCATTACAAGGTCCAAATGCAAGACAAATCATTCAAGACAATGTTTCTGAAGATGTCAGTGAAATGGGTATGTTCGAATTCAAACAAAATGTCGAAATCTTCGGTAAAAATGTAATCCTCTCACAATCTGGATATACAGGTGAAGATGGCTTTGAAATTTATTGTGACAGTGAAGATGTGACTGCAATTTGGGACGCACTCTTATCAAAAGAAGTGACACCATGTGGTTTAGGCGCGCGAGATACGTTACGTTTAGAAGCGGGATTACCACTTCATGGTCAAGACTTATCTGAATCTATCACACCTTATGAGGGCGGTATCGCTTTTGCAGCTAAACCATTAATAGAGGAAGATTTTATTGGCAAATCTGTACTTCTATCTCAAAAAGAAAAGGGTGCACCAAGACGTACAGTAGGCCTTCATATGATTGATAAAGGCATTCCTAGAACGGGATACACGATTTATGATTTAGATGGCAACGAAATTGGCGAAGTGACTTCAGGTACACAATCACCATCTACAGGTCACGCAATCGGTATGGGCATCATTGCACGCGATGCTTTTGAAATGGGTAAAGAAGTCGTTGTACAAGTGAGAAAACGTCAAGTGAAAGCGAAAATTGTTAAAAAGAATCAAATCGAAAAATAGGGAGTGAATACAGTGAGTCATCGTTATATTCCATTAACTGAAAAAGACGAGCAAGAAATGTTAGAGACGATTGGTGTTAAATCTATTCAAGAACTATACAGTGATGTTCCTGAAGATGTGTTATTAAACAGAGATTTAAACATTGCAGATGCAGAGCCAGAAACACAATTATTGAAGCGATTAACACGTATTGCCAATAAAAATATTACGAAAGAAACACATACATCTTTTTTAGGTGCAGGCGTTTATGATCATTACGCACCAGCTGTTGTAGATGCGATGATTTCAAGATCTGAATTCTACACGGCGTATACACCATATCAACCTGAAATTTCACAAGGGGAATTACAAGCAATTTTTGAATTCCAAACTATGATTTGTGAGTTAACTGCAATGGACGTTGCGAATTCATCTATGTATGACGGTATGACAAGTTTTGCTGAAGCGTGTTTATTAGCATGGGGTAACACGAAGAAAAATAAAATTGTCGTATCTAAAGGTTTACATTATCAAGCCTTACAAGTGTTAGATACGTATTCAAAAATTCGCGAACAATATGAAGTCGTTACAGTAGATTTAGATGGTACTGTAACAGACTTGAAAAAGTTGGAAGCGGCTATTGATGATGAGACGGCAGCAGTTGCGGTACAGTATCCAAACTTCTATGGCTCCATTGAAGATTTAGAAGCAATTCAAGCAATGATTGCCGATAAAAAAGCACTCTTTATCGTTTATGCAAACCCTTTATCATTAGGTTTATTAACACCTCCAGGAGAATTCGGTGCAGATATCGTTGTAGGTGATACACAAGTATTCGGTATCCCTACACAATTCGGTGGTCCGCACTGCGGATATTTTGCAACTACGAAAAAATTGATGCGTAAAATTCCTGGCCGTCTTGTAGGTCAAACGACAGATGATGATGGTAATCGTGGTTTTGTATTAACGTTACAAGCTCGTGAACAACATATCCGTCGTGAAACTGCGACATCTAATATTTGTTCAAACCAAGCACTGAATGCATTAGCATCTTCAATTGCAATGTCGGCGTTAGGTAAACAAGGACTTCAAGAAATCGCCATTCAAAATATGGAAAATGCCAACTATGCAAAAACGGAATTTAAAAATAATGGCTTCACTGTTTTAGAGGGCGTATCTTATAACGAATTTGTCGTTCGCTTTGATCACCCGATTGCTGAAGTGAACCGTGCGCTATTAGATGAAGGTATCATTGGTGGTTTCGACTTAAGCGTAGTAGATGAGACGTTTGAAAACCACATGCTCGTTGCTGTAACGGAATTGAGAACAAAAGAAGAAATCGATACATTTGTGCAGAAAGCTGGTGAAATCAATGGTAAGTAAATCTAGTCCATTAATTTTTGAACGTTCAAGAAAAGGTCGCTTTGCTTATTCTTTACCGCAAAGAGAAATTGATAATGATGTTGCGAATCAACTCCTCGATTCAAAATTCATTCGTAAAAATAAAGCTGAATTTCCTGAAGTATCAGAACTTGATTTAATTCGTCATTACACTGAGCTTTCGAATAAAAACTTTGGTGTTGACTCAGGATTCTATCCATTAGGTTCATGTACGATGAAATATAATCCTAAAATCAATGAAAAAGTTGCTCGCATTCCAGGATTTACTGAAGCACACCCATTACAAGATGAAGATCAAATTCAAGGTGCGTTAGAGATTATTTACAGCTTGCAAGAAGAATTAAAAGAGATTACTGGAATGGATGAGATTTCACTCCAACCTGCAGCAGGGGCACATGGTGAATGGACAGCACTGATGATTTTCAAGGCATATCACTTACAAAATGGTGATACGGAAAGAGATGAAGTCATTGTACCTGACTCAGCCCACGGTACGAATCCGGCATCTGCTGCGTTTGCTGGCTTCAAATCAGTCACAGTGAAATCGAATGAAAAAGGTGAAGTGGATATTGATCACCTTAAAGAAGTCGTGAGTGATAAAACAGCTGCAATCATGTTAACTAACCCGAACACATTAGGTATTTTTGAAACAAACATTATGGAAATCCGTGATATCGTGCATGAAGCGGGTGGCTTACTGTACTACGATGGGGCTAACCTCAATGCGATTATGGATAAAGTTCGTCCAGGAGACATGGGATTTGATGCAGTTCACCTTAACTTACACAAAACATTTACTGGTCCGCATGGCGGTGGTGGTCCAGGTTCAGGTCCAATCGGCGTAAAAAAAGAGTTGCGTGATTACTTACCAAAACCACTCGTAGTGAAAAATGGAGACCGTTTTGAGTATGATAATGACATTCCATATTCAATTGGACGTGTGAAACCATTCTACGGTAATTTCGGTATTTATTTACGTGCTTATACGTATATTCGTACAATGGGTTATCAAGGATTAAAAGAAGTGTCTGAAGCGGCTGTATTAAATGCAAACTACATGAAAGCGCGCTTAAAAGATACGTTCGTTATTCCATTTGATCAATATTGTAAACACGAATTTGTATTAAGTGGTACGAAGCAGAAAAAATTGGGTGTACGTACGTTAGATATGGCGAAACGTTTATTAGACTTTGGCGTTCATCCGCCTACAGTTTACTTCCCACTCATTGTTGATGAAGGCATGATGATTGAACCGACAGAAACAGAATCTAAAGAAACGTTAGACTATTTCTGTGATGCCTTAATCCAAATTGCGAAAGAAGCTGAGGAAGATCCAGACAAAGTGTTAGAAGCTCCACATACGACAATTATCGATCGTTTAGATGAAACAACAGCAGCACGTAAGCCAATTTTAAAATTTGAGAACTTAAAAGAAGAAAAGTAATAGATTTTACAACATTCAATCATAAACAGGAGGATGGCACATAAAAATTTTTGATGCCAATCCTCCTGTTTTTATTTAAGCGTAATATTTTTTGTGTGATTAGTGTAAAATGCTAAAAATAGCGACTGCGAACATTTGTTCTGATAGCTAAAAAACGACAAAAGGTCACTATATTTTTAAAAGAGAAGTATGAGCAGCTGTTGTCTTTTGATACTTTCATATATTTAGGTCACGCATAAAAAAGAGCTAGATCATCCACATTTCTACTGGATCCACTAGCTCTTTTCACTATTTTTTAGACTTAATCTTACCCGTCCACTTTTTATAGCCGCCTTTTAACATATACAAGTTCGTATACCCTTTTTTCTTAAGTGTACGTGCAGCTCGATAACTCGCGATACCATTTGCATCAACAAGATAGATGGGTTGATCTTTTCTTAATCCTTGGTATCGTTGACGAAACATTGTCATAGGGATATTTCGTGCACCAATAATATGACCATAATCATAGTCTGCCTTTTCTCTAAGATCGATCACTTGTGCTTTTCTAATACCTTCTTGAAATTCTTCTTGGTTTAATTCTGTTACTGATCGTTTATTGATGATAAAGTTCGTTACCATCCAAATGATGACCAATGCTAACACAATTAAAACGATTAATGTCATGTTACTCATCTTGCATCCTCCCTAAAATACCGATATTATTATTATAAGACTGATAGACTAATTTATCAAAATTTTTATGTGTGACATATGTTGGCAATTATATATTTTTTGAAACATAACATATGCCCGATGAGATTTCATAGGGAGGCTTTATAGCAAATGACAGAAACTTGGCATTTTATTAATACAGGAAGCCATGATCCATACTACAATATGGCATTGGATGAGGCTTTATTAAATTTTGTATCAAGAGGAGAGATTGACCCCGTTGTTCGATTTTATACTTGGAATCCACCGACGTTATCAATTGGCTATTTCCAACGACTCTCCAAAGAAATTGATATCGCAAAGGTTAAAGAAAAGGGCTACGGTCTAGTGAGACGCCAAACTGGGGGCCGTGGTGTTTTACATGATAAAGAATTAACTTATAGTGTAATCGTACCTGAAGCGCACCCAGATATGCCTCAAACCGTCACTGAAGCATATCGTGTGATTTCAGGTGGTTTACTAGAAGGCTTTAAATCATTAGGCTTTGATGCGCATTTCGCAGTACCCCGTTCAAAAGAAGAGCGAGAGAAGCTCAAACAACCGAGAAGTTCTGTTTGTTTTGATGCACCAGGTTGGTATGAACTCGTTGTCGAAGGTAAAAAAATCGCCGGCAGTGCTCAAACGAGACAAAAGGGCGTCATTCTACAACATGGTTCGATTCTTCAAGATGTGGATATTGATGACTTGTTCGACATGTTTATTTTCAAAAATGAAAGATTGAAAGCAAAAATGAAAGAAGCCTTTGTCGAAAAAGCGGTGGCCATTAATGATTTATCAGATGAAACAGTCACTTTAGCACAAATGGAAGTGGCATTTAAAGAAGGTTTCAAAAAAGCACTCGATATTGAATTTAAACCGCTAGAATTAACAGCAGCGCAACTAGAAGAAGTGAAAGCGTTAGAAGAAAAATATCGTTCAGAAGCATTTTTATATCGCAAATAAGCACCACATTTAATCAATGATAATTTAAAAGGCTGGGAAACGCACACTGAAATGCGCCCCAGCCTTTAAATATTAACTTCAATTTCCTCACTAAGCGATGAAAGCATGACCTCATACACGCACTTATCGACGTCCTTTGAATTTGTTTTTCCAAACGCGCTTTTTGTAATCTCGTTGATCTGGCGTTAAAAAGAAAAAGAAATAGACTAAATAGATGATGCCGACAATAATCGCTACTGTAATGATTGATCTAAAAATACTAAAAAGTACTACATCTAAATTAAAAATTAATCCGATGAATGCGACGAAAATGATTACACCGAATATAATTTTTTGGAAAGTTGTCATGTCAATTACTCCTCTTTATCTTGTTCTGCATTTGTAGTTTTCACATTGATGTTCGATAAGCTCTGACGTCCTTTTTGAATTTCTGTTTTATCTTTCGCTTTATAACCTTTTTGAATCTTTGTTAATGCACTGTTGATTTCTTTTTGTAGTTTTTTAATTTCTTTGTCCTGTGCTTTGATTGATTTATCTTTTTTAACAATCGTTTCATCTTCCGTGTCATCTTGGTAACTTTCTATCGCACTTTCATGATCCTCAATAATTTGATCTAATTGGTCCAACACTTTTTCCTCTTTTTTGTTTTCTAACACTTTCGAATCAATTTGTTGGTATGCATTAATCACATCCGTTACAGAGGCATAATATTGGGATGAAAATTCAAGATAATCTGCTTTTTTCTGATTAGACTTCGCTTGTTTTGTATTTTCTGAGTCTTTTTTCAAAGCGTCCACTTGTTTTTGTTTTTTCGCATTTTCATTTTTAAGTTGCTGATTTTCTAATTTAATTTCATGGTTTTTGTCGCTTAAATCCGTACTTTTCTTTTCTAAAGGTAACAGGTTTTGACTTCCACAGGCCGACAATAAAAATGCAACACTGATACTCGCACAAATTCTCTTTTTCATAATAAACTCCTAAACACTCAATTGTTTTTCACTACATATGACTACATTTTAAGGTATCATGTAATTAAGTACAAATATAAGGAGGAATTTTTGTATGAAAAATAGACTTCAAAAGATAAGAACTTTATTACAAGACAAACATCTCGATGGTTTAGTTGTATTATCTGACTTTAATCGTCGCTATTTATCAGGGTTTACAGGTACAAGTGGCGCTCTCATCATTACACAGGACAAAGCACAACTTATCACAGACTTCCGCTATACCGATCAAGCACAACAACAAGCCACTGAGTTTGAGGTCATTTTACAAAAAGGAGATTTGTTCTCCACATTAACCGAACAATTTAAAACATTAAATTTACAAAATATCGGTTTTGAAGGCCATCTCGTTGCTTATGATTCATTTTTAAAATTAAACCAAGGCCGTCACGATCTCATTTCGATTGGTCAAGCCATTGAAACAATTCGTCAAACGAAAGATGAAGACGAAATTAAAGCGATTCAAAAAGCGGCACAAATTGTGGATGAGGCATATGAATATATTCTCACTGTCGTTAAACCGGGTATGACTGAGAAAGAAGTTAAAGCGCATTTGGAAAGTAAAATGTTGCATTTAGGTGCAGACGACACGTCATTTGATACTATCGTTGCTTCAGGCGTTCGAGGTGCGATGCCACACGGTGTAGCTTCTGATAAAGTCATTCAGTCAGGAGAAATGGTCACGTTAGATTTTGGTGCATACTACAACGGTTACTGTTCAGATATCACACGTACTTTCGCTGTCGGTCAACCTTCTGAAGAAATGGTTAACATTTACAATATCGTGTTGAAAAGTCAAGAAGCCGCCATTGCAGCGATTCGTCCAGGAATGACAGGTAAAGAAATGGATAGCATTGCGCGTGATATCATTACAGAGGCGGGTTACGGAAAGCATTTCGGTCATTCGTTAGGTCACGGTATCGGTTTAGACATTCATGAACTTCCTGCTCTATCTCAAAAATCAGATGTCGTCTTAGAAAAAAATCATTGTGTCACGATTGAACCGGGTATTTATGTAGAAGGATTAGGTGGTGTTCGTATAGAAGATGACATTTTAATTACAGAAAATGGCGGCGAACGCTTTACTAATTGCACAAAAGACCTTATTATTTTAGAAGAAGAGTGATTCTGAGGAGGAAACTGAATGATTTCTGTAAATGATTTTAAAACAGGCTTAACGATTTCTGTCGATAACGGAATCTGGAAAGTAATTGAATTCCAACACGTTAAACCTGGTAAAGGGTCTGCGTTTGTGAGATCAAAATTACGTAATTTAAGAACAGGTGCGATCCAAGAAAAAACTTTCCGTGCAGGCGAAAAAGTTGAACCAGCGATGATTGAAAACCGCCGTATGCAATACTTGTATGCTGATGGTGATAATCACGTATTCATGGACAACGAAACTTTCGAACAAACAGAACTAAGTACAGATTACTTAGAATACGAATTGAAGTTCTTAAAAGCAAATATGGATGTACATATCCAAACGTACCAAGGTGAAACAATCGGTGTGGAATTACCAAAAACTGTTGAGCTTGAAGTAACTGAAACTGAACCTGGTATTAAAGGGGACACAGCGACAGGTGCAACAAAATCAGCAACAGTTGAAACAGGTTACACATTGAATGTGCCATTATTCGTCAATGAAGGCGATGTGTTAGTCATTAACACAACAGATGGTAGCTACGTTTCACGCGGTTAATTGAATCCATATCAGGTGAATGAGATCATCCTGATAATGTGAACAATGGAATATTATTGTTGGACTAATGAGGCTGATGATTGTCTTGTTAGTCCATATTTTATTTTTAAGCGATACATAGACCAGTCAACGTTGCTTGTTCTATAAATCAACATAAGCACCGTTGAATGTTTCAAAGACGATACAATGATACAATCAACAAAAGCGAATCGATTGTATCAATATAATATGGGTGGAAAACTCACTACAACGCTTTAGATATTATGTATTTTCTTGAATTGCCTTATACACTCAAGTAAAATAGTAGGGTAGAAATAATCAATCATAAGGGAGTAACCAAAATGAATTTTAAAGAGATTAAAGAATTAATTGATATTCTAGACAATTCTAACCTCACTGAAATCAGTATTGAAGATAAAGGTACGACAATCAACTTAAAAAAAGAAAAAGAAATTGTGACACAACAAATTTCAGCACCACAGCAAATGGTTGCACCAAGTGTAGCAGCTGAACCTGTCCAAGCAAGCGCGGCATCAGTAGACGCACCAGCAACAGAGGCTGATGCATCACTCAAAACGATTACAGCGCCTATGGTCGGTACATTCTATAAATCACCGTCTCCTGAAGAGAGTGCTTATGTTCAAGTCGGAGATCAAGTGACACCTGATACAACAGTTTGTATTTTAGAAGCTATGAAGTTATTTAATGAAATTCAAGCTGAAGTGGCTGGTGAAATCGTTGAAATTTTAGTTGAAGATGGACAAATGGTTGAGTATGGCCAAGCTTTATTCAAGGTGAAATAATATGAAAAAAATATTAATTGCAAACCGTGGCGAGATTGCAGTGCGTATTATTCGCGCATGTCACGAATTGGGCATCCAAACTGTAGCGATTTATTCTGAAGGCGACAAAGATGCTTTACATACTCAATTAGCCGACGAAGCCTACTGTGTGGGACCCAAGCAATCAAAAGATTCGTACTTGAACATACCGAATATTTTATCTATCGCCACTTCTACAGGATGTGACGGTATTCACCCTGGCTATGGCTTCTTAGCTGAAAATGGTGATTTTGCGGAATTGTGTGAAGCTGTCCAATTGAAATTTATTGGGCCGAGCTATGAATCGATTCAGAAGATGGGTATTAAAGATATTGCAAAAGAAGAAATGAAACGTGCAAATGTCCCTGTTGTTCCTGGTAGCGAAGGACTTGTGAACACGATTGAAGATGCCATCCAAACTGCAAACTCAATTGGTTACCCTGTTATTATAAAAGCAACTGCTGGTGGTGGCGGTAAAGGGATTCGTATCGCACGTAATGAAGAAGAATTAATCAATGGTTATAAAATGACGCAACAAGAAGCAGAAACAGCTTTCGGTAACGGCGGCTTATATTTAGAGAAATTTATTGAAAACTTCCGTCATATCGAAATTCAAATTCTTGGTGATGAGCATGGAAACGTGATTCATCTTGGCGAACGTGATTGTACGATTCAACGACGCATGCAAAAGCTTGTTGAAGAATCGCCATCTCCAATACTTACTGAAGAGAAAAGAAAAGAGATGGGCGATGCAGCCGTGAGAGCAGCTAAAGCGGTCAATTATTTTAACGCAGGAACCATTGAATTTATATATGATTTAGATGAAGATCTATTTTACTTCATGGAGATGAATACGCGAATTCAAGTTGAGCATCCAGTAACTGAAATGGTGACAGGTGTTGACCTCGTAAAACAACAAATCAAAGTGGCTATGGGCGAAAAGTTACCTTATACACAAGATGATATTCAAATTCAAGGTCATGCGATTGAATTTCGTATCAACGCTGAAAATCCTTATAAAAACTTTATGCCGTCACCTGGTAAAATTGAACAGTATTTAACACCAGGCGGCTTTGGTGTACGGATTGATTCAGCTTGTTACACGAACTATGTCATTCCACCTTACTATGATTCAATGGTGGCGAAATTGATTGTGCATCAACCGACGAGGGAAGAAGCCATTATGTCTGGTTTACGTGCGCTCAGTGAATTTGTTGTACTCGGCATCGATACAACCATTCCTTTCCATATTCGTTTACTAAATCATCCAGTCTTCAATAAAGGTTTCTTTAGCACCAAATTTTTAGAGATTTACGATATTATGAATGAAGATCATTAAATTGAATGGGGGCAACTTATATGGCAAAGCCAATTGAACATTTCAACCCTAATCTTGGAACTGTTGAAATCGAACCCGAAGTCATTTCTGTGATTGCAAGTATCGCAGTATCAGAAGTGAAAGGTGTTGAAGGGGCATTTCCAGATTTAAAAAATTCAACTTTGGAACGCTTTGGTCGCAAAAACTTAAGTAAAGGCGTTAAAATCACAACGAAAGAGAATGAAATCACTATAGATGTCTATTGTTCTTTAAGCTATGGCGTTAAAGTTTCCGAAACAGCGTTAAAAGTTCAAGAATCCATTCATAGTGCATTGCGTACGATGACTGCACTCACACCTCAGCAAATCAATGTGCACATTACACATATAGAAATGGCAAAAAATAATCGTGATTAACTGATGAACGGAGAATTAAAATGAGTAGAAAACAAGCAAGAAGTCAAGCCTTTCAAACATTATTCCAACTAGAGATGAAAAATACGGAGTTGACGATTGACGAAGCGATTAGTTTTATAAAAGAAGACTATCCAGATTTGGATTTCGACTTCATTAAATGGCTTGTTTCTGGTGTGAAAGATCATCAACATGTATTAGACGAAACAATTAGTCCGCATTTGAACGGATGGACGATTGCGCGTTTGTTGAAAACTGATCGTATCATTTTACGTATGGCGACATTTGAAATGAACCACAGTGATACACCAGAAAAAGTGATTATTAATGAAGCAGTAGAACTGGCAAAACAATTTAGCGATGATGATCATTATAAATTTATCAACGGTGTATTAAGTCACATTAAAAGAAATTGAGTGATGGCATGGAAAAGTATTTAACAATCTCTGCATTAACTAAATATATTAAGTATAAATTTGATCAAGATCCACATCTTCAAAGCGTCTATATCAAGGGCGAATTATCGAATTTTAAACGTCATAGCAGTGGGCATTTATATTTTGCCGTTAAAGATGAAAACAGTGTTATCGCTGCAATGATGTTTAAAACACAGGCAAACCAACTTGACTTCGACCCAAAAGAAGGCGATCAAGTTCTCATAGAAGCACGTGTATCCGTTTATGAACGTCGTGGCAATTATCAAATTTACGTAAATCATATGCAATTGGATGGTGTAGGGAATCTTTACCAAAAATTTGAGCAATTAAAAAATAAGCTTATGAAAGAAGGCTATTTTGATGCAGTTCATAAAAAACCTATCCCTAAGTATCCTCAAAAAATTGCGATACTCACAGCCAGTACCGGCGCTGCTATTCGAGATATTCAAAACACTTTGAACAGTCGTTATCCACTAGCTGAACAAATCAAAATCAGTACACTTGTTCAAGGCGCACAGGCAAAAGCGGACATCATCGAAAAATTACAATCTGCGGATCAACTCGGTGCAGATGTCATTATACTAGGACGGGGCGGCGGTTCTATTGAAGATTTGTGGAACTTCAATGAGGAAGATGTTGTTAAAGCTATTTTTTCATGTCAAACACCTGTTATATCTGCTGTTGGGCATGAAACGGATACAACACTTAGTGACTTTGTTGCTGATTTACGTGCCGCAACACCGACGCAAGCTGCGATGTTAGCGACACCGGACAAACAAGAACTCAAACAAGTATTGTCTCAAACACGTGCTTATTTGAACCGCTATATGAAGCAACATTTAAAACATACAGCACAACAACTACAGCAGTTGCAATCGTATTACAAATTTAAGCAACCCGGTTTGTTATATGAACAGCAAACACAAAAACGTGACGAACTCGATCGTGCCCTTCATCAATCGATGCAATTTCGACTACAACACGAACAACAACGGTTAGCCATGTTGCAACAACGCATTCGCATTAAATATTTTTATGATAACGTACAACGCCAAAAACAAACATCTATGGATTTATCATCTCAGTTGCACAAACAAATTCAGCGTATTTTAACTTCTAAAAAGCAAATCTTTCAACATCAACTGTTATCGCTTGATAATTTGAGCCCTACAAAGACGATGTTACGAGGTTACTCTATAGTTAAAAAAGGTGATGAAGTCATTACGAGTAGTCATGACGTACATGAAGGTGAACGCATTGAAGTCACTATGAAAGATGGCGCTTTAGATGCAAGAATTGAAAAGGTGAGGTGGCAAAATGACGACCGAAAATAAATCTTTTGAAGAAATGATGAAAGAATTAGAAAGTATTGTAAATCAGCTAGATAATGATACGATATCGCTAGAAAAATCTTTAGAATTGTATCAACAAGGCATAGCGCTTTCTAAATCATGTGAAAAAACATTGAGTGATGCTGAGAAAAAAGTAGCAGAATTAATGGATAAAGAGGCAGATGAAAGTGATGAATCAAAGTCTGAATGAGTTATTAGAACAATTTAATGGCCACTTAAATCATGCGATAGAAGATTCGCAACTTGGTACTTCACTTGAACAGAGTATGCGTTATTCTCTAGAAGCTGGTGGAAAAAGAATACGCCCCTTACTCATGTTAGCTACAATTAAAATGTTGGATCATCAAAAGCTTGCGAGTGGTATGCATGTTGCTTTAGCGCTCGAAATGATTCATACATATTCATTGATTCATGACGATTTACCCGCAATGGATGACGATGATTTAAGACGTGGTAAACCGACGAATCATACAGTCTATGGTGAGTGGCTGGCGATATTGGCTGGAGACGCCTTATTGACGAAAGCGTTTGAAAAGATTGCGTTGACACCTCATATTGACGCTCAAATCAAAGTTGCACTCATTGAAAAATTAAGTCAAGCGAGTGGGCATCAAGGTATGGTAGGCGGTCAAACGTTAGACATGCAAAGTGAAAATCAACAAATTCCACTCGAAACACTTGAAAATATTCACATTCATAAAACGGGTGCGCTGATCCAATTTGCGATTGAAGCTGCAACAATCATTACTTCAATTCGTCATACAACTGCACAACAATTGATTCAGTTTTCTCAACATTTAGGTGTCATTTTCCAAATTAAAGATGACCTCTTAGATGTGTACGGTGATGAAGCGAAACTAGGCAAACCTGTAGGCAGCGATGTCTCTAATCATAAAAGTACATATGTCACACTTTTAGGTGAAGAGGGCGCTGAACAAGAACTTCAAGCACATATTCAAAAAGCAGAAGCCATTTTAACAACTTTATCAACGGAATTTGATACAACGGATTTAAACTATTTGTTAACACTTTTTTATCAACGTCAAAATTAGGTTCTGTCTATCTATGATGTGATTGAAGTGTTATAATCAGTACGATAGAAAAAATTAAGGGTGATTTCAATGGACGTAAGAAATATACAGAATCCTTCATTCTTAAAAAGTCTTTCTGTTAAAGAGCTTGAAGCATTGAGTCACGATGTGAGACAGTTCTTAATTCAAACGTGTGCTGTGACGGGGGGGCATATTGGTGCTAATTTAGGTGTTGTTGAACTTACAATCGCACTGCATAAGCATTTTAATAGTCCAGAAGATAAAATTATCTGGGATGTCGGTCATCAAAGTTACATTCATAAAATTTTGACAGGCCGCGGTCATCAGTTTGAAACATTAAGACAATATAGAGGATTATGTGGATTTCCAAAATTAAAAGAGTCTGATCATGATGTGTGGGAAGCTGGGCATAGTTCTACCTCATTATCAGCTGCGATGGGCATGGCAAAAGCGAGAGATATTTTAGGCAAAAAGAATCATATCGTTCCAGTTATTGGAGATGGTGCGCTGACTGGCGGTATGGCACTTGAAGCTTTAAACAACATCGGCCATGATCGAACAAATATGACAATTATTTTAAACGATAACGAAATGAGTATCGCACCTAATGTTGGCGCAATGCATAACATGCTCGGTCGTATTCGAATGAACCAAGGCTATAATCGACTCAAGTTTGATGCTGAATCGATTTTAAGTCGTTTACCTGGGGGCAGTCGATTACGTGAATCTGCTGATCGCATTAAAGACAGCTTAAAATATTTAGTTGTAGATGGCGCCTTTTTCGAAGAGCTCGGTATTCGCTACATTGGTCCAGTTGATGGCCATAACTTTGAAGAACTGGAAAACGCCTTAACTGCAGCAGATTCTATTAACAAACCGGTGTTGATCCATGTTGTCACGAACAAAGGGAAAGGTTACCATCCCGCTGAAAATGATAAAATCGGCACTTGGCACGGCTTAGGACCATACAAATTAGAAACTGGCGAACAAATTAAAGGTCAAACACAAGGACCTTCATGGAGTCAGTTAATGAGTGACGAAATTCTGTCATATGCGAAAAAGGATCGCCGTGTTGTTGCTATTACACCTGCAATGCCTGTAGGGTCTAAACTTACAAAATTCCAGTCAGAGTTGCCTGAACAATTTTTTGACGTCGGTATTGCTGAACAACATGCTGTCACGATGGCGGCTGGTCTAGCGATTGAAGGTATGAAACCGTATGTTGCGATCTATTCGACGTTTTTACAGCGCGCGTATGACCAAGTGTTACATGATGTCGATCGTCAAAACTTAAACGTCATTTTTGGTGTGGACCGCTCCGGCCTTGTCGGTGCAGACGGCGAAACGCATCAAGGTGTGTTTGATGTCGGCTTCTTGACACAATTTCCAAATATGATTGTAATGATGCCTAAAGATGAAAATGAAGCGAAAGATCTCGTTTATACAGCGATGCACCATGAACAAGGACCAATTGCGATCCGTTATCCACGTGGCAATGGTTTAGGTGTTGAAATCACTGATAAACGTGAGCACTTGCCTATTGGAACGTGGGAAGATTTAACTGAAGGTCAAGACGTGGCACTGATTAGCTATGGACCGACACTCGCGACTTTAGTTAAAGTGGCTAAAACATTAGCAGAGCAAGGTATTCAAGCACGTGTCATTAATGCACGTTATATCAAACCGATGGACACAACTGTCTTAGATGACTTAGGTGCCAAAAACATGCCTGTGGTTACAGTCGAAGAAGCGATGTTAAATGGTGGTTTAGGTAGTCAAATCGCAAATTACTTCACCGATCATGGATATACCAATCGCATCAAAAGACTCGGTATCGATGATGAGTACATTGAGCACGGAGATGTGGACCAAATTTTAGAAGATTTAGGGTTAACCCATGACCCGCTCGTTCATACAATTCAACAATTTTTAGACTAACATCCAAACACGAGTAATGTATTACAGTTGCTCGTGTTTTTTTATGACGGAAAAGACCCCATATGTTTTATTTCGAGTCTATCTTTATTCAATTTTCATAGTTAAAAAAGGGGCATATACATTTTTCGTATATATTGAATCGTTGCGCGCACTGTTTTTGAAATTAAAAGTCAATCGTCATATCAATTGTTTCTTATGGTGACGTACATCGCTTAAGTAGGTAAATCATAACCGAGTGTGGTAAAATCATTGTATAAATATTCGTTACGAGGTGTCTGTTATGCCTAAAAAATCTGTAAGACATATAAAAATTAGAGAAATTATTTCAAACGAACAAATCGAAACACAAGACGAGTTAGTGAAACGTTTAAATGATTATGATATGAACGTTACGCAAGCTACAGTGTCTCGTGATATTAAAGAGCTTCAATTGATTAAAGTCCCTGCACCAAGCGGACAATATATTTATAGTTTGCCTAATGATCGCCGTTATCATCCACTAGAAAAACTAGGGCGCTATTTGATGGATTCATTTGTAAAAATCGATAGCGCTAACAATTTACTTGTGCTGAAAACGTTGCCTGGTAATGCCCAATCAATCGGTGCGATACTGGATCAAATTGATTGGGAAGAAGTGCTAGGTACCATTTGTGGTGATGATACGTGCTTAATTATTTGTCGCGACAACCCTTCAGCTGATGAAATCAAGGAAAGAATTTTCAATATGTTATAAGGATGGATGTTAGATGTTACAAAGCCTCTCCATTAAACAATTTGCGATTATCGATACATTAGATGTTCAGTTTTCTGATGGCCTCACTGTACTTAGTGGTGAAACAGGTGCGGGTAAATCGATTATTATTGATGCCATTGGACAACTGATTGGCATGCGTGCTTCTTCTGAATTTGTACGTCACGGTGAAAAGAAAGCAATTATTGAAGGTATTTTTGATATTGATGATGCAAAAGATGCCATACGTCAACTTGAAACGTTAGGTATTGATATCAATGAAGACTTCTTAATTGTCAAACGCGAAATTTTTAGTTCTGGTAAAAGCATTTGTCGGATAAACAACCAAACTGTGACGTTACAAGATTTAAGACAAGTCATGCAAGCTTTACTCGACATCCATGGTCAACATGAAACACAATCTTTATTAAAGCAAAAGTATCACGTTGAACTACTTGATCGTTATGCTGACGGTGAATATATTGAAGAACTTCAACATTATGCCCATTCATATGGACAACATCAAGAAAAGATAAAAGAGCTTGAGGCACTGGAATCTGCAGACCAAGCTTTACTACAACGCTTAGATTTAATGAAGTTCCAATATGATGAATTAAAAGAAGCGCACTTAAAAGAAGGCGAAATCGAACAATTAGAAACCGATATCAAACGTATTCAGAACTCCGAAAATTTAAGTTTAGCATTGAACGCTGCATATGTGACTTTAACGGATGAACATGCGATTACAGATCGTCTCTATACTCTAAGTACAGAGTTGCAAAATGTGAATCAAATTTTACCTGAAACGTTTGAAAAACTCAAAGAAGAAGTCGATCAATTTTATTACACGTTAGAGGACGCTAAACATCAAATTTATGAAGAAATCAACCAAACTGAATTTGATGAACAATATTTAAATGAACTCGAATCACGTATGAACTTGTTGAACAATTTAAAACGTAAATATGGCAAAGATATTTCAGATTTGATGATTTATCAAGAAAAAATTGCTGATGAAATTAATAAAATCGAAAATTATGAAGAAAGTACGTCAAAACTACGCGAAGAAATTCAACAATTATCGCAACAAGTTCAGGAAGACGGGCAAAAGTTATCAAAAGCGCGTAGAATAGTAGCAAGACAGTTGCGTGATCGTATTGTCAATGAAATCCAATACTTACAAATGAAGGATGCGAATTTAGAAATTTCGTTTAAACCTTATGAATCGCCACAAAAAGATGGTTTAGAACGCATTGAATTTTTAATTAGTCCAAATAAAGGTGAGCCATTAAAAAGTTTAAACAAAATTGCTAGTGGCGGTGAACTGTCACGAATTATGCTCGCACTGAAAAGTATTTTTGTACGTGCACGAGGGCAAACTGCGATATTATTTGATGAAGTGGATTCCGGTGTGTCTGGACAAGCGGCGCAAAAAATGGCTGAAAAAATGAAAGACATTGCATCAGTTATTCAAGTGATCTGTATTTCTCATTTACCACAAGTTGCGTCAATGAGTGATCACCATTTGTACATTTCAAAACATGAAAAAGATGACCGCACCACTACGACTGTACGCGAACTTACAGGCGATGCACGGATAGACGAAATTGCACGCATGATTTCTGGTGCAACTGTGACCGAATTGACAAGACAAAATGCGAAAGAAATGATTGAACAAAACCAAAAGCATAAAGGATGATGAAAGTTGAATTTTACAGACTTGCTTAAAGAACCTCAAGCTCTAACAGGGACAATTGCGATTGTTAATGCAATGGATGAACCGCTTATTAGAGTTATTATTGAAGTTTTAAAGCAAACCGATGCTGACTTCAAACTTTATAATCACCAAGATGCAGCTGAAATCATTCGTTCATTTGATTTGTCGGCCGACTTTTTAAAGCGTATCCATATTCAAACGTTTGATACAGAAGACGCTGCAATTGAAGGCTGTTTAAATGATTTGTATCATGGTAAGGCGCAAATTTTGATGAAAGGGCAAATTTCAACTGCTAAAATCTTATCTGCGGTATTAAAACGTAACGCACAAGGTGCAAAACCCTTTTTAAACCATGTGGCGTTATGTGAAATTCCCTCGTATCACAAACTGCTGATGATTTCAGACGTTGCGCTCAATATTGCGCCAACAGAAGAAGAGATGAAAGCCATCATTCAAAATGTGGTTGATTTTTCAAAGAGGCTACAATATCAACAACTTCATATTGCATTATTGTCATCCGTTGAAAAGGTCAGCCCTAAAATACCATCGACCCTTCAAGCTGAGCGTTTAAGTCAATATTATCAATCACATCCTATCGAACCGCATGTGCATGTTGAAGGTCCATTTGCGTTAGATAATGCGATTGATAAACGGAGTGCGATTCAAAAAGGCATCCATTCAAAAGTTGCAGGAGATGCAGATGTGCTTATTGTACCAGGATTAGATGCAGGCAACGTGCTATATAAATCACTCACCTATTTTGGTCGTGCAAAAGTTGCGAGTCTTATTCTCGGTGCGCATTTTCCAATCGTTCTTACATCAAGAGCGGACAGTATTGAAAATAAAATCAACTCTATTTTAGTCGCATTAAAAGTCGGTTAACCGTGCAAACAAATATGGGTCTGGGACATAAAAAATTTTTGTTCACCCTAATTTTTCGATGGCTCAATCATCACTATTGGATATCAGTTCATAAATAGAAACAGAGACTGGGAAAACATAATGTCCTAGTCCCATACATTTTTGATTTGTTTTTGAAAGAAGGGATTGTATGACAACAGCACTCGTATTGAATTTAGGGAGTACCTCCAGTAAATATGCCATATATGAAAATGATGAATTTAAAGTAAATGAAAATATTAGCCATACTGAAGCGCTTTTAAAGTACCCCTTAATTGATCAAGAGCCATTGAGACAACAATTGATTGAAACTGAAATCGAATCACATGGTTACCAGTTGAATCAAATTGATGTCATTGCTTGTCGTGGCGGTCTACTCAAACCACTTGAAGGCGGTACATACTCAGTAAACAAAGCAATGTATGACGACTTAAAAAGCTTTAAGTATGGCGCTCATGCTTCTAATTTAAGCGGCATGATCGGTTATCAACTGGGACAAAAATACCATATTCCAGTTTTCACGACTGATCCGGTTGTCGTAGATGAATTGATCGATGAAGTACGTCATACTGGCGTACCGTCCATTCAACGTCGCAGTATCTTTCACGCATTAAATCAAAAAGCGATGGCCCGTCGTTATGCCGCATTAGTCAATCGTGCCTATGAAGATGTGAATGTGATTGTGATACATATGGGAGGCGGCATTAGCATTGGTGCGCATGAAAAGGGGCGTGTCATTGATGTGAATGAAGCATTGTATGGTGAAGGTCCAATGGCGATGGATCGTTCTGGTAGCATTCCAAATGATTTACTTGTCCAATACATGGAAAAGCATCAATTATCTGGTGATGAAATCAAGGTGCAGTTAAGTCGTGAGTCTGGACTTAAAGCATATTTTCAGACGTCTGATTTAAGGGAAATTATGGCAAAGTATGAACAAGATGAAAATGTGAAGTTAATGATCGACACGATGGTGATTCAAATTTCCAAAGTAATTGGAGAACGTGCTGCCGTTTTAAAAGGACACGTCGATCAAATTATTTTTACAGGCGGGATGAGCCATAGTGTTCAATTAATGGATCAAATCGCGAAATATGTAGAGTGGATTGCTCCAATTTCAGTTTTCCCAGGAGAGCATGAACTTATCACGCTTGCAGAACGTGCACAATTCGCATTGAATCAACAAATTAAAATTCAGATATATCAATAGGAGAAAGCATATGACAAAAGAAAAATACGATATCGTTATCCTTGGCGGTGGTATTGCAGGATATTCTGCTGCAATTCGCGCGAGTCAACTTGGAAAATCTGTTGCTATAGTTGAAAAATCAAAAATGGGTGGAACATGTCTGCATCAAGGCTGTATCCCAACAAAATCTTTTCTCAAATCAGCGGAAGTGTTCCAATACATACAACATGCTGATGACTTTGGTGTGACCGCTGAACCACCGACGCTTAATTTCGCAAAAGTGATGGAACGTAAAAATCGCATTGTCGACACGATGTATCAAGGGGTCCAAGGGCTAATGAAGCGTCATAAAATCGATGTATTTCATGGCGTTGGTCGCTTAATGGGTGCTTCAATTTTCACACCTCAAAGTGGCACAGTATCTGTAGAGTATGAAGACGGCACATCTGAACTATTACCGAATGACTATGTGTTAATTGCGACAGGATCCAAACCTATGGCACTGCCGTTTTTACCGTTTGATCAACAACAAATCTATAGTAGTAATGATATGATGACACTTGAAACTTTACCACAATCCATCACAATTATTGGTGGCGGTGTCATCGGCTTAGAATTTGCGTCTTTCTTTAGTAGTGTAGGTGTCACGGTACATATTATCGAAGCTGGGCCACGAATTTTACCGACAGAAAGTGCACAAATCAGCCAATTAATTCAAAAACAATTGGAAGAGAAAGGTGTCAACTTCCATATCAATACAGCGCTTAA
Source organism: Staphylococcus delphini (assembly GCF_900636325.1). Taxonomy (NCBI): domain Bacteria; kingdom Bacillati; phylum Bacillota; class Bacilli; order Caryophanales; family Staphylococcaceae; genus Staphylococcus; species Staphylococcus delphini. The sequence goes on from NZ_LR134263.1 coordinate 1,500,253, forward strand.
AGCAGACGACATCCAACAAAGCGATGAGGAAGTAACCTTCAATCTTGAAATGCCATTCTCCACTGAAAAAGTGCTCGTTGCCATTGGTCGACAAGTGAATACGTCTGATTTAGGTTTAGACAATACGAAAGTTGTATTAAATGACAAACAAATGATTGAAACGAATGAATTTATGCAAACGGCTGATACACATATTTATGCTGCTGGAGATGTAATCGGCCATCTACAACTTGCACATGTCGGAGCTAGAGAAGGTGTGATTGCCGTTGAACATATGTTTAACGAAAATCCACTGCCCGTTGATTATGATTCGATGCCAAGATGTGTTTATACATCACCTGAAATTGCGTCTATCGGTGTCAATCAAGAAACGGCAAAACAACGCGGTCTTAAATTTGAAGTTATGAAAGCACCGTTTAAAGCAAATGGTAAAGCAACAATTACAGCTTCATCAACACCTGAAGGCTTTGCTGAATTATTGTTTGATCAAGCATCTGGTAGTTTGATCGGTGCATCTTTAATTGGTCCTCATGTCACAGAGCTCATCAACGAATTAAGCGTTTTACAATTTATGAATGGTTCTGCACTTGAATTAGGACTTTCAACACACGCACATCCGTCCATTTCAGAATTACTCATGGAATTAGGATTAAAATCTAATCATCAATCTATTCACATATAGATAAGAAGGAGGAAAATAGATATGAAAGATTATCAAAGTGTTGGCCTTGAAGTTGAAGATTTGAAAAACATGTACCGTGCTATGGATTTAGGCCGTAAGTTAGATGAAAGAATGTGGCTCTTAAACCGTGCTGGAAAGATTCCGTTTGTTATCAGTTGCCAAGGTCAAGAAGCCACACAAATCGGCACGGCTTATGCATTACAAAAAGGAGATATTACATCGCCGTATTATCGTGATTTAGCACTAGTTACTTATTTAGGAATGACACCTTTAGAAACGATGTTATCCGCATTTGGTAAACGTGATGACATCAGTTCTGGAGGTAAACAAATGCCATCTCACTTTAGTAAAAAAGAAGTCGGTATTATGTCACAAGGTTCTTCAGTCGCGACACAAATCCTCCATGCAGTCGGTGCAGCATTAACATTTAAAATGGATGGTAAATCTCAAATCGCATTAACGACGCTAGGTGAAGGGAGTTCAAACCAAGGTGATTTTCATGAAGGATTGAATTTTGCTGGCGTCCATAACTTACCCTTTATTTGCTTAATTGAAAATAACAAATATGCGATTTCTGTATCCAAAGAATTCCAATATGGTGCCGAACATTTATCAGATCGTGCGAAAGGTTATGGCATGTTCGGTGAGACGATCGATGGTAATGATCCAATTGCTGTCTATGGTGCGATTAAAAAAGCCCGAGAACGCGCAGTAAACGGTGAAGGCGCCTCATTAATCGAAGCTATGTGTACAAGATTAACAGCACATTCTTCAGATGATGATGACCGTTACCGCACAGTTGAAGAAAAAAATGCGGATAAAGAAAATGATTGTAACCTTAAATTCAAACAATATTTAATCGATCAATCTTTAGTTGATGAAGCGTGGTTTGAATCGATTGAAAAAGAAAATCAACAGTGGGTACATCAAGCGACAAAAGAAGCCGAGGCCGCACCATACCCAGATCCATCTGAAACATACTTACATGTCTACGAAGAAGGAGGACGTCAACATGGCTAAAATTTCATATCTTGAAGCGATTAGACAAGCACTTGATGTCGCATTAGAAAAAGACGATCAAACGATGATTCTTGGTGAAGATGTAGGTAAAAAAGGTGGCGTTTTTGGGGTAACAGCTGGATTACAAGAAAAATATGGCGTTTATCGTGTTTTAGATACACCGCTTGCTGAATCCAACATTGTCGGTTCTGCCATTGGTGCAGCGATGATGGGGAAACGTCCTATTGCTGAAATACAATTTGCGGAATATATTTTACCGGCGACCAACCAAATTATGAGTGAAGCTGCTAAAATGCGCTATCGTTCTAACAATGATTGGCAGGTACCATTAACGATTCGTGCACCATTCGGCGGGGGGATTCATGGCGCACTTTATCATTCACAAAGTATCGAAAGTGTCTTTGCATCTACACCAGGTTTAACTGTCGTCATTCCATCCACACCATATGATGCAAAAGGCCTACTGTTAGCCTCTATTGCATCGAATGACCCCGTGCTTTTCTTCGAGCATAAAAAGGCATATCGCTTACTCAAAGAAGAAGTGCCAGAAGGATATTACACTGTGCCGCTTGGTAAAGCAGATGTCAAACGAGAAGGTAGCGATATCACAGTATTTTCATATGGTCTAGCAGTGAACTATTGTCTTCAAGCAGCAGATTTATTAAAAGGTGAAGACATCGACGTCGAAGTGGTTGACTTGCGTACAGTGTATCCGCTCGATCAACAAACGATTATTGAATGCGCGAAAAAGACAGGTAAATGTTTGTTAGTCACTGAAGACAATAAAGAAGGTAGTGTCATGTCAGAAGTTGCCGCGATTATTGCAGAAAATTGTTTATTTGATTTAGATGCACCCGTGATGCGATTGGCGGGTCCAGATGTGCCAGCGATGCCATTTTCACCACCGTTAGAAGATGAATTTATGATTAACCCAGATAAAATTAAAAATAAAATGCGTGAATTAGCGCAATTTTAAGGAGGTTCACTCATGGAAATCAAAATGCCTAAACTAGGGGAAAGTGTGCATGAAGGTACAATTGAGCAGTGGCTCGTTCAAGAAGGCGACCGTGTTGAAGAATATGACCCATTGTGCGAAGTGATTACGGATAAAGTGACAGCTGAAGTGCCCTCATCCTACGCAGGAACGATTAAAAAAATTATTGCCGTTGCTGGCGACACAGTTGAAGTCGGTTCTGTCATTTGTGAAATGGAAGTTGAAGGTGCTACAGACGAAACAACTGAAAATGTAGCGCCAGAAGCTGACACGGCAACTACAGAACAATCAAATGAACAACCAGCATCACCTTCAACAGCCCAAACAACAGCGAACCAACCTAAAAATAATGGTCGTTTTTCACCTGTTGTATTTAGATTGGCTTCCGAAAACAATATTGATTTATCAACAGTAACAGGTACAGGTTTTGAAGGACGTGTGACTAAAAAAGATATTGAACGTGCGATTGAACTTGGTACTTCTACGCCGAAAGAAAATGCTGCACCTCAAGAAACAGTAGAGCGCACTGCACCAACGCCGCCTGTAGCAAACCAAAATCACCGAACATCAACAACAAGCGATCGTGATACCGTGATTCCAGTCAATGGTGTGCGCCGTCAAATTGCGAACAAAATTGTACAAAGTGTGCACGAAATTCCGCACGCTTGGATGGCTGTAGAAGTAGATGCTACAGAATTAACAAAAACGCGCGCGCATTACAAAAATCAATTTAAAGCGCAAGAAGGATATAATTTAACATTCTTTGCATTTTTCATTAAAGCTGTAGCAGAAGCACTTAAAAAATATCCATTACTTAACAGCACATGGCAAGAAGATGAGATTGTTTTACATTCTGACATCAATATTTCAATTGCTGTTGCGCATGAAAATAAATTGTTTGTGCCAGTCATTCGTCATGCCGATGAAAAGTCTATTAAAGGTATTGCTCGAGATATTCATGAACTCGCACAAAAAGCACGACAAAATCAACTTTCTTATGAAGATATGCAAGGCGGTACATTCACTGTAAATAATACGGGGACTTTTGGTTCGGTGCATTCTATGGGCATCATTAATCATCCGCAAGCAGCCATTTTACAGGTTGAATCTATTGTTAAAAGACCCGTCGTTATTGATGACATGATTGCGATTCGTTCTATGGTGAACTTATGTTTATCACTCGATCACCGTATTTTAGATGGTTTACAAGCCGGTCAATTTTTAAATGAAGTAAAACAACGTATTGAAGCATTTACCGTTGAACATACACAAGTTTATTAATTTGTATGAAATAGGGTGGATAATAATCTATGAATGAAGGAGAGGCTGGGATATTTACCTGGCCTTTTCTAGTGGATCGGGTTGTTTCGTTAACATTAAAATCACCACGCAATCTACGGTCTAAACGTTTGTTTTTTGATTCATATGTTGCCGAATGATTGCAGTTGTGCATGACCTTTAGTAAAATGTAATTAATTGAAATACTTATGATGGAGGAATGTTCACATGGATATGAACTTCGATTTATATATGAATAATATCGTCAAACAAGCCCGTTCTGAGATGGACCATGCGGGTTACGAACAATTAGCAACTGAGGAAGATGTTGACCGTGTGTTTCAACAAGACGGTACAACTTTAGTCATGATCAACTCAGTATGTGGTTGTGCAGGAGGGATTGCACGTCCAGCTGCGACACACGCATTACACTATGATGTATTACCCGATCGTCTTGTGACAGTATTTGCGGGTCAAGATAAGGAAGCGACGCAACGTGCACGTGATTATTTTGAAGGTTATGCACCATCAAGCCCTTCATTTGCGCTCATGAAAGACGGCAAAATTACTGAAATGATTGAACGTCACCAAATTGAAGGCCACGACACAATGGACGTCATTACGCAACTTCAAGCTTTATTTGACCGTTATTGCGACGCTAAGTAAGGGGCTCATCATGTTGCGTTTAAATCCATATCGCATCGGATTGAGAACGATAAAGACCGCTGTCGGCATGGCACTAGGTGTAATCATCGCACAACTACTAGGGTTGGATAATTACGCTTCTAGTGCCATTTTGGTTGTATTATGTATTAAAGATACGAAAATACACTCTGTTCACGCGATTATTTCTCGTTTTATATCCTGTTTAATTGCTATCGGTTTTGGTTGGGCTATTTTTCCGCTATTAGGACAACACGCCTGGGTACTAGGATTAATCGTACTCTTTTTCATTCCAGTTACTGTGATGATTAATATGCAAGAAGGTGTCGTAACGAGTATTGTCATCTTACTTCACTTTTTCAATGCTGATGTCATCGATTTTTCATTAGTTGTCAATGAAGTATTGCTGATTATTGTTGGGTTAGCCATTGCGTTTACGATGAATACTATTATGCCTAATTTAGATCATCAATTATCTAAATATAAAAAGGAAATTGAGTTTCAATTCAAAAGCATTTTCCATACATTTAGTTCAGCCTGTGCGATGCATAATAACCGCCCTGATGTGACGTTTAATTCATTGGCACATACGATTCAAGAGGCGAAATCGATTGCATTCAGAGATGTTAAAAATCATTTTGTACGGAATGAAAATAGCTATTATCATTATTTTGACATGCGTGAAGATCAGTTAGAAATACTTAAGCGCATTAAAAATCACATTAAACACATTAATGCAAATGATGTCATGAGTGCACATGTAGCGCAGTTATTCCATGAAATGGCAGAAAATGTCAATGAAAATAATTATACTGCATTACGTTTACACACGTTATATCAAATTCGACTTGAAATCGATCAACTGCCTTTACCTCAAACACATGATGAGTTGTTGACACGTTCAAGTATGATTCAAATTTTGTATGATACTGAGGAATATTTAACGATTAAAGCAAAATTTGGTTCACTGAAAATGCATCATGAAATTTAATTGTATACAAAAACAGGCGAGGACATTTTCAATCCTTGCCTGTTTTTTGTTACATGCTCAATAATGGTGCGATACCAGTTAAAATCAACGCAAGTACGATAGCAACAAGCATCACAATGATGAGCACTTTTCTTATTTTCTTGTTTAACACGATGAAATGCCTCCAAATAACCTATAATAATCTCATGTACAATGACTGAATTATATCATTCATTTAAATAAAAGCCAAAAGTTCTTATAAAAATGATGATGGATATGTCTTTTTTGCAATCTATCCAAAGTTCGATAAAATGAGGATAGAACATAAGGGAAGGTGACGGTATGCTGAACAAAGACAGATTAATTGAAACATTTTTAGAATTAGTGCAAATCGATTCTGAAACAGGACATGAAGACATCATTCAACCAATATTGAAAGAAAAGTTTGAATCGCTCGGCTTATCTGTTGTTGAAGATAACGCGAAAGCAACGACAGGTTTCGGAGCTAATAATCTCATTTGTACATTACCTGCAAATCAAGAAAATAAAGATAAAATTTATTTCACGAGTCATATGGATACTGTGGAACCGGGTCGCAAGGTAAAACCGATCATTAAAGAAGATGGTTTCATTTATTCAGATGGCACAACTGTACTCGGTGCTGATGATAAAGCAGGATTAGCTGTCATTTTTGAAGTGCTTCATATCATTCGTGAACAACAGTTACCCCATGGTCAAATTCAATTCGTTATTACAGTGGGCGAGGAGTCTGGATTAGTCGGTGCAAAAGCTTTACGTAAAGAAGATTTAGATGCAGATTACGGCTATGCGATTGACTCAGCAGTACCTGTCGGCAGTATCACGATTGGGGCACCGTACCAAATGAAAGTTAACGCGAAAATTCATGGTAAAAAAGCGCACGCCAGTACACCAAATGATGGGATTAGCGCGATTAATATTGCTGCTCAAGCGATTAGTCAGATGAAACTAGGTCAAATCGATCATGAAACGACTGCTAATATCGGTAAATTCCAAGGTGGGGGACCGACTAACGTTGTGACAGATTTAGTGAACATTTGGGCAGAAGCACGCTCACATGCTAAAGATAAACTCGATGCACAAGTCCAACATATGAAAGAAACATTTGAAGATGCGGCAGCACAACATCACTGTCATGCTGAAGTAGAAACTGAGTTATCATATCCAGGTTTTCGTGTTGAATCGAATGAACGTGTCTACCAAATCGCTGAACAAGCTGCAAAGGCATTAGGTTTTGACATGCAAGCCGATGTCGGTGGTGGCGGTTCTGATGGTAATATTATCAATCATCTTGGTATTCCAACTGTGATTTTAGGCGTGGGCTACGAAAAAATTCATACAACAGATGAACGCATCTCCAAACAATCGTTATATGATTTAACAAATTTTGTGTTAAAAATTATTGAAATGAATGCGTAAGCTAATAAAAGGCTTCATTCGCTAATATGTGATACAATAAGTCCATAATTTATAATAAGAGAGGTTAAGTATAATGACACAACAAATCGGTGTAGTAGGTTTAGCCGTAATGGGTAAAAACCTAGCTTGGAATATTGAATCAAGAGGTTACAGTGTATCTGTGTACAACCGTTCTGCAGATAAGACAGATTTAATGGTTGAAGAATCTAAAGGGAAAAACATTGTACCGACTTATTCAATAGAAGAGTTTGTAAATTCTTTAGAAAAACCACGTAAAATTTTGTTAATGGTAAAAGCAGGAGAAGCGACAGATAAAACAATCGACAGCTTATTACCTTTATTAGACGATGACGATATTTTAATCGACGGTGGTAACACAAACTACCTCGATACGATTCGTCGTAATAAGGCGTTGGCTGAAAGTGGCGTTAACTTCATTGGTATGGGTGTTTCTGGCGGTGAAGTTGGTGCATTAACAGGTCCCTCATTAATGCCTGGTGGTCAAGAAGCTGCTTATCATAAAGTGTCAGATATCTTAGAATCTATCTCAGCTAAAGCGAAAGACGGTAAACCTTGTGTCACTTACATTGGGCCAAATGGTGCGGGTCACTATGTCAAAATGGTACACAACGGTATCGAATATGCTGATATGCAATTAATCGCAGAAAGTTATATTATGATGAAAGATTTATTAGGCATGTCACATGAGGAAATCTCTGAAACATTCAAATCATGGAATGCTGGAGAATTAGAAAGTTACCTTATCGAAATTACAGGTGACATTTTCACTAAACTTGATGAAGATGGCGAACCACTTGTAGAAAAAATCATGGACAAAGCAGGTCAAAAAGGGACAGGTAAATGGACATCTATTAACGCATTAGAATTAGGTGCACCATTAACAATTATTACTGAATCTGTATTTGCACGTTTCATTTCTTCATTAAAAGATCAACGTGTGAATGCTTCAAAAGTATTAAACGGACCTTCTGTTGCATTTGATGGTAACAAAGAAGAATTCCTTGAAAAAATTCGTCGTGCGTTGTACATGAGTAAAATTTGTTCATACGCGCAAGGTTTCGATCAAATGAAAACAGCAAGTAAAATCAATGAATGGAACCTTCAATTAGGTGACTTAGCGATGATTTGGAGAGAAGGTTGTATCATTCGTGCGCAATTCTTACAAAAAATTAAAGATGCTTACGATAACGACAACAACTTACAAAACCTTTTATTAGACGGTTACTTCAAAGATATCGTGACTGAATATCAATCTGCACTTCGCGATGTTGTTGCTACTGGTATCCAAAACGGTGTGGCACTTCCTGGCTTCTCAGCAAGTATCAACTACTATGACAGCTACCGTACAGAAAACTTACCAGCAAACTTAATTCAAGCGCAACGTGACTATTTCGGTGCACACACTTACCAACGAAAAGATAAAGAAGGTACTTTCCATACACAATGGACTAAATAAGACCTTCTCAAATGAGAAAGGAGCTGGGATATTAAGATTCCTCAGCTCCTTTACTATATTTTGTTGTGTATACCAAGTGATGAGGCTTGAAAAAATTAAGCCTCAAGCCATACATAGATTGCATATTCATTAATGACTTTAAAACGGTCGGAAAATGAGCGTGAATGGGATAAAAATTGATGCTATTGTTTTCTTGATTTCATAAACTTGCCTTCAGTTCTGTATATTTGATATAAGATTGCCCAGAAGGCTGAGACTCCTGAGGGATCAGCTGGTCCGGAAAATCCAATTCGGCTACCACGAAATGTACAATATAAACAAGCCGAATTTAGTTGTAGGGCCAGCCCCTAGGAACGCGAAGCCATGAAGGCAATCTAAAGCCACAAATCATAGGGAGGGCAAGTTTAACAAAAATATTGCATCAATAGCATCAAAAATTTTTATGTCTAGCTCCTTTACTATTTATGATTGTACCTCTTGTTCTTGATAATTTTTAATAAAATATAACATGACAAAAATCATACATATCCCACTGATCAGAAAAACCAGTCCGTAACTGTACGGAATGACAAATCCAAAGAAGATGAGCCCGAGTGGATTGAGTCCAGTGGCAAAACTTTGCAATAAAGCAAATACGCGTGATTTGTAATCTTCATCTATCGTATTGTGTAACATAATTTGATAGGGAACATTGTCAATAGGAATAGCAATGCCAATCAATACGATACCAATGATCATCACAATATATGCCCAAAAAGGTATCGCTACAAAAATGTTTGATGATGCGATAACGAAAAGTGACACAATTAAAATGAGCATGGATATGACATTCATTTTCTTCAAATTATTTTTCATGCTGAAGAAATTCAATGCAAGGTATGTTAATAAAAGTGTCGCCCCTAAAATACTTTCCATCGTCCCTAAATGTGCTGACGAATAGCCAAGTTTCGTCACGATAATAATAGGAAGCCCAACAGATAAAGATTGTCCTAAAAAGTTAATGACGCTTGATGTTAAAAAGAGTGTCGACAAGTTCCGATTTTTAACGACATATTTAAAACTTTCTGCCATGCCTTCAGTGAATTTTTTACTTTTACTTAATGCATTTGCAGGTTTAAAACTTAACATGAAAATAAGAATCAAGCCAACAAATTCAGTGAAACTATTCAACAACGCTAAAGTATTAATATGGACAACGGTTACTAAAAACCCTGCTACAATAGGGACTGCTATCATCGTTGCAGATTGAATGGTTTGTCTGATGGTCACAACTCTCTCAAAATAGTCTTGTGTGATGTATTGCAAGTTTGATGAGACAATTGTTTTGACAATCATATCGATAAATACTAAAACAATCATCACGACAAAAATACTTACAATTTCCTCATGATACACAACTGAGAAAATGAATAGGGTAACGACACTTAAAATTTGCCCTAAAATCAGCATTTTTTTATTCGAATGTCTATCAATTATATTTCCGAATATCGGCATCGTCAATACTTGAATAATGGCTAGAATCGATAAATAGGTCCCAAATAGACTGCCTGAACCGGTCAGTTGTAATACATAAAAGCCGCATGCAAAAGTAAAGATGCCTGAAAACACAGTTGAAATGGTACTAAACAAAATAAGAATAACTGACTTCTGCATTTAAATTACCTCCTCATTCCTTATTCATATCATATACGTTATGGGAACAAAGTTGAAGATTGAATATTCAGAAATATTTGCGAATTAATTGTTTTCCTATCTCACTAACCACAAAAGAAGCACAATCGTTTCTCACACGTCATTGAAATAATGCATTTTAACGATTGTGCTCGCTCTATAACTTAATTTTCATCAATATTTACAGGAACACATAATTGTACTTTTGTAAATGGATCCTCAAACGAAATGTCGAGTGGGTAAATCTCGATATATAAGGCATCGTGTTCAAATGGTAGAGTCAGTTGTAAACTCGTTTCAATGTAATGCCAAGCCTCACTCGTGACAAAATCAATTTCACCTTGTAAATTAAACACGGCATATTGACGTCCTGCTAAAAAGCGATCTTCTAAATGACCAGGAAAACGTTCACTTGGGACCCCGACAAAGATTTCAAGCCCTTGTTCAAGCGGACAACTGACCACAAACAATTCATGCGGTCCAATATCATTATAGCGCATGATATCTTTTAACGTGCCGTCCATTTTTAAATCTTCAAGAAAATCCGGAATGATGAAATGATGTTCTAATTCCGCTGAAGGGACAAATCGAGAACAACCGACTAACGAAAAGTCACCTAACGTTTCTAAACGATAAGGGTAGGGCTTTTGCGAAGTTGTCGATAATTTTAAATAAAGTCGTTCTTGCATTTGAAGTTGCTCTTTTTTCAGCTTTGCTTGCAACGGTGACACGCCATGATAATCACTAAAGTCGTGTGCAAATGTATTCGCATCCGCATACTGATAACGTTTTGCAAGATCAATCAAACGATTCGCACCGTGGATTAAATCATTAGCCGCAAGTGTCAATCTACGCGCGCGACAATATTCTTGAGGCGTCTTTCCAATAATCATCGTAAAAGATTGTTCTAAATGATAAGGAGAAATTTCAACGTATTCACTTAAAGTTTGTAAGTCAAATGGTTCTAATAAATGGTCTTCAATATAAACCATTGCGCGTTGTAAATGTTTAATGACGTCCAAAATTTTCACTCCTTATAACTCTCAAAGTCTCTTTCTCTCATGATGTATCCAATAATTTATTATATAACAAAAAACAGCTAAGTGACACTAAAATGTGAATCACTTAGCTGATGTTTATCAATGAAGATGTGCGCTTGTCTTTATTGAATATCGTTCCACCATTTAAAGCCGTCACGACTCAATAATAAATCACTGTCTAATGGACCATTTGTACCTGATTCATAGTTAGGGAATTCTGGTTCGAAATGATCCCAAGCTTGTTGAATTGAATCCACAAACTTCCATGTTGATTTTAATTCTTCCCAATGTGTAAAGTTTGTTGCGTCACCTTTTAACACATCGTAAAGTAAGTTTTCGTAGGCATCCACTGTGTTCATTTTATCTTGCGCACTCATCGCATAAGATAATTGTACAGGTTCAGTTTCGATACCTTGAACATATTTTTTACCATTGAGGTGAATCGACACACCTTCGTTAGGTTGAATGTTAATCACAAGTAAGTTAGAATCTAAATGTTTATCCTTTTGATAGTATAAATTCATCGGTACTTCTTTAAATTCTACAACGACTTGAATCGATTTACGTTTCATACGTTTACCTGTACGAATGTAGAATGGCACACCCGCCCATCTGAAGTTGTCGATTTCCACTTTACCTGACACGAAAGTAGGGGTAGTCGAATCAGCAGCAACTTTATCTTCTTCGCGGTAAGCTTTTACTTCTTGACCATTGATGAAACCTTGATCATATTGACCACGAACAAATTGATTTCTCACTTCATCTGGTTGAAGCACGTGTAATGATTTTAATACTTTTACTTTTTCAGCACGGATATCATCACTATTTAAACTAATAGGTGGCTCCATCGCTAATAACGCAACCATTTGTAACATATGGTTTTGTACCATATCTTTTAAAGCCCCGCTCGTTTCGTAATAACCACCACGGTCTTCAACACCAAGCACCTCTGAAGATGTCACTTGGATATTTGAAATGTATTTATTGTTCCATAAAGGTTCGAACATTGCGTTACTGAAACGTAATACTTCAATATTTTGCACCATATCTTTACCTAAATAGTGATCGATACGGAAAATTTCTTCTTCTTTAAATGAACGACGGATTTGTTCATTGAGTTCTTCAGCTGATTTCAAATCACTACCGAATGGTTTTTCGATAACAAGACGTTTAAAGCCATTTGTATGCGTTAAACCTGAAGATTTTAAGAAATCAGTTACGACACCGAAAAATCGAGGTGCCATTGCTAAATAGAAGACACGGTTGCCTTCTAATGAAAATTCACGGTCTAATGATTCGCTTAATTCTAGTAATTTTTGGTAGCTTTCCTCATCACTGACATCGTGTGGTTGATAAAATACATGTTGCATAAACTTGTCTAGATGTTTTGTATCTTGTACGTGTTCTTGAATTGACGATTTCACTTGAGCTCTAAAATCATCATTAGTTAATTCACGTCTTCCGATACCAATAATTGCCACTCTTTCATCTAAATTGTCTTGTTGATACAAGTGAAAAAGTGATGGAAATAGTTTACGGTGACTTAAATCACCAGTGGCACCAAAAATTGTTATGAGTGCTGGAACATGATTATTTGTCTTATTCAAGATTCAAAACCCCAATTCTACATTTTAGTTCATACATTAATGATGAGTTTATTATAGAACATATCGCATTCTCGGTCATATATTCTGCTTTACACTTAAAATTTTGCCGATTCTTCGTCGTTTTATGATAATATAACGCTAAAGGAGGTACGATGCATGGAAATTACATTTTTCGGTACAAGTGCAGGATTACCTACAAAAGAACGCCATACACAGTCGATTGCGCTCAAACTGGAACCGTATGCGACTGATGTTTGGTTATTTGACGTGGGTGAAGCAACACAACACCAAATATTACACCATTCAATTAAACTCGGAAAAGTCAGTCATATTTTTATTACACATATGCATGGCGACCATGTATTCGGTTTACCCGGTGTGTTAACAAGCCGTTCATTTCAAGGTGGCGACTCCAAACCATTGACTGTCATAGGACCTAAAGGCATTAAAGACTATGTTGAATACAATTTATCACTCACATATTCACATCTCAATTATCCTTTACATATTATTGAAATAGAAGATCAAATGAATTTGTCTATTAATGGTTTCGAGGTCAATGCACGACCACTGAATCATGGTATCCCGTGTTTTGGCTATCGTATTCAAGCGCCTGATACTCCGGGCAAGTTAGATGTGCAAAAATTACAAGCACTTGGTATGCCTCCAGGACCACAATATCAAAAAGTGAAATCACAAGATACTTTTGAGTTTGAAGGTCAAATCTATGACGCCAATGACTTTAAAGGACCAGATAAAAAAGGGCAAGTTGTGACGATTTTTGGCGATACACAACCGAGTCAATTTGCGCTTGAGTTGGCCCAAGATGCCGATGTATTAGTGCATGAGTCAACTTACATAGAAGGCGATAAAACTTTAGCCAATGCGCATCATCATAGCCATATTGAAGATGTCCTCACGTTAATCGAAAAAGCTAACGTAAAACACGGACTGCTCACACATTTAAGTAGTCGTTATACGAAAGAAGATATTGATAAAATCGAGGCGAAATTGAAAGCTCATTCACCATTATCTTTCCAATTTGTAGAGGATTTCGATAGTTATCAGTTTTAATTTCATCATATTGCTATACAAAAAGAAAGGTTGGGAACAATATCACGTTTTCCCAGCCTTTTCCTAGTTTTAAGTTATGAATTTACGTTACTTCAATACAGCTAAGTTACTTTATCCGCTTAATCATCATCTTGTGCTGAAAGTTCAATACTTCTATTCACGGCAGCATTTAAACAATCCTCAAATATGCCCTCGATGTCATATTCAGACAAAGCGTTTAAACCTGCTTGTGTGGTACCGCCTTTGGAAGTAATGTTTTTTCTTAATTGCTCCATACTTAAATCGGAACGTTCAATCATTTTACTTGTGCCGATAATTAATTCGCGAATCGATTCTTCCACTTGCGCTTTTTCGAGCCCTAATTTTGTTCCTGCAATGACATATTGTTCGAACACATGGTATAAAAATGCAGGACCGCTTCCTGTTATCGCTGTCACTTGGTGTAAATGATCTTCCTGTACTTCTAATGCCGTACCGAATGCGTTAATAATTTCTAAAATTTCGTCCTTCGCTTTGCCACCAAAGTTTGAAGAAAAACTCACACCTGTGACAGAATGGCCGACGTGTGCATTGGTATTTGGCATAATGCGTGCAATCGGATTCGTCGTGTCGAGCTTTTCTTTGATGTATGAAATGGGAAGCCCTGCCATAATCGATATAAATCGGTTGTTAGGTTGCACATGTTGCTTAATTCTGTCAGCCAATTGATCAAAGTCATGTGGTTTCGACCCTAAAAAGATATAGTCAGCATCTTTTAACAAGGCGGCATCGTCATAACTATATTGCACACCTAAATCTTCTTCATATTCTTTCAACATGTCTTCGTTTGAACGATTCGTTAAATAAATGTTTTCTGCTGGAACGACTTTTGAATTCAGAATACCTGTAAAAATCGCATGTGCCATATTGCCAGCACCATAAAATACAATTTTCATACGAAATATCACTTCCTAAAAGTATTTTCTTGTCTTATAGTAACATATAACCACATTTTATAGAGTCAGATAGGGGAGCGATACAATGCAACAAGGTCATTTTTTAATTACTGGTGGTACGAGCGGTTTAGGGTATGCACTCGCACAAGCCCTCATATCTGCCCATTATTCTATTACACTATTGGTACGTGATGTAAACAAAGCACGATCATTATTTCCAAATACAGAAGTTCAAATGATTCAGTGTGACTTGACGACAGAAAGTGATGTACTTGAAATTACTCGACATTTTAATGATCAAACACGTTTTGATGGCGTGATACATTCAGCTGGTCTTGGCTATTTTAAAGGGTTACTAGCACATACACCTGCTGAAATTTTACAAACGTATCAAGTAAACGTGGTGCACTTCTCAATGTTAATCAATCAATGCGCACCCTATTTAACAAAGCATGCTTCTATTGTTGGGATTAGTAGTCAAGCCGCATTAGCAACACAACCATATGCAGCACATTACGGCGGAAGTAAAGCAGCTCTTAATCATGTACTCAACGCTTTACGTATCGAACAACCTCAATGGCACGTGCTCAACGTCAATGTCGGCCCCATTGAAACACCTTTTCACGCAAAAGCAGATCCGTCTGGTCGCTATGCACGTAAAATGAAAAAAATAATGTTGAACCCTGAACAACTTGCTGAAAAAATTATTCACGCGATTCAACATCGTCAACAAGAACTGAATATGCCTCAGTCCGTGCATTTTTTACTTAAACTTTATCAACTCGCACCACGCTTTTTTGAGAAAATAGGACGACCCTTTTTCTTAGGGAAGCAGCGCTAATTGTTAGGCATTTCCCAATGTTGTGCATAGTGTAATGCCTTTACGATAGCAGATGCTTCTTCTAATTGTGCTAGGTTAATTTCTTGATGGTAGTGCGTCACATTTTGTTGTAACTGCTCCACTGAACTTGCACCGACAATGATAGAACCTAAAACATCAAATGATTTTAAATAATGGAATGCTAAACCTGTCAATTCCGGGTCAATTTGTTGTAAAGTCGTTATCGTTTCTTTGAGGTCATGGTAATCGTAATCAAAAATGCCTTCCTCAAATTTTGTTGTTAACACTTTTTCAGCATTCGGTGTTAATAAACCTTTGAATACGGGTCCACGTGCAAGCAATTTCACACCTTTGTCATGAACTTCATCCAATAAATCGACGGGTCTATTATCGATTAAATTGAATTGAGACATGAGCGTTTCGATTTGACTATGTTGTAAATAATAACGAATCACATTAGGGCGAATTGAAGAAAGACCGTACGCACGAATGACACCTTCTTGTTTCAATTCATCAAACGCACTAATGGTCTCATCAAGTGGGTCGTCAATCGTACCCCCGTGCAACATATATAAATCGAGTGTATCTAACCCAAGCCGTTGCAATGAATTTTTCACATTTTCTTTAATGTAACGTTTGGAAGGATCCCAAAAAGTTTCACCGTTTTCCTTTAAGTGATTACCCACCTTTGTACCAATCACAATATCATCACGGTTTTGATACTTTTTAAGTGTGCGACCAACGATTTTTTCATTGACCCCTTGATCATAAATATCTGCTGTATCAAAATATGTAATCCCTGCTGTCACTGCTGCATCAATTATTTCTTCAGCTTTCTTTTCTTCAGTACCTAAACTCATACATCCAAGGCCGAGTTCGGATAATTCAATACCACTTTTCAAAACATTTTTTTGCATGATGCCACTCCTTCCGATAAAATCGATGTATATTCATGATAGCAAACCGTATGAACATTTGAAAAGGAGAGGACTCACCATGCATTTTGAAGAAAAAACCATTTCTAAAGAATCGATTTATAAAGGAAAGATCATTGAAGTAGAAAAACATAAAGTTTCATTACCCAACAATGAAACCGCATATCGCGAAGTAGTGAAGCATAATGGGGCAGTCGCAATTTGTGCTTTAACACCGGATCAACAAGTTATTTTAGTGAAGCAATACCGTAAAGCTTTAGAACAAGAGTTGTTAGAAATACCTGCAGGCAAACTTGAACCCGGAGAAGACCGTGAATCAGCTGCGATGAGAGAACTTGAAGAAGAAACAGGTTATAAAGCAAAGAAACTCACTTTAATTGGTGAAGTTTATGGCACACCTGGTTTTTCAAATGAGAAAATTTCTGTTTATTTTGCAGATAATTTGGTTGAAGGTGAAGTTAACTTAGACGAAGATGAATTTGTTGAGAAAGTGCTTTATTCATTAGAAGATGTGAAAAAAGCTATTGAAGCCCGTACGATTAAGGATGCGAAAACATTCATCGCATTTCAACATCTATTATTACATTATAATCATTCTAATTAAGAAGCGAAAATGGTTGCTTTTTTTCTCAATTACTGGTAATTTATAACAAGAAAACATATTTAATTGTAATAATTATAATTTTCAGTAGAGGAGTGAGGCTTCCGTGGAGGAAAGACTGAATCGCGTGAAGCAACAGTTGCAACAGTCTTCTTACAAATTAACACCGCAACGTGAAGCAACCGTGCGTGTATTAATCGAAAATGAAGCTGACCATTTAAGTGCCGAAGATGTGTATTTAAAAGTGAAAGAAAAAGCACCAGAAATAGGGCTCGCAACCGTTTACCGTACATTAGAACTATTAGCAGATTTAAAAGTTGTCGACAAAGTGAGTTTTGGCGATGGCGTTTCTCGATTTGATTTACGTAAAGAAGGCTCAAAACATTTCCATCACCATTTAGTTTGTATGGAATGTGGTCGCGTAGATGAAATTGAAGAAGATTTATTACCACAAGTTGAAGAACGTGTAGAAAATGAATTTAACTTTAAAATTTTAGACCATCGTCTGACATTTCATGGCATTTGTGAAACTTGTCAAAAAGAAGGCAAGGGTGCGAAATGATAATCAAGTACAGTGCTTGAACAGAATTGGAGGCAATCTATGGAAGAAGTTCGAGATGAGTATTTAAGATTTATTCAAATTGAAAAAGGGCTATCCAACAATACGATTGCAGCTTATCGCCGTGATTTGAATCATTATTTGAACTATTTGACTGAGCATAAAGTCGCGAATTTGAACTTTGTGGATCGCCAAATGATTCAAGAGTGGTTTGGTTTTTTACATGATGAGGGGCGCTCAGCAAAAACCATTGCGCGCTTTACATCTACAATTCGGAGTTTCCATCAGTTTGCTTTGAGAGAAAACTATACCTCACATGATCCCACTGTACTTATCGAAACACCTAAATATGATCGTAAACTTCCAGATGTATTATCCATTGCAGAAGTTGATCAATTATTAATGGCGCCTGATGAATCGAAAGTTAACGGCTATCGTGATAAAACAATGCTCGAGCTACTGTATGCAACAGGCATGCGTGTTTCTGAACTAATCAATATTGAAGTTGAGGATATCAATTTAATGATGGGCTTTGTCAAAGTGTTCGGTAAAGGGAGTAAAGAACGCATTGTCCCATTAGGCGAAACGGTCATTGATTGTTTAACACACTATATTCAAAATATCAGACCGCAGTTACTAAAGCATACGGTCACACATGTTTTATTTTTAAATTTACATGGCAAACCACTTTCCAGACAAGGCGTTTGGAAAATGATTAAGCAAACGGGTGTCAAAGCAGGGATTATGAAGCGTTTAACCCCACATACATTACGGCATTCATTTGCGACACATTTATTAGAAAATGGGGCCGACTTACGTGCTGTACAAGATATGTTAGGACATTCTGATATATCCACAACACAGCTGTATACACATATTACGAAAAATCAAATTCGTAAAATTTACCAAGACTATCATCCAAGAGCGTAAAATGGATGGAGCTAGGACATTAAAAATTTTTGATGCTATTGATGCAATATTTTTGTTAAACTTGCCCTCCCTATGATTGGTGGCTTTAGATTGCCTTCATGGCTTCGCGTTCCTAGGGGCTGGCCCTACAACTAAATTCGGCTTGATTATAGTGTACATTTGGTGGTAGCCGAATTGGATTTTCCGGACCAGCTGATCCCTCAGGAGTCTCAGCCTTCTGGGCAATCTTATATCAAATACACAGAACTGAAGGCAAGTTTATGAAATCAAGAAAACAATAGCATCAATTTTTATCCCATTTACGCTCATTTTCCGACCGTTTTAAAGTCATTAATGAATATGCAATCTATGTATAGCTTGAGGCTTAATTTTTTCAAGCCCCATCCCTTGGTACACACAACAAAATACAGTAAAGAAGCTGAGGAAACTTAATGTCCCATCACCCATCCTTTTTAATGTTTAATGCTAAAAATCGCTCATAATCATACATATACAACTTTCAGTGCATTCCAATTATGATTTCAACAGCAGTACAACATTTGAAATACGTTACCCCGAAAGATAACAAAAACTGTCCGAGACTTACGAGGAATCAGCCCCCTAGGAAGAAATTCGAGCCCTTAAAGACAGCCACAACGTTACATAGAAGCGTCATTTTACAAATTTGAAGGGTCATGATTTAACCTCAAATAATTGAAGTGCTTGAAATTATTTCCTTCTTACCTCTAAAGCCGCTTCTCTTGCTGCAATAACCTCACTTCTATCTCTCAGCTGATGATGATGTAAGATCCCTGGTGTTTCTACCACAGTATCAGTCATTTGAAAATTCGGAAACTGCGTCTTAACTTTTTCAATCATTGTTGTTGTGAGGGGGAGTTGAATGGGTGAAAACGGAATTTCTTGTGCAGTATCATGTATCAACTGTGTTAATATATTTAAATAGGCTTGTCGTGCAAGTCCTAAAGTGGCCATCGTCTCTTCAGAATAATTTGCTATAATTTGATAAGCTTTGTTAAATGTTTTGTGCGCACCTTTAAAGTTACCACGACGATAATGATAACTTCCTGTCGCTAGCAAAATCAAACTTACGACCGCATCTTGTTTTGAAAAGGCGTGTTGCATTTTCCATGCTTCTTCTAAAATATCATGACAGAGAAAATAATGTTGTTCATGATGAAACTGATAGTAAAAATGGACTAAATCATTTTCCAACATGGCTCACTCCAAAAATTTATTTTTATACATCAAACATGTTATAATATTTTTTGTTATTATGCACATTACATGCGTTATGAAATGAGGTACAGATATGTACGAAGTGAAACTGGATGCTTTTAACGGGCCTTTAGACTTATTATTGCATCTTATCAATGAATTTGAAATTGATATATATGACATCCCTATGCGCGAATTAACTGAACAATATATGCAGTACGTTCACGCTATGAAAAAATTAGAGATCAATATTGCAAGTGAATATTTATTGATGGCTTCAGAATTACTGATGATTAAGAGTAAAATGTTGTTGCCTGATACGTCATCTGATTTCGTTGAAGAAGAAGACCCCCGTGAGGCACTCGTTGAAAAGTTAATCGAATATCAAAATTACAAAGCTTATTCAGAAATGTTAGAAGAGAAACGTCAAGCACGTGAACATTATTTCACGAAACCCCCGACAGATCTTTCGCATTATGAACACTCTGAACGCCTTCCCGAAGATACGACAATTGATTTAACGAAACTGATCGTCGCTTATCAAAAGATGAAAACGCGTGTCTCATTGAAGAAGCCGACCACTGTGGATATTCGAAAAGAAACGTATACGATCCAACAATCAACGACATATATTTATGATAAATTAAAGAAAGTTTCTCAAATAACATTTTTTGATTTATTTACATTTAATGAATCTATCGAACACGTCGTCACACATTTTCTAGCTTTACTCGAAATGTCAAAAACAGGCATGATACAATTGCAACAAGTGAAAGCTTTCCACAACTTTGAAATTAGAAAAGGAGTAAATTATGACGCTTAAAGTTACTGAAGCGCTAACTGCGATACTGTATACGGTTGGTGAAGATGGCATTGATGAAGCACAACTGATGGCATCACTCGACGTGGATTACGAGACGTTAACCCATGCGATCGATACACTGGCGTTACCTGGGCTCATGATACAAAAATTTGGTCAAACTTATGTTTTAACGACCCAAAAAGAGGCAGAACCATATATCGAATCACTCATTATTAATAAAGCCTCTGCCAAATTGTCACAAGCTGCTATGGAAGTGTTAGCCATTATTGCCTATAATCAGCCGATGACACGTAATGATATCGAATTGATACGCGGGATTCAATCTGACGGTCCTGTTAAAACATTGATTGCTAAAGGATTGATTGAACCTAAAACCAATCCCGAAGCCCGTGGACAACAGCTCTTTACTACAGATTTATTTTTAAATGTCTTTGGTTTGGAAAGTCTTGAGGCACTTCCAACAACAGATGAAGAAGAAGAGGAAATTGAATCGTTTTTCAGCCAACTGGTGAATCAGAAAGGAGATTCTTAAATGAGTCAAGAATTAGAAAGATTACAAAAACGTATTGCGAACAGTGGTTATACCTCTCGACGTAAAGCAGAAACATTAATTGAAGAAGGTAAAGTACAGGTCAACGGTAAAACTGTCACTGAATTAGGGACAAAAGTACGTCCATCAGATGAAGTGACCGTAGAAGGGATTCCACTTGAGCAAGAAGACAAACTTTATATCCTGTTCTATAAACCTGCGCAAGTGATTACAAGCGTTTCAGATGATCGCGGTCGAAAAGTCGTTACTGATTATTTTGATGACTTAGAAACACGCATTTATCCAGTGGGACGTTTAGACTATGACACATCTGGATTGCTGTTATTAACAAATGATGGTGAGTTTACCAACTTAATGACACATCCACGTTATAAAATTCCAAAAACGTATGTTGCGAAAATAGAAGGTTATATTTTACGTGAACAAGTGAAACAACTTGAAAAAGGGATTCAACTTGAAGATGGACTCACACAACCTGCAAAAGTAAAAGTGAAAAAGCAAAATAAAGAAAAAAATACATCACTTGTTGAAATTACCATTACTGAAGGGCGTAATCGTCAAGTGCGTCGGATGTTTGAACATTTTGGTTTTAGCGTACAAAAGTTATCACGCGTTTCATTTGGTCCGCTCACATTGAAAGGGCTCGGTGCTGGAGAAGGACGTGTATTATCACCGCATGAAGTGAAATCACTCCGTCACCTTGCAGAAAATGGTCAACAACAACGCTAACTATGATTCAAGTCGGCACGCACGTCATTGTTTTATTATTACCCGAATAAATCATTATGGTATAATATGCTTTGAGTTAGAAATGTCACCATGTGTGGGAGGTATGTCATGATGACTAATGAAATCTTAGTCGTAGATGATGAACATCGAATTAGAAAATTATTAAAATTATATTTAGAAAGAGAAGGTTATGTCATTGCAGAAGCTAGTGATGGACGCGAAGCATTAGACATGGCGACAAAATATGATTATTCATGTATTTTGTTAGATTTAATGTTGCCTGAAATGGATGGTCTTGAAGTTGCGGTTAAATTACGCGAACTTAAAGATACGCCTATTATAATGCTCACTGCAAAAGGCGAAGAAAATAATCGCGTTGAAGGTTTTGAATCAGGTGCCGATGACTACATCGTTAAGCCATTTTCACCACGCGAAGTTGTGTTACGTGTTAAAGCGTTATTACGTCGTACAGAATCTTCAAAAGCTGAACAAAACGAGCCACATGCCCGTGATATGATTGAATTTAAACATTTAACGATTGATAATGATGCACATAAGGTATTGGCAGATGGGACGCCGGTTAATCTCACGCCAAAAGAATATGAATTACTCATTTTATTAGCTAAAACACCGAATAAAGTATTTGATAGAGAACAATTATTAAAAGAAGTTTGGCATTATGAATTTTACGGTGATTTACGTACTGTAGATACACATGTCAAGCGTTTGCGTGAAAAATTAAATCGTGTTTCTGCAGATGCAGCAAAAATGATACAAACCGTTTGGGGTGTAGGTTATAAATTCGAAGTGAGCAAGTCGGATGAAACGACTTAATAACGTTGTCGTAAAACTGTGGTTAACTATTATTTTAATAGTAACGACAGTTTTAATTTTATTAAGTGCTGCATTAATCACATTTTTCCAATATTATTTCACGCAAGAAACCGAACGCGCGCTCTATCAAAGTGCTGAAAACGTCAACCAAGTGTTACTCAAAAATGATAATCGAAAACTCGCGATTGAACATAGTGAAGCTTTGTTAGAGGATAATAAAGGTCTTATCATCTTACCTGACCGTGCGCATATCAATGAAAAAGATACGGTTAAAAAGAAAATGCTTAAAGAAATCAGTGAACATCCAAATTTTGATCGTGTACTGAAAGAAAATCATTCTGAGTTACAACATGTTACTTTTAAAATTGATGGTAAAACGCATACTTATGTATTACTCGGTTATCCTTCTAAAGATAACAACGCCCAATCTTCAGCGATATTTATTTATCAAGATTTAAAAAGTATTGATGATACGAATAACATCATTACCATTATGATTTTAATTACAGCTGTCGTTTTCCTAGCCATTACAACGGTTTTCGCATTTTTCTTATCAACACGCATTACAAATCCATTGCGTCAACTTAAAACCCAGGCGAAAGAAGTTGCTCGAGGAAACTATGACAAACGTGTGCCAATTCAAACAAGAGATGAAATTGGTGAGCTCGCCATGACTTTTAACAAAATGAGTCGTAGCATTCAAACGCATATCGACGCATTAACGACATCTAAAAATATTCGTGATACCCTTATTAATTCAATGGTTGAAGGGGTATTAGGTATCAATCATAAAAAACAAATTATTATTTCAAATGCTTTAGCTGAACGGATGCTTTCAGAATTAAACGCATCTGACCGCGAAATGTTTAATCAACAAATTGAAGATACATTTGAGAGTCAAAAAACGGAATATCGAGAATATGAAATGAATCAGCGTTTTTATGTGATTATTATGAGTCATATTAAAAAAATTCAAGCGAATGGTGAAGGTGGCCTTGTTGCTGTCGTACGTGATATGACAAACGAACATGAGCTTGAACAAGTGAAAAAAGACTTTATCGCTAGTGTCTCTCACGAATTGCGCACACCGATTTCATTGTTACAAGGGTATACCGAGTCAATCGTGGATGGTGTCGTCACTGAACCAGAAGAAATCAATGAATTTTTAACGGTAGTATTAGATGAGTCTAAACGATTAAGTCGCTTAGTCAATGAATTGTTGAATGTCGCAAAAATGAATGCTGAAGGTTTGAATGTGACGCAAGAAGTGCAACCGATGCAAGATTTAGTTAGAAAAATGGCGATGAAATATCGTCAACAAGCACAAGAACTAGATTTGACCTTAGATATTCAAATGGACGGCGAGATGGCTTCACTTTGGTACTATGACTTTGATCGTATGGAACAAGTGTTGACGAACCTTGTCGATAATGCGTCACGTTATACACAACCTGGCGATACCATTTCAATTAAAGCAACGGCGGATCATGACCATCAAATTTTAACTGTTGAAGACACAGGCGTTGGTATCGCACCGCAACATTTAGAGAAACTGTTCGAGCGTTTTTATAAAGTGGACTCTGCACGTAAACGGGGCTCGCAAGGAACAGGGCTTGGATTGTTTATTACACGCATGATTGTAAATGCGCACGGAGGTCATATCCGTGTAGAAAGTGAACTCGACAAGGGGACGAAATTTATCATTTCACTACCTAAAAAGTCACATGTAGCAAAAGAAAATGAATAAGCAAGGATGATTTCATACAGGAACGACGGTGTCTCATTTTACAATCGAGGTGTCGCCGTTCCTAATTTATATCTTAAGGATGTTTAAGTTGTTGCAAATAGATTGTATTCAAAAGTTATCTCATGTAAACTAATAACGAAAATAATAAAAATTAATTCATCTTCGGGGTAGGGTGTAATTCCCAACCGGCAGTAAAATAAGCCTGCGACCTGCAAATGATGTTCAGTTCTGCATCTTTGTGGCTGATCTAGTGAGATTCTAGAGCCGACAGTTAAAGTCTGGATGGGAGAAGATGGAGGTTTATTTGTGTTGCTTTTTATTCCTCCTATTCGTGAAAGATGAATTTAATAGGAGGTCTTTTTTATGAAGCAAAAGCAAACGAAACGAATGATAACGGTAGGGATGTTAAGTGCGATTGCAATTGTACTGACATTTATAAAGTTTCCGTTGCCATTTTTACCGCCATATTTAACGATTGATTTCAGTGATGTGCCCGCATTATTGGCGACATTTACACTCGGTCCGGTTGCGGGACTACTCGTGGAATTGATTAAAAACTTACTGAATTTCTTTTTCAACTTGAGTGATCCTGTTGGGCCAGTAGCTAACTTTTTAGCAGGTGCGAGTCTATTGCTTGTAAGTTATGGATTCTATCGTAAGAATCAAACTACAAAACATCTCATTTTAGGATTAATTGCTGGTACCATTGTCATGACCATTGTGTTAGCTGTCATGAACTATTTCGTGTTACTACCACTTTATGGCATGATTATGAACCTTACTGATGTCGCGAATAATCTTAAGTTGATCGTCGCTGCAGGGATTCTTCCATTTAACATCATCAAAGGCGCACTGATATCTATTATTTTTATATTGCTCTATCAACGCATTGGACATATTTTGAAATAAATATTTTAACAGGCTGGGACTTTGTGGTTTCCAGCCTTTTTTATAGTTAATGAGTGAAGCAATAGTTAAACAATAAAGCGATTGATGTAAAAAATGTTCGCATATGATTTCTTTCAATACAAAGCGAGTCTTCATTCAAAACATAAAAAAAATAGATTGAGTAGCATGGTGAACAAACCATTTTTCTACTCAACCCTCATCTTAGTTTACTTAGACCTTAAGTTGTTTTATATTAATATTAAAGACAGTGTCCTCAATATGAACTATTCAAATTTGAGTGCGTCACCATCAAATGACTCCTCTTCAACTTTAATAGAGTCAGTAGGGCAACCTTCAAAAGCATCTTCAAGATCTTCATACAATTCTTCCGGTACTGGCGTTGTACCTTGGTTGTCGTCTAAAATTACATATGCAATACCTTCATCGTCGTAGTCATAAATATCTGGAGCAGCTGCACCACATGCACCACAAGCAATACAAGTATCCATATCAACAATTGTATATTTAGCCATTTTTTCGCCTCCCTTTTCAAAGTACCATACTCACATTATAATTTTATTGTAGTTCTGTGTACCCAATTTTTCAATATATACGTTTTTAATCGAGGTCTAAACATGAAACAATTAATTCTATATCTCTATCATCATGCATCAGCCTACAAAACTAAAAAAAGCATCTTTAATATTATCATAGGTAAAAAATCTCATCAAACTTTTTTTGATGCTGTTACTTTAAATATATTATCACTTTACGGCTGTGCACCCAAATTAAAATATGAACAGTTCGAACAAATGATTAGTCACGAGTCACACCATTATCCGACGATTCAAACAAGCAATCGGATGACGTATTCAACTTTAGACGCAACTTTTAAAGCATTACAGCTATTAGTTCAAACGGTTTCTCATATACAACACAAGCAACGGACCTTTCTGCCTATCACGTCACAAGTTGACATTCACGAAGCTGTACGCCTCATTTATTATGAAATTGAGCAACAGCACTTACAAGACGCATTTGAAGAAGAGGTCACAACATTATTTAAAATGCTATCCGAGAAACATGACACGTTATATACGCATTACTTATTGACTGGATATGATGAACCGATGTACACGTTTGCCCAAATAAGCATGATTGAGTCCATTGATATCCATGATTTATATACTGCATATTACGAAGAGTTATTGTCCATATATCTTTTCATTCAAAATTCTGATGCATTTCCAATACTTTCACAATGTATGATGCCTATAGAAGTGTCCGATCGCGTCATCCAAACGTTACAATTGCTGCAAAAAGGGTATTCGATAGCAAAAGTCTCACAAATTGAGCAAGTACGGGAAACGACGATAGAAGATCATATTCTTGATTTGTTTATGAAGCAACTTTTAACAAACTATGATGATTTCTTTACACATCCGTATCATCAATTTCTTAAATTTTATCAAGAGCAACCTTATCAACGGCTAAAACTGTACAAAGAACAATTTGACGCATTATCCTATTTTGAACTTAAACTCGCGATTATCGGCAGCGCAAAAGGAGAATTACATGCTTAAAGATGCTTTAAAACAATATTTTGGCTTTACAACATTTCGCCCTGGTCAAGAAAGGATTATTTCTAGCGTTTTAGAAGGGCAACATACATTGGGGATTTTACCGACCGGAAGTGGTAAGTCACTTTGTTATCAACTACCTACTTATATGAAACAACAACCGACCTTGGTCATTTCGCCGCTCATTTCGTTAATGGACGACCAAGTGATGCAGATGAAAATGCAAGGCGAACACCGTGTCGTTGCGATTCATTCAGGGATGGAACATGCGGCTAAAAAACGGGCACTCCAACAGCTCACGCAAGCTCGATTTATTTTTGTGGGTCCTGAATTTATTTTACAGCCGCACCATTTTAATCTTTTCAAAAATATCCAATTTGGTATGATCGTGCTTGATGAGGTCCACTGTTTGTCTGAATGGGGATTTGATTTTAGACCACACTATGCCTTGATTGGTAATGTGACAAGTTATTTTAACGAAGCTACCGTACTTGCACTGACTGCTACTGCAACTCGACACTTGAAAGATGATATTCAACGGGTCATTCAAAAATCCATTCATGTTATTGAACACTCAATGGACCGACCGAATGTGGCATTATGTGTCAAATTCATGTCCTCTTATGAAGAAAAAGTGGATTGGTTAATTGATACAATCGCAGCATCTGGTCCTACGATTATTTATGTGTCGTCCAAAAAAGTCAGTTTAGATTTAGCGACGTCGATTTATGAAGCAGGGTATTTAACGGGGATATACCATGGGGATTTATCTTATCAAGAGCGTCATACCGTTCAGCAACAGTTTTTAAACAATGATATACGGATTATCGTTGCAACGAGTGCTTTTGGCATGGGCGTCAATAAACCAGATATTCGTACCATTATTCATTTTCATGTATCACCGACACCTTCAAGTTATTTACAAGAAATTGGACGTGCGGGTAGAGATGGACTTCCAAGCCAAGCCATTGCGCTGTTTCAACCAGATGACCAGTATTTAATGGAGACGTTAGCATTAGTGAATATTATGCATGCCTCAGATGTGGACCAATATGAAGTCGGTCAAATGATTGATATTGAAAAACGTGCCATTTTAGATGTATTAACGCAAGTTTTTTCATTTCAACAACTGAGACAAATATTCGCTCAAAATGAAGACATGAAAAGACAAGGTTATCGTCATATGTATCATTATATTTTAACCAAACAATGCCGACGCCAACATTTATTGAATTACTTTGGTATGACGAAAAAAACAACAGATGCATGTTGTGATCAATGCGACACACTTAGCCCAGTTTATGAAAAAAATAAGAAAAAAGTTAAAAGAAAGTTAACTTACATTGAAAAGTTGGAAAATTTGTTTCATTAATTTTCACAACGCTTTCACTTTTAATTTAAACCCGCTATAATTTAGGGTAAATGGTATTAGGCGATTTAACGACAACATAGAATTAAATAGATGTAATGAATTGATATTGAACGTATCAAGGTTTTACTTTCAAATCGTTATTGTACAATTGATATGGAAAGGATGAATGTTAAGTGTCAAAAGATAATTTCAAAGATGAGTTTGAACGCAGTCGTCAAGAAATTAAGTCCCATCATCATGACGAGGACGAGACAACTGATGCAATAAATGAAAAAGATGATCAACCTCAAGCAAGTCAGGAACAGCAACAACAGCAATTCCCGCCACGAAATGCTTCTAGACGCCACAGAAAAAGAGATTTCGGTATATCAAAAGCTAAACCTACACCTACAGAAAAAGATGCGCAGACTGACCGACAAGAAACAACAGCAGACAAGGGACAAGCGGACAAAAAAACAGGTCCGATTGGTGGCGTTAAAAAGAGCGATGAC
Organism: Staphylococcus delphini; assembly: GCF_900636325.1. Lineage (NCBI taxonomy): Bacteria > Bacillati > Bacillota > Bacilli > Caryophanales > Staphylococcaceae > Staphylococcus > Staphylococcus delphini. Next base: position 1,529,217 of record NZ_LR134263.1, read on the forward strand.
AATCATCTTAATCAAACACAACATGGTGCTGATGATAAGCATACTCAAACAGCTGATTCAACGCCAAGTGAACCAGCTAAGGATGATGTGAAAGGGAAAACAGCCGCAACAACAGGTGCTGCAGCCGTTGGAACTGATGTAAATGCTCAAACAGCCAATAATCAAAAGCAACAACCTAAAGCGAAAAGCGAAGAAAAGAACAATCAACAAGAACACCACAAGAGTAAAAAGGCTTTGGCAACTGGGGCAAGTATAGGCGCGGCAGGTGCGGCAAAAGCAGACATGACGAAAAATAACCAAAGCCCAAAACAAGACGAGCAGTCATCTTCCCAAGACAGCAAATCTCATTCGAACAAAGGGAAAAAAGCTGCGGCAGGTGCGGCGACTAGTATAGGCGCTTCACGAGATCATGCGCAACAAACACCAAAACATCGACCAGAAACTGAATCATCAGAGACGACTGTTTCAAATGGATCTGGCGGTGGATTTTTCAAAAAGCTTTTACCGTTACTTGCTGCGATGATTCTTTTAGGTGCAGTTGCGATTTTCGGTGGCATGTATCTCTTTAATCAAGATCACCAAAATGACAATCAGCAAGAAGTCGCACAAAAAGATGATGCGAAGAAAAATTCAGATGACAATCAACAAAGTCAATCTAAAGACAAAGACGACAAACCAGCTGATTCTGATAAAGCGACAACTGCAAAAGATAGCGACGACAAGCGTAAGGATGACAACAATCAATCAGAGTCAGACGCCAATAATAGCGACAATGCAAATGCTTCAGATCCAAATGGGACATCCGATCCGAATAATAGTCAAAACGACGTGAATAATGGCAATGTCAATAATCAGCAAAATGCATATCAACAAGGCCAATCTGCTGGTGGACAGACTCATGTCGTGAATGGTAACCAAAACTTATATCGTATCGCGATTCAATATTACGGTAACGGGTCACCTGAAAATGTTGAAAAAATTAAACGTGCGAACGGATTACAAAATAACAACATTTCGAACGGACAACAGCTCATTATTCCATAAATTTGATACATGCAACCTTATCCTGAATCAATGGATAAGGTTGTTTTTTATTGCCGCTCTATTTGCAATGGAGACTGTCACAAACTTTTCCATTTAGAATCACTATAAAAGTTGATATAATGTATAAGGATTATCACAGTTCTTATCATATACGATGCTAGTATGAGAATTAGGAGGCAATATGAAACATTAAAGTAGCATAATTGACGTTTGTGAACGCATATTTTTAATGTTTCTGTATAAAAATGAAAACTGTAGAGAGTATTATTATAGGCGGTGGCCCATGTGGATTGAGTGCTGCCATTGAACAAAAGAAAAAAGGTATCGATACGCTTGTTATCGAAAAAGGAAATATTGTGGATGCGATTTACCATTATCCGACACATCAAACTTTCTTTTCATCAAGCGATAAATTAAGTATTGGCGACGTGCCTTTTATTGTAGAAGAATTAAAACCACGTCGAAATCAAGCATTAGTGTACTATCGTGAAGTTGTTAAACATCATCAACTCAAGGTCAATGCATTTGAGGAAGTGTTAACAGTGAAAAAAATGCATGATCACTTCACTTTAACAACGACTAAAGATGTATATCAATGTCGCTATTTAACTGTTGCGACTGGTTATTACGGCCAACACAACACGTTAGAAGTGGAAGGTGCAGAATTATCCAAAGTCATGCATTATTTTAAAGAACCACATCCGTATTTCGACCAAGACGTTGTCATTATCGGTGGTAAAAATTCTGCAGTCGATGCGGCAATTGAGTTAGAAAAAGCAGGTGCACGTGTCACTGTCATTTATCGAGGTGAGACATATTCACCAGCGATTAAGCCGTGGATATTACCAAATTTTGAATCACTGGTACGTCGAGGTAATGTTCAAATGCATTTCAATAGTCAAGTGACAAAAATTACAGCAGATCAAGTGATATTTGAAAAAGAAGGGAAATCAATCACAATCGATAATGATTACGTGTTTGCGATGATTGGTTATCACCCAGATTATGACTTTTTGCAATCTATTGGCATCGACATTCATACTAATGAATATGGAACAGCACCGATATACAATTCCGAAACGTATGAAACGAACATCGAAAACTGTTATATCGCTGGGGTTATCGCAGCTGGCAACGATGCAAATACTATTTTTATCGAAAACGGTAAATATCATGGTGAAGCCATTGCCCGTGATATATTGACTAAAAAACAATCGCCATTAGAATCATAAATTGTATGAGTGTATACTCAAATCTTTATCAAAAAGCCTTTCGTCATTGATATTACTGATGAAGGGCTTTTAATTATATATTGCATGACGCATTTTTATGGTATAATTTTTTCAACATATTGTATCATGGTTGTGAATATCGAGCATAGTTTACGCATTTCATACATGTGTAATTATCCGAATATTCTAACTAATCATATAAAAAACTGCGCATACGATTAATAACGAAATTGACTTGACTTACTAAATGACTAAAATGAATTCCAGAATGGAGCGATGATAATGATGCACATTAACTGTTAAAACCCCATTTCTTAATAAAGCCTGACTACTTACATGTCGCAAACACAATATTAATTTATATGCGATACACGCCACACACGATGCAAAAATTTTGTCTCATGTGTCTACATTTATTTTTAATTGTGATTCAGGTAAAGTGAGGCGCAACTACCAACCGTGATTTAAATATTTAATTTAAGAAATGGTAAGTGAAACAACATGAAAAAGTCATTTAAAATATTGTTATTAGCAGAATCCTGTGCAGATTTTGCAGATGTATTATTCAAAGTTGCAGTTATTTCAAATATGTATGTCATTACACATTCTGTAATCGCCACCTCAAGCATACCAGTCATCATAGGGGTTTCAACTTTTGTTTCAAGTTTTTTCCTCCCTGTGCTAACAAGAAAGTTGCGCTTAAACGAGATTTTACTCTACACGCAATTCACAAAAACAATCGCACTGACATGTTTGTTCGTATGGATGATTACGTTCAATTCACATATGATAGGCGTGACTTATAGCTTAGTCACAGTCATATCATTGATGGATGGGTTTGCCGGCCCAACGAGTGCTGCGCTCATTCCACGTTATGTGACGGATTTGACTCGAGCAAATTCGATATTAACTGTTTCTCATGAGGCGATTGAAGTGATCGGCTGGGGGATAGGCGGTGTGCTTGTCTTGTTAATAGGACTTCATCAAACGCTGATGTTCACTGTTATTTTATTTTGGTTAGCGAGTTTGATTTTGCTGTATTTACCTCAAGTCAATATCAAAATTGTCGAAAATGAAACACCAATAGACAGTATTTTCAAAAGATGGAAACATATCATTGCGCATCGTCAATTAAAGCTCATTCTCGGAATCAACACAATCGAAATCATAGCAAATTCAATTTGGGTATCCTCAATTATTCTCGCTTTTATTAGTGTTGTATTAGACGAAAGTGAGTCATATTGGGGTTATATCAATACGTTATACTCCATTGGTATCATTTTAGGTGGTTGGGGGATATTAAAATTTTCAAATGTGATGACTCAACACAAACCTTTGTGGGTCTTTATTTCGTTGATTTTAACTGCCTCGACGTTAGCATTGTCATTAATTTTTATCGATGCCATCAGTTTTCTAATTGCAACGTTATTCATTGGCTTCTTTTCGCAATTAAAGGAAATACCTGAAACGATATTGATTCAAGAGTCTGTTGAAGAAGATATACTGGTGCATGTTTATGTAGTCACGTTGGTGCTCAATACGCTCATTTTTTCAATCTCTATCTTTATCATGAGTGGATTAGCTGAAATCATGCTCGTACAAAACGTTTTTGGGTCACTGTCGTATTGATTTTGATTGAAGCCATTATCGTTTTCATAGCTAGAAAGCAACTGGATACATGATGCTGTGAAAGTGCACAAAAATAGCCGTATCCCAATTACACAATTAGGAGCGGCTATTTTCATAGGGTATCTCTTTTTTGTATACAAACCGAGTGTCGTTTTAAACATTAAAATAATCTTGAATTTGAGCATGTTGAAAATCGTTGCTTAATGCGACGAGTAACTTTAATCTCGCTTTTTGACCGTTCAAACCATTCGAAAAGATCACACCTTTTTCAAATAATTGATGTCCGCCCCCTTCATAGGCATAAACAGCACTCACAATCCCATTAAATGATCTGGATACTAGGACAATGGGAATATTTTTATCTAAACATGCATTGATACCTGGCATCGCAGTATGAGGAAGATTACCTTGTCCGAGCGCTTCAATGACAAGACCATCCACATGACGTTCTGCATAAAAATCTAACATTTCGCTTCCCATGCCCATATGTGCTTTAATTAACGGAATTTGAAGTGCTGCATTGACATTTGTTAAAAATTGACGTTCATACGGTCTGTGGTGAAAATAGACGCCTGCTTTAGTAATCACCCCAAGCGGACCGTGGTTTGGGCTTTGAAATGTATTCGTGTTTGAAGTATGTGTTTTCGTGACATTGCGCGCTGTATGTATCTCGTCATTGAAAACCACCATGACGCCTTTACCCGCGGATTCTTCTTCAATCGCTACACGAATCGCTGAAATAAAATTATACAAACCATCTGACCCAATCTCATTGGAAGAACGCATAGCTCCAGTAATAACGACCGGTTTAGACGTCGAAATCGTTAAGTCTAGTAAAAAAGCGGTCTCTTCTAACGTATCGGTACCATGTGTAATCACAAAACCATCATAACGTGCTAAATGGTTCGGATCTTCAATGATTTCTTTTAAAATTTTGACATTATCAATTGTCATATGTGGAGAAGGGACATTAAAAGGCATCTGTTCATCTATGTTAGCGTATTGTGCAATGACGTCTTGATGATGCGTAATCGGATTGTCATCATTCGTCATCACTTTATTCGATTCATCTTCTGACATACTAATTGTGCCACCTGTATGGATGACTAATAAATTTTTCATTTAGGTTCCTCCTCGTAAAATGGTCCATTATTATGATAAAATATTGTTAAACAAACGACAAGGAAGGTAACGTATGAAAGCGATTAATATTGCATTAGATGGACCGGCAGCTGCTGGTAAGAGCACGATAGCAAAAAGAGTAGCTGCTCAATTAGGCATGATATATGTAGATACAGGCGCAATGTATCGTGCAATCACATATTATTATTTAAATAACAAAGAACGATTCTCGGATTTCACATCACTCATTGCCGAAATTGATTTACGCCTCGGTTATGATGCTGAAAAGGGTCAACGTGTCTTTTTAAATGATAATGATGTGACTGATTTTCTACGTGAAAACGATGTAACGCAAAATGTGTCCTACGTCTCGTCTATAAAAGAGGTGCGTCAATTTTTAGTTCAAGCGCAACAAAAACTTGCAGCGGAAAAAGGCATCGTTATGGACGGTCGAGATATCGGGACTACTGTACTTCCAGATGCAGAGGTAAAAGTTTATATGATTGCATCTGTAGAAGAGCGCGCTGAACGTCGTTATAAAGACAACCTAGAAAGAGGTATCGAATCATCTATTGAGCAACTGAAAAAAGATATTGCTGAACGAGATGCATACGATATGAACAGAGAAATTTCACCGTTAAGAAAAGCTGAAGACGCGATTGAAATCGACACAACAGGCTTGAGTATTGAACAAGTCACAGATAAGATCTTGTCTTTAGTAAATACGGTTTAATTTATTTTATTCAAACTTATCTAAATTTCTTGACAATTCAAGACTTTTATAAGAAGTTATTATTATGTAGTAGTATAAGGAGGCAATCATGATGACTGAAGAATTCAATGAATCAATGATTAATGACATTAAAGAGGGCGATAAGATTACAGGAGAAGTACAACAAATTGAAGATAAGCACGTTGTTGTTCACGTCAATGGCGGTAAATACAACGGTATTATTCCAATTAGCCAACTTTCCACTTATCATGTAGAAAATGCAAACGAAGTGGTCAAAGTCGGTGACGAAATTAGCGCTTATGTGACTAAAATTGAAGTTGATGAAGAAAACGAAACAGGTAGTTACATCCTATCTAAACGTAAATTAGAAGAAGAGCAATCTTATGCTTATTTACAAGAGAAATTAGACAACAACGAAACGATTGAAGCGAAAGTAACTGAAGTCGTTAAAGGTGGTTTAGTTGTGGATGTAGGTCAAAGAGGTTTCATTCCTGCATCATTAATTTCAACTGATTACATTGAAGATTTCTCAGATTATGAAGGACGTGTGCTTGAACTCAAAGTTGAAGAGCTTGAACCTGAAAAAAATCGCGTCATCTTAAGCCGTAAAGCCGTAGAAGCAGAAGAAAACGAAAAGAAAAAAGCAGAATTATTACAATCGATTAAAGCTGGCGACGTAATTGAAGGTAAAGTGGCGCGTTTAACTAACTTTGGCGCATTTATTGACCTTGGTGGCGTTGATGGTTTAGTCCATGTTTCTGAGTTATCTCACGAACATGTAAAATCACCAGAAGAAGTGGTTTCTATTGGTGATACTGTTAAAGTTAAAGTTCGTTCAGTTGAACAAGATTCTGAACGTGTGTCATTATCAATTAAAGATACATTACCAAGTCCATTTGAAACAATTCAAGAAAAATATAGTGAAGGCGACATTGTTGAAGGTAAAGTAATGCGCTTAGCTTCATTTGGTGCATTTGTTGAAATCGGCAGTGGCTTACAAGGTCTTGTGCACATTTCAGAAATTAGCCATAAACATATCGGTACACCTGGCGAAGTTCTTGAACCAGGTCAAACTGTTCAAGTTAAAATTTTAGGTATTAATCCTGAAGAAGAACGTATTTCACTCTCAATTAAAGCAGCAAACTCAGAAGAAGAAACTGAAGAAGCTTCTGAGGAAACAACACAACACTATACACAACCTGCTGATGAAAACGAAAACAACCCAACTTTAGGTGACGTTTTCGGTGATAAATTGAAAGACTTGAATTTATAATCCATTTTGAACTAAGGTTATATCGCATAACCTTAGTTCTTTTTATTGCGATATTTTGTCGTCTAACTTGACTACAACCGCATCAATACTTCTTCTCAAACTTTTTATACATACCTATCCGCATTTCAAATTCAGTTATATGACCACATCCCATTTTTAACGCAAAAGCCAAAATCCATCATTCTAACCCTATTCAAACAAATAAAAATGTATTCCTACACTTTATAAGGGGTACTTTTCAGCAATGCTTTTGTTCGCGACACTTGACGTGATATAATAGCGTTGTTATGTATCGAACAATGCGAAATAGACTTGCACAGACTGATATATTCAATATTTAAGTTATTCATAGAGAGGAAGAACAAGCATGACGAAACCTGTAGTTGCTATCGTGGGGCGTCCTAACGTAGGAAAATCTACAATTTTTAACCGCATCGTCGGAGAACGTGTATCTATTGTTGAAGATACACCTGGTGTGACGCGTGACCGTATTTATTCAAGCGGTGAATGGCTCACAAATGAGTTTAATGTGATTGATACAGGTGGTATCGAGATCGGAGACGCACCATTCCAAACTCAAATTCGCGCACAAGCTGAAATCGCGATTGACGAAGCTGATGTGATCATATTCATGGTGAATGTCCGTGAAGGGGTCACACAAAATGATGAACTTGTGGCTCAAATACTTTATAAATCTAAAAAACCGGTTGTATTGGCTGTTAATAAAGTCGACAATCCAGACATGCGCAATGATATTTATGATTTTTATTCACTCGGTTTTGGAGAACCTTTCCCACTTTCGGGTTCACACGGTCTAGGTTTAGGGGACTTATTAGAAGAGGTCGCAAAACACTTTAAAAAAGAAACGCCAGACCCTTATGACGATGATACAATTCGTTTGTCATTAATTGGTCGACCTAATGTAGGGAAATCAAGTTTAATTAATGCCATTCTCGGCGAAGAACGCGTTATCGTATCTAATATTGCTGGTACAACGCGAGATGCCATCGATACCGTTTACAGCTATGAAGGCCAAGATTACGTACTGATTGATACAGCAGGAATGCGTAAAAAGGGTAAGGTTTATGAATCAACTGAAAAGTACTCGGTATTACGTGCATTGAAAGCCATTGAGCGTTCCAATGTCGTTCTTGTTGTTTTAGATGCAGAACAAGGCATTATTGAACAAGATAAACGTGTTGCTGGATATGCGCATGAAGAAGGAAAAGCGATTGTGATTGTCGTCAACAAATGGGATACGTTAGAAAAAGATAGCAATACGATGAAAAAGTTTATGGATGAAGTACGCAAAAACTTCCAATTTTTAGATTATGCACAAATTGCTTTCGTATCAGCAAAAGAAAAAACACGTTTGCGTACACTTTTCCCATTAATTAACGAAGCGAGTGAAAATCATAAAAAACGTGTTCAAAGTTCAACATTGAATGAAGTAATCACAGATGCCATTGCAATGAATCCAACACCGACAGATAAAGGCCGTCGACTCAATATTTTCTATGCAACTCAAGTGGCGATTGAACCACCGACATTTGTGGTATTTGTAAATGACGTCGAACTGATGCATTTCTCATACAAGCGTTATCTTGAAAATCAAATTAGACAAGCATTTGGGTTTGAAGGTACACCCGTACACATTATTGCACGTAAACGAAATTAGATGGAGGGGATAAACATGACGAACATTACAGTGTTTGGTACAGGAAGTTTTGGTACTGCATTGGCTAATGTGCTTGCAGACAATGGCCACAACACATTAATGTGGGGTAAAACATCAACAACAGTAGACGAAATCAACCACGAACATACAAATCATAATTATTTAAAAGGGGTTACGCTTAATACGTCAATTCAAGCGACAACAGATATTCAGACCGCAATTGACCATGCTGATATATATTTAATCGCATTGCCAACAAAAGCGATTAGAGAAGTTATGTCGCAAGTCAATCAATTGCTGACTTCAAAAAAATCTTTTATTCATGTTACTAAAGGGATTGAGAATGCAACATTTAAGCGTGTTTCAGAAATGTTGGAAGACTCCATTTCACCAGAATATAACGCTGGCATTGGGGTGCTTTCTGGTCCAAGCCATGCCGAAGAAGTGGTGATCAAACAACCAACAACCGTATCAGCAGCTTCAAGTAATCCAGAATTACGCAAATTGATACAAGATTTATTCATGACGGATTATTTACGTGTGTATACCAATGATGATCTTGTCGGCGTAGAACTTGGTGGTGCACTTAAAAATATTATTGCCATTGCGAGCGGCGTCCTTGCCGGTATGGGCTTTGGTGATAATGCAAAAGCTGCTTTAATGACGCGCGGTTTAGCAGAAATTACACGTTTAGGTGTTAAACTTGGCGCCGATCCGCTCACATTCCAAGGTTTAGGCGGCATTGGTGATTTAATTGTAACGTGTACTTCTACGCATTCAAGAAACTATTCTCTCGGTTATCAACTTGGTAAAGGAAAAAGTTTAGATGAAATCATGAATCATATGAACATGGTTGCTGAAGGCGTGTACACAACTGAATCGGTGTACAATCTTTCTAAAAAAGAAAATGTTGAAATGCCAATTACTGAAGCGTTGTATCATGTTTTATTTGAAAATCAACCTGTTGAACAAGCAGTCAAAGCGTTAATGGGACGCACAAAAAAATCAGAATAAAGATAGAAATTGACCATTTTCATGACAAAATTATAAAAAAATCAACAAAAAGCGATTAAATCAACGTTTTTCTTGTATAAATCGTTGCAGTCTTGCATTCGCTTGTGTTAAAGTCATACCATAATGATAATTGAATTATCATTACATAACCTTTGAGGAGGTGAATTGACATGAACAAAACTGACTTAATTAACGCTGTTGCAGAACAAGCTGATTTAACTAAAAAAGAAGCTGGTTTAGCTGTTGATGCTGTTTTTGAAGCAATTCAAAAATCATTAGCTAAAGGTGAAAAAGTACAATTAATCGGTTTCGGTAACTTTGAGGTACGTGAGCGTGCCGCGCGTAAAGGTCGCAACCCTCAAACAGGTAAAGAAATTGACATCCCTGCAAGCAAAGTTCCAGCTTTCAAAGCAGGTAAAGCATTAAAAGATGCTGTGAAATAATTCAATTATTAGGAAAGGGGCTGGGACACAATGGCGTTTTCCAGCCTTTCCTATGATTAATGCTACCCATAACATCGTCATTTCAATGCGCTTCAAACGATTTGTATTCATACATAGACTTCTTTTTATTTCCGTCTTTTCAAAAGTTTATCCACTTCATTTCGATTTATAAACTTCTTTAAGAAAGTAATCCTTCATTCTTTTTGTATCATTTCATTGGCTTACGTCCTATCATGATGATCAATCTGTCTCCATTGATTTGTATATACATTTTAATTTCATACTTTTTTAACAAAATTTATTCACTTCAACTAAAGCATGACTCATCACGTTGATTTGTATAACACTTTCTTAACAACATTAAATCAAGCAACATCAAACTTCATTCATGGCTTTTATGACAAAAAAAGCAAATCAGATTTAATTTTTAGGTTGATAGTGTTAAGATAGAGAGTGATTAAAATTAGAGGTGTGTCAAATGGAGAATACTTTTGAATGTTTACAACAACAACTTGATAAACGATTGAACCAACTCAATCGCCCCCAAAATATACATATCAATCGAACTTTAAGTCAATTGTTAGATCAACTTGATGTGCCTTTAAATGCAAAACTTGCGTGCCTCTCTATTGATACATCAATGAAACATCTTGATCGTATCAGTTATTATCATTATGAACGTGATGCCATACTCATAGGTGATTTGCTGAGTGCACACTATTATCAGTTACTTGCTGATTTGAAAGATGTTGAACTACAACTCCAAATGAGCCAAGCGATTGTAAAAATAAATGAATTAAAATCCTATATTCAACATCAAAAAGATATACACGCTAATGCAAATTTAAAAGATATGATGATTACGATTGAAACATTGTTAATTCAAGTATTGATAAAACATTACCGTATCGAACAGTCTTTTAGTGATATACGCCATCAACTGATTCAACAACTCGACGTACAACAATTGAGTTACTTAGTCGATTGGCAGCCAGATGAGATCAACGACATGATCATAGCATTACAAAACTATACAAAAAGTAAATGAGGTTTCAAAATGACTAAAAACAAGGCAAATAAAGCACAAGTCCATGAAGTGTTTCAAAATATTTCTGGCAAATATGACCGTTTAAATAATATTATTAGCTTCGAACAACATAAAGTGTGGCGCAAAAAAGTAATGAAAGAAATGAACGTACAAGCAGGGACAATTGCTTTAGACGTCTGTTGTGGGACTGCTGATTGGACGATTGCTTTAAGCCAAGCAGTCGGGCCAGAAGGTGAAGTGACTGGACTGGATTTCAGTGAAAATATGCTTAAAGTGGGCGAAGAAAAAACGGCGCATATGGACAACATTAGACTTGTTCAAGGTGATGCGATGGCATTGCCGTTTGATGACAATGCATTTGACTATGTGACAATCGGGTTTGGATTACGTAATATTCCAGACTATTCAAAAGCATTGTCAGAAATGTATCGCGTCCTGAAGCCAGGTGGTATGGCTGTATGTTTAGAAACTAGCCAACCGACGATGCCAGTCTTCAAACAAGGGTATCGTCTGTATTTTAAATTTGTGATGCCCATCTTCGGTAAAATCTTTGCGAAATCAAAACAAGAATATGAATGGCTCCAGCAGTCTGCATTCGATTTCCCAGATCGCGAAACTTTAAAGAAAATGTTTGAAGATGTCAACTTTGAAAATGTCAAAGTCCGTAGCTTTACAGGTGGCGTGGCTGCCATGCACTTAGCTTATAAACCCAAAACGAACTAATTAAAAGGTGATTATGCATGTCGAAATTAAATTTGAATCAAGAAATTAAAAAAATTGAAAATACTTTGAAACAGTTGATTCAATCTGAGGATTCAACACTCCAAAGTGCTGCAGATCACCTTTTATCATCAGGAGGTAAACGCGTTCGACCGTTATTCGTGATTTTGAGCAGTTACGTCGGTGAAAATCCTGCTAATGATGCGACATATCGCGTTGCTACAGCGTTAGAGTTGATTCATATGGCAACGCTCGTCCATGATGATGTGATTGATTTCAGTGATAAAAGACGTGGCAAGTTAACTATCGAGAAGAAGTGGGATCAACCGACTGCGATTTTAACCGGTAATTTTCTACTTGCACGTGCGTTAGAACATTTGTCTTATATTCAGGACAGTCGCATTCATCAAACGCTGTCTCATGCGATTATCGAAGTGTGTCGCGGAGAACTTTTCCAATTCCAAGACCAATTTAGAGCAGAACAATCGATTACGAACTATTTGCGTCGAATCAATCGCAAAACTGCGCTATTAATGCAGCTCGCTACTGAAGTAGGTGCGATGAGTTCACAGACGGACGATCAAACGATTCGAAAAATGCGTGATATTGGTCATCATATCGGCATGAGTTTCCAAATTGTTGATGATGTTTTAGATTTTACGAGTACAGAAAAGAAACTCGGTAAACCTGTCGGAAGTGACTTGCGCAATGGTCACATGACACTCCCTGTATTATTAGCGATGAAGCAGAACGCACAATTAAAAGAAAAAGTCGCAACATTAACGCCGGATTCACCAACTGAAGACTTTGATTGGTGCATTGAACAAATACGTCAATCTGAAGCGATTTCTCAATCTTTAAACGTCAGCCAACAATATCTCGACAAAGCTTCAACGTTATTGGAAACATTACCTAAAAACGAGATTAAACCACATTTCAGAAAATTAATAAAAAGATTACAAAACAGAATGAATTAATCACCTTTCCTGTTGAAAGCGCTTTAAACAAATGATAGGATAATCTTGTAATACATAAAAACACAGGGGGCATTGCGCATCATGGAAAAAAGTTTTGTAATGATTAAACCGGACGCGGTACAACGTAAATTAATTGGTGAAATTGTTCAACGCATCGAACAAAAGGGATTAAAGCTTGTAGGGGCTAAATTAATGACAGTTCCACAATCTTTAGCTGAGACACATTATGGTGAACATGAAGGAAAGCCATTTTACGACTCATTGATTTCTTTCATTACATCAGCACCCGTTTTTGCGATGGTTGTAGAAGGTGAAAACGCTGTGGCCGTTGCACGTCATATTATCGGTAGTACGAATCCTTCTGAAGCGACACCTGGTTCCATTCGTGGTGATTTAGGTTTAACGGTTGGGCGTAATGTCATTCACGGTTCAGACTCAGTGGCATCTGCTGAACGTGAAATTGCACTTTGGTTTAAAGACGAAGAAATCAGTTCATACCATACACCGGATGAAACATGGTTATATGAAGCATAATATTTAAACTCATTTCATGGGGCTTGGACATTCAGTTGTCTGGGCCCTTTGATTTGTTTCTACACATCGATCCATCATCATTTTGTATCGTCTAATTGTAACGTTATATTGAATCAAACGATGATCGCCAACGCCTTGTTTATAAATGGATTTTATCGAATTCACTTTAACCGTTAAAAGCGGTGAATAGCAAAAGTGTTTTCTATTAATTTATTTTTCATTTTGTGCTATGATATGAAACATATGAACTAAAAGGTAGGGGGAGTGCTCATCATGTTGAGATTTTTAACGTCTGGAGAATCACACGGTCCACAATTAACGGTCATTATTGAAGGACTACCAGCAAATATGACTATTGATATTGATCAAATCAACGAAGAAATGTTTAAGCGTCAAGGTGGTTATGGAAGAGGCCGTCGTATGCAAATTGAAAAGGATACGGTAGAAATCGTTTCAGGTGTGCGCCATGGTTATACATTGGGCAGTCCTGTCACGATCGTCATTAAGAATGATGATTTTACACATTGGCGTAATATTATGGGTGCTGCACCCATTTCAGAAGAAGAGAAAGAAAATATGAAACGTGTCATTACGAAACCAAGACCCGGTCATGCAGATTTGGTCGGTGGCATGAAATATAACCATCGTGATTTACGTAATGTACTTGAACGCTCATCTGCACGTGAAACAGCCGCACGCGTTGCTGTGGGGGCACTTTGTAAGCAATTGTTGAAACAGTTAGGCATCGACGTTTATAGCCGTGTCGTTGAAATCGGTGGTATTAAAGACGAGGGCATTTATGACATTGATACTATTGTTGAAAATGTTGATAAAAATGATGTCCGTGTTATTGACGACAGTATTGCACAAGCGATTCGCGATAAAATTGATAGTGCTAAAAAAGAAGGCGATTCTATCGGCGGTGTCGTCCAGGTCATTGTTAACCATATGCCAATCGGAATCGGTAGTTATGTCCACTATGATAGAAAACTTGATGGCCGAATTGCACAAAGTGTTGTTGGCATTAACGCATTTAAAGGTGTGAGTTTTGGTGAAGGCTTTAAAGCGGCAGAAAAATTAGGCAGTGAAATTCAAGATCCGATCTTATATTCAGAGGAACAAGGCTATTACCGCGCATCAAATCATCTCGGCGGTTTAGAAGGCGGTATGTCAAACGGTATGCCGATTATCGTGAATGGTGTGATGAAGCCTATTCCAACGTTGTATAAACCACTTGCATCAGTAGATATTAACTCTAAAGAACCATTTAAAGCGACGATTGAACGATCAGACAGTTGTGCGGTACCTGCTGCAAGTATTGTTTGTGAACATGCTGTCTCATATGAAATTGCGAGAACTATTTTAGAGGAGTTTGGTTCTCATGACTTTTCACGTCTCGCACAACAAGTCGCTGAAAGACGCGAACTGAACCAAACATATTAATGATAGGTGATAAATCATGCAATTAACAACGACATATCCGGACCACAATTATCCGATTATTATTGAACATGCTGCATTCGACCAATTAGATGCGCTCGTTTCTAACTACCAACATGTGTTTGTGTTTGTCGATCAAAACGTCTATACAACTTGGGAAGCCAAGATTTCTAAGTTCGTTCATCATCATGCATATACCACGTTTCAACTCCCTTCAGGTGAACAAGTGAAGTATATGGCGCAGTATGAACATTATATTGAGGCGCTACTTGCCCATCAACCAACGCGTAATACGTGCTTAATCGCAATTGGCGGCGGTGCAACAGGCGATTTCGTTGGCTTTTTAGCCGCAACATTATTACGCGGCGTTGACTTTATTCAAGTCCCTACAACGATTCTTGCCCATGATTCGAGTGTTGGCGGTAAAGTGGGTATCAATACGACACACGGTAAAAATCTTGTCGGTGCCTTTCATCGTCCAAAAGCGGTCATTTACGATTTAGAGTTTCTCACTTCATTACCTTATTCGGAAATATTAAGCGGTTATGGTGAAGTATATAAACATGCATTGTTGAATGATGCGCAATCAGTACAGACGCTTGAAAATGCTTATCCCGATAACGGACATTTAAGAGCGTTGTATGGGATTGAAAAGTATTTAATTAACGGGATTCAAACAAAGCTGCAAATTGTATTGAATGATGAAAAAGAACGTGGTCAACGTCAATTTTTAAATTTAGGTCATACGTT
Source organism: Staphylococcus delphini (assembly GCF_900636325.1). Taxonomy (NCBI): domain Bacteria; kingdom Bacillati; phylum Bacillota; class Bacilli; order Caryophanales; family Staphylococcaceae; genus Staphylococcus; species Staphylococcus delphini. The sequence continues at coordinate 1,544,854 of NZ_LR134263.1, forward strand.
GGGTCATGCGATCGAATATCAATATCAACTTGCACATGGTCACGCTGTCATGATGGGGATTGTCTATCAATTTATCGTTTCAAATCTATTATTGGACACGCATTTTGATATTCCACATTACTTCAAGTATTTAAATCGTTTAGGTTATCCGTTAGATGTGATTCGCCAATTTGAATTCGAACCGTTATTTAAACTCATGCGCAATGACAAGAAAAATGATGCAAAGGGTGTACGCATGGTTCTGCTACAAGCAATTGGTGACCCTATCGTTAAACACGTTGAAACACCTATATTAGAAAAAGCACTTGAGACATTCAAACAACAATATCTTGAGGTGATATAGATGGAAAAAATTATGATTAACGGGCCACTCATTGGTGAAGTATCCGTACCTGGCGATAAATCAATGACGCACCGAGCGATTATGCTGGCTTCTTTAGCACAAGGACGCTCTGTTATACATCAACCTTTACTCGGTGAAGATTGTTTACGTACAGCAAAAATATTTGAAAAGTTAGGCGTTAAAATGGACATTACAGATGAAGCCATGACGATTGACTCACCTGGTTATGCTCATTTTCAAACGCCACACCAAACGTTATATACAGGTAATTCAGGCACGACGACACGTTTGATGGCCGGATTGCTTGGTGGATTAGGCATTCAAAGTGTGTTGTCTGGAGATGCGTCTATCGGCAAAAGACCTATGGACCGTGTGCTTCAACCGCTTCGACAAATGCATGTCAACATTTCAGGTGTAGAGGATAACTACACACCACTTATCATTGGACCTAGTGAAGTCAAAGGGATTCATTATGATATGCCAGTTGCAAGCGCGCAAGTGAAGAGTGCCATTTTGTTTGCAAGCTTATTTGCTCAAAATACGACAACGATTCGCGAAATAGATATGTCACGCAACCATACTGAGACGATGTTTGCCCATTATGGTATTCCTGTTCAAACACAAGATTTAACAGTGACCTTACCAGGCGAAGGGATTCATCATATCCAACCGCGCGACTTCGAAGTACCTGGAGATATTTCATCGGCAGTCTTTCTCATCGTGGCGGCATTAATTACACCAGGTAGTGACATTACGCTTCATAACGTTGGCATAAACCCAACCCGTGACGGAATTATCGAAATCGTTGAGCGTATGGGCGGCAATATTTCACTTTCAAATCAAACAAATGGTCCAGAGCCCACTGCAACGATTCGTGTGCAATATACACCTGGTTTAAAGGGTATTGAAATTGGTGGCGGTCTTATTCCAAGATGTATTGATGAGCTACCGACAATTGCGTTACTCTGTACACAAGCACATGGTTCAAGTATCATAAAAGATGCTGAAGAATTAAAAGTGAAAGAAACCAACCGTATTGATACAACAGCAATTGAACTCGGTAAGTTAGGTTTAAAACTTAAGCCGACTAACGACGGACTCATCATCGAACCGTCAACAATCAGTCAAATTCAACCTGTTGACAGTCATAACGACCATCGTATCGGTATGATGTTAGCCGTTGCTTCACTTATGACACCAGAACCGATTGAAATTGCACAATTCGAAAGTGTCAATGTGTCATTCCCAGGGTTTTTGCCACTACTTAAACAATTAGAAAATGAGGGATAGTATGCAAGATATCTACAAATTAATTGACGATATCAACTTACAAAAATTAGATCAACTCGATTCTCGCGTTCAGGAAGCGTTGCAATCAGATAACGATGAGGCATTGTTTGTTCTAGGTGAGACATTATATCAATTCGGACTTACACCACAAGGCCTTGAAGTCTTTCGTACGCTTTACATGAAATATCCAGATGAAGATGAAATTTTAATCTATTTTATTGATGGGCTGATTTCAGAGAACCAAACAGATGAAGCATTAGAGTTTTTAAATGAAGTGCCACTCACACCTGAACGTTTAATGTTAGAAGCTGATTTATATCAACAAATTAATATGATAGATATTGCGATTGAAAAAATCGAACAAGCGATCGAGCTACAACCTGCTGATCCGATTGTCCATTTCGCATTAGCAGAGTTACTCTACTATGATGGTCAATATTTGCGCGCATCAAGGGAGTATGACACTGTACTCCAGAGCGGAGAGTATGAAGTCAATGGTGTTAACTTATTCTCACGTTTAGCAGATAGCAGTCTTCAAAGCGGCAACTATACCGATGCACTACGTTGGTTTGATGAAATAAATGACAATGAACTGACATCAGAAGATTATCTTAAAAAAGCGATCGCGTATGAAAAGAATGACATGACGCATGAAGCAATTAAGTTGGTAAAAACATTACTCCAAAAAGATCCAGACTTTATTCAAGGCTACTACTATTTACAACAACTTTATGAAAACGAGAAAACATTTGCAGATGCGATTGAAATCGGTCAAGAAGGGTTACGTCTCAACCAGTTTTATAAAGAGTTGATGTACAGTACGGGGGCATTGCAAATCGAACATGGCGATCAAAATGAAGGTGTGACGTTATTAAAACAAGCACTTGAAGTGGATCCGGGTTATCAAGAACCTTTACTGTTGTTGGCTGACTTTTTACGTAATGAAGAAGATTATGAAGCATTAATTGAATTAGTTCAGTATGTTGATGAAGAAGATATGGACCCTCAATTTATGTGGCAACTCGCATATGCATTAGGACAAGAAGAACGTGATAAAGAGGCGCAACATTTTTACGGGTTAGCGTTTGAATCGATGCGTGACAACATTGATTTCTTAAAAGATTACTACTATTATCTCATCGAAATCGGTCAAATCGAACAAGCTAAATCTATTCTTCAATTACTGTTGCAAAAAGATAGTGGTAACCCTGAGTGGGATGCAGAACAAGGACGATTAATTTAAGGTGATAACAGATGCTAGATACGCGTTTAAATATTGAAAAACGTGACTTTATCGAGTATTTACTCTTTCACTATCAGTTTAAATCTCGAATCAGTGTATGGTTACTCAATTTCATTAAAACGACCCCTGCACTGATTGAAAAAATTCATTTTGTCGATCAAATCGTAGCAGAACACCCTACTATAGAAATGGCTGTGTCGGATACACCTGACGTAGCCATTCAATATCATGACGGTGAGACGGTAATGATGAACACGAATGAAATATTTGATCGAGTCATTCATCATTCACAGCAACTGGACGTTAAAATTCATTTTAATCCTGAAGCTGATCGTGATTTACGTCTCGATCATTTATTATTGCAACAACTGCTCGCAACGCAAAATGGAGATGCGTATCATAAAGATGTGTATCATATCGAGCTCTCTCATAGTACAGAGCAGCAAATCATTTATTTATTAAAATCACATATTGACTTAAGTTTAAATTTGAAAGATATTCAATCATTTCAGCACTATACAAAAATATTAAATCTCATTAAATTGAGACATATTACTGACGAAATTTAAATATTGACTGACGAAAGGGATCTCAATCATGTGGACAGCTCTACAGAACATGTTGTTTTATCAACGCCCAATACTCATATTGATTATTATGAGTAATATTTTAGGGACGCTTTATGGTTATATTTGGTATGCGCCACAACTTTTCAGATCAGCGTGGTATTTTTGGCCATTTATTCCAGATAGTCCCACTGCGACGTTATTTTTAGTCGTCAGCTTAATCTTGCTAATGTGTAAAAAGCAAAGTGCCATCATTGATACGCTCGCTTTCGTCACATTATTGAAATATGGCATTTGGGCAGTTATGATGAATCTTTTGTTGTTTATAGAGGACAATACTATTTATGTGGTGGGTGTCATGTTAATGATTTCTCACGGTATTATGGCGTTTCAAGCTGTATTATTTTTACCACAATTCAAATTTACGTTAATGAGTTTAGCAGTCACTATCATTTGGGTTTTCCATAATGATGTGATCGATTACGTTTTTCATCAATATCCAGTGTACGGCGGACTCGGACATTATGAAGCACAAATTGGTTACCTTGCATTTTGGCTATCCATATTGCCAATTTTGTTCGTAATTTATCGACTCAGCAGGGGTAAAAAGATTGACCAAGTTTGATGAAGCCAGTACAATAATATTATAAAGGAGTGAGCATAATGTCCATCATGTCTTTAATTATTTATTTTATTATACTTATGATCCTCCCAATGTATGCACAACACCAAGTTAAATCTAACTATGAAAAATATGCTCAAGTTAGATCAACAAGTGGCAAGACGGGACGAGAAGTAGCATTAGAAATTTTACACGCAAATGGCATTTATGATGTCGAAGTTAAAGAAGGTCAAGGCTTTTTAACAGACCATTACGATCCGAAAAACAAAGTCGTCGTATTGTCACCTTCAAACTACAACAAACCAAGTGTTGCCGGAACTGCAATTGCCGCTCACGAAGTTGGTCATGCAATTCAGCATTACGAAGGTTATTTCTTTTTACGTTTCCGAAGTGCATTAGTACCTGTTGCAAACATCGGTAGTTCGATGTCATATATTTTCATTATGGCTGGGATTATCATGACATCATTACACATGGCGATTGGTTCAACAGCGTTATGGATTGGTATTTTCTTAATGGCATTCGCTGTATTGTTCTCCATTGTGACGTTGCCTGTCGAATTTGACGCGAGTAAACGTGCAATGAATCAAATTCAAAAAATGCATATCGTGAATGAAAAAGAATATAAACATGCTGGTCGCGTATTAAGAGCAGCAGCGATGACTTATGTTGCAGCGACAGCCGTTGCAGTTGCTGAGCTCGTTCGTTTAATTTTAATCGCACGTTCAGCAGATCAATAATCAACATTAAAAAGAGTTGGGGGACAGACGCCCAGCTCTTTTTTTGCGTTTGTAGAAATATATTGATAAAACACTATTATAAAAAAGTGTTTCACCTATCAAAAAGGTGCATAGATTGCTCAACGCCACACATTTCATGTAAGATAAAGAAGAATGAAAACAGAAAGGATGTCATATCATGAATCGATCACTCTCCGATATGCAAAAAGAAGTCGATACATACATTTCACAGTTTAAAACAGGTTATTTTTCTCCACTTGCAAATCTTGCCCGCTTAACAGAAGAAGTGGGTGAATTGGCACGTGAAATCAATCACTATCATGGAGAGAAAAAGAAGAAAGCGAGTGAGGCTGAAAATACCATCGAAGCCGAACTAGGTGACAATCTTTTTGTTCTCCTCTGTCTCGCAAACTCGCTCGATATCGATATGACAGAAAGCTTTAACCAAACGATGGAAAAATTCAACAAACGTGATAAAAATCGTTTTGAAAGAAAGACATAAAGGAGTACGACCTATATGAAGATTGGCATTACTTGTTATCCCTCAGTGGGTGGTTCAGGGATCATCGCAACAGAACTCGGTATTTTAATGGCTGAACGTGGGCATGAAGTGCACTTTATTACTTCAAATATGCCATTTCGCTTAAACAAACCGGTACCTAACATTACTTTTCATCAAGTTGACGTAAATCAATATGCTGTGTTCCAATATCCACCTTATGATATTTCGTTAAGTACAAAAATCGCAAATGTCATTAATGAATATGACTTAGATGTGCTCCATATGCATTACGCGATTCCACATGCGATTTGTGGGATTTTAGCGCGACAAATGTCTGGCAAAGATATTAAAATTATGACGACTTTGCATGGTACAGATATTACAGTTCTCGGCTATGACCATTCATTGAGAAATGCGATTAAATTCGGCATCGAACAAAGTGATATTGTTACGAGTGTGAGTGAATCATTAAAAGCCGAAACGAATGAGATTATTGCACCTCAAAAAGAGATTGTACCGATTTATAATTTTGTAAGAGAGTCTGAATTTCCGACGGGTTATAATACCGGTTTAAAAGAAAGTTATGGCATTGCTCAAGACGAAAAAGTATTTATTCATGTGTCGAATTTCCGTAAAGTCAAACGGATTGATACGATTATTGATACATTTGCACTCGTTCGCAAACACATTAAATCCAAATTGTTGCTCATTGGCGATGGCCCTGAATTGCAAGATATGCGAATGAAAGTCCGCGAAATGGATCTTTCCGAAGATGTACTCTTTTTAGGTAAGCAAGATTGTATGAGTAATTTTTACCAAATGTCAGATATTGTGTTATTAATGAGTGAAAAAGAAAGCTTTGGTCTTACCTTGTTAGAAGCAATGAAAACAGGCGTTGTTCCTATTGGTACACGTGCAGGCGGCATTCAAGAAGTCATCCAACATCGTGAAACAGGCTTTTTAGTGGATATCGGCGACAGTCAAACCGCAGCTGACTATGCGCTAAAATTACTGACAGATGATGCATTATATCAATCGTTGCGTGATAATATGTTACACGATATTACAAAACGGTTCGATTCACAAATTATCGCTGACCAGTATGAACATTATTATAAAAAGATGATAGGGGAATTGTAATTCATGAATCAATCTCAATTTGAATTAGCCAAACCTATTTTAGAACGTTTGATTCAACATGGATATGAAGCTTATTTTGTCGGTGGCTCAGTGCGAGATTTTATTATGAATCGGCCTATCCATGATGTAGACATTACGACGAATGCGACACCTGATGAAATTGAGGCACTCTTTGAACATACGATTCCCATTGGTAAAGAACATGGCACTATCAATGTCGTATGGGAACACGAAAATTATGAAGTGACAACTTTCCGTGCTGAAGCTGAATATGTGGATCATCGTCGACCGACAGAAGTTTATTTTGTCAGGGATTTATACCAAGATGTGGAACGTCGAGATTTTACGATGAACGCCATAGCGATGGATATCAACTACGAACGTATTGACCATTTTGATGGTGAACGCGATATTGAACAGCGTATCATTCGTACGGTAGGCGATGCAAAGACACGCTTTGACGAAGATGCACTAAGAATATTGCGCGGTTTACGTTTTAAGTCACAGCTCGGATTTACGATTGATAAGACGACATTTGAAGCGATGGCACAGCAAATGGCGGATTTGGAATATTTATCTATTGAACGCATTATGAACGAACTGACATTATTAGTTAAAGGGCGCTATGTTGCGGAAACCTTTCCCAAACTCGAACCATTGCACTTGTGGCGTTACATCCCATATTTCAAAGATGTCGATGTCGCAGCGATAAAATTGAATGCACCGGTCGATATTGAATCGTTTTTAGCCATTCTCAGCTATCGTACAAATTATCAAGCGTTTAAGCCTTTAAAACTGAGTAATGCACAAGTTCGCATCATTCAAACGTTAATATCGGCTATTCAAAGGGCGCAAACCATAGATACTAAAGTGCAGCTCCAACAATTTGTGTACGACTTTGGCATTGAGGTTGCGCTAACAATCAATGAACTGCGACCGATATTAGAAGACAACCAAATCGATTTACCATCACCGATTATCTTTAACAGCGCAAGTCTCCAAGCTGTGTGGGAAGATTTGCCAATTCAATCACGAGAAGATTTAGCCATAGATGGGAAATGGTTAATGCAAGCGTTCCAATTAAAAGGCGGACCGTGGATTAAAGACGTATTACGCCAAGCTGAACATGCTGTGATTCAACGTGAAGTCAACAATCAAACAGAAGCTATCATTGAATGGGTGAGAACACATGTCAAAATATCTTGATCAAATATTAGAATTATTAACAGATGCAAGACCCGACTATATTTCGGGGCAGACGATTGCAGAACAGCTCAATATTTCACGGATGACGGTCAAAAAAACAGTTGATCAACTTAAAGCAGAGGGATTTTCAATTGATTCAATCCACAATAAAGGGCATCAATTGAAAGCTTTGCCACAATCATGGCATAAAGGAATATTGACCTCAATTTTTAAACATCAATCCTTTATCGCTCAATTTCAAACATATCCATCCGTAGACTCTACACAACAAGTCGCTAAAAAGGCAATTTTAAACGATGACCGTACTATGCTCATTTTAAGCGATGAACAGACTGCAGGAAAAGGGCGTTTCAAACGTGTTTGGCAATCATCAAAAGGGAAAGGTTTATGGATGTCACTCGTTTTAAGACCAGACATTCCTTTTTCAATGCTGACGACGTTTAATTTATTTATGTCATTAGCCATCAGTGAAGCGATTCAGTCATTTAGTCCAGCAAAAGTTGAAATTAAATGGCCGAATGATATTTACATAGAAGGTCAAAAAGTATGCGGGTTTCTGACGGAAATGGTAGCAAATGCAGATGGGATTGAGGCAGTCATTTGTGGTATTGGCATTAATTTAAATCATGACGTTGCAGATTTTGACGACGCATTACAACAAACTGCAACGAGTGTCAAATTACATTATGGAAAAAATATCAACTGCTATGACTTTTTAGAACAATTGATGCAACGTATTGAAGTACGTTATCAACAATTTTTGACTGAACCTTTTACAACCATTAAAGATGAATATATTCAGCGCTCAAACATTTGGAATAAGCAATTACGTTTTACAGAAGGCAAACAACAATTTTATGGTAAAGTAATGGAAATTGATGACCAAGGCTTTTTACTTGTCGTTGATCGTGATGGTGATTTCCACCGTTTAATGAGTGCAGATATTGATTTTTAATCCATAAAGAGAGAAAGGAGGGGGCATATGGCGCATCAACCCTGTTATGCTGTTGTCGATCTTGAAACGACAGGCAACCAAGCAGATTATGATGATATTATTCAAATTGGCATTACTTTTGTTCGTAACAATCAAATTATTGACCATTATCACTCAATGATCAAAACCGATTTGACGATTCCGACTTTTATTCAAGCATTGACTTCCATTGAAGAAGAAATGTTAAATCAAGCACCTTATTTTAAAGAAGTCGCACATGAAATTTATGCGAAAATTAAAGATTGTATTTTCGTCGCACATAATGTGAATTTCGACCTTAACTTTTTAAAACGTTCATTCAAAAAATGTCATATTCATTACCAACCGAAAAAAGTCATTGATACATTGGAACTCTTTAAAATTGCATTTCCAACAGAGAAAAGCTATCAACTGACAGAGCTTGCTGAATCATTAGGTATTCCGCTGACACAAGCACACCGCGCAGATGAAGACGCCTATACAACAGCGCGTATTATGATTTTGGCGTTTGAAAAGTTTGAGGTTTTACCGATTAACACAAAGAAACAACTGTATTATTTAAGCAAGCAATTAAAATATCAACTGGACGACTATTTTTTCGAACAAGTCCGTTTACATGATGCGACAAAAGAAATGACTGGATTAAATCAGTTTGAACAAATTTATTATCTCGCTCCACCTGATTTTGAAGTCAGTCACGTTCAGTTTGACGGTGATTTGACCGCTTTGTATCGAACAATCGTTGACGCCTGTCATTACCAATATCGTGAAGAACAGCTTTATATGGCGCAAATTGTGTTTGACCAGCTCATGCATAACGAAAAAGCACTCATTGAAGCTGATACGGGTAGTGGAAAATCATTAGCTTATTTGGTCGCTTCATTAATGTATTATATCGAAACAGGCGAGCACGTCATGATTTCAACGAATACCAAAATGTTACAAAATCAATTGTTATTACAAGATATTCCGAAAATTAATGACGCACTTAATGTATCGATCAATGCGACGTTGATTAAAAGTAAACAAGACTACATTTCTTTAGGTCTTATTAG